>DASPGV010000054.1:0-23920 GCA_035620415.1 Nitrososphaera sp.
CGTTTTCAAGACGATGCGGGGCCGCCTGCCGCTAGGAATCGCTCAAGTGGGCAAGAGCTTTAGGAACGAAATCGCGCCGAGGCAGAGCCTGCTCAGGTTGAGGGAGTTCTACCAGGCCGAGATCGAGGTCTTTTGCAACCCCAACCGACTGAACGAAATGCCCAAGTTCGACGAGATCAAGGACACTGTTCTGCGAATATCTCCGCACGACGGATCGTCGATCACGGAAACAACAGCTGCCGGAGCTGTTGCGAATGGGCTGATACCTAACAAGCTCGTCGCCTACTACCTTGCGCTGCTAATCGAGTTCTATGACAAGACAGGCGTTGACGTAAAGCGCAGTCGGTTCCGGCGGCTATCTGACGAGGAAAAGGCGTTCTACGCCTCCGTCGCGTTTGACTTTGAGGTGGAGACCAGCATCGGGTGGCTCGAGCTCGTGGCCTGCAACTACCGCTCTGACTATGACCTGAAAGGGCACGGGACCACTAGCAAGCAGAATCTGGAGGTGGTCGACCCCGCTGACCAGACCAAGGTGCTGCCCCATGTGTTCGAGTTGTCGATGGGAATAGACAGGAGCATCTACACCATACTTGAGCACTGCTATCATGAAGACGAGCAGCACGACGACAGGGTCGTCTTGAAGCTCAAGCCGTACCTCGCGCCCGTTCTGGTAGGCGTTTTGCCGCTGATGACAAAGGACGGGCTGGGCGAAAAGGCGCGCAAGATCCATTCAGACCTGAAATACGACTTTGACATCTTTTACGACGAATCCGGCTCGATTGGCAGGCGCTACCGCAGGCTCGAAGAGGTGGGCGCGCCATTTGCCGTGACTGTAGACCAGACCACGATGCAGGATGACACCGTGACGGTGAGGCACAGGGACACGATGCAGCAGGAAAGGGTCAAGGTGTCAGAGCTCAGGCATTACATGCAGGACGCGCTCGCCCGGCGATGATGCAGTAATCGCAATCCCTAGAAAATTTGTGAAATCTTGTTAAATATTATGGAAAGCCATAGTGTTAGTGGGAGCAGACCACAAGGGCAGGATCCTCGTCGTAGACAACGAGCAGGACATAACCTCTGTAATAAAACGCGGGCTCGAAACGGCAGGATACGCGGTCGATTCGTACAACGACCCCGAGCAGGCTCTTGAAAATTTCAAGCCCGGCTACTACGACATGTTCATATTTGACATAAGGATGCCCAAGATCAACGGCTTCCAGCTGTACCGGGAAATCAGGAAAAAGGACTACAGGGCCAAGGTCTGCTTCATGACAGCGTTTGAGGTGTACCGCGAAGAGTTTGAGAAAGTGTTTCCGGATTTCGACGTAAAGTGCTTTCTTACAAAGCCGCTCAGCATAAAGGACCTGCAAAAGATCGTAGGAGTGGAGCTGGAAGAGAAATAGATTTGCAAGAATCAACAACAAGTGCGACTGTTGCGACTTGGAGGACGCCTTTGCGGTGATTTCTAGGCAGAACGCGCCCGATATATTGCTGGCATAGCGTAAGGAATTAAAATCGCGGACGTTCAAGCAGCACCGTGAAGGGCCGAAAGGGGATTGCATCCGGCGACGAAATACCGGCCGAAAAGTGGCTTGTCGCCTACAGGAACCCTGCCTCGACAAAGCATCAGGGCGGATCTGTCTTTATGCGCCAGTTTTACGCCCCGGGCTACTACGAGGCCTACGATACGGTGCTGACTCACGCCGAAAAGCTGAACCTTGAGGTGCTGTGGTTCCGGGAAAAGCGTTCCTGCGAGCCCTTCTTAAACCGCGACTTTCCCGAGCTGGAAGCTGTGTGCACCTACTGCAACAAGAAGTTCAACCATGCAGAGCCTGTGCCATGCAACCACGACGGCTGCAGCGCAGAGTTTTGCTCTAGGGGATGCTTTGCCGACCACCGCGCCATGCGGCACAAGGGCTAGCCCGGCTGCGCAGAATTCAGCCGGTTGGCTCTGAGTATGTTTGTCTGGCTGGAAGGGTCAGCCACCACTGCGACATCGTTGCCTATAACAGTATTGTTTGCGATCACGTTGTTGATCGAAGGGCCGGCCAGCGTTATCCCCTCCTCGTTTCCAGTTATGGTGTTGTTGCGTACCACGTTGTCTGTGCTGTTGTTCCTGAGGTATACTCCAAACTTTTCGTTGTAGCTAACAAGGTTGTTACTTACAGTTGTGGAATTGGTGTGGGGGAATAGCTTGATGCCAGCTTCCTTGTTGTGTTCCACGGTGTTGCCGGCTATGCTGACATTGATGCATTCGGTGCAGATCACCCTTCGTACCCGTTGTCGTGCACGTGGTTTGAATTCATGGCAAGGTCGTGCGAGCCGGCGCGAATGTCAATGCCGGACCGGGTGTTGCCGTAAACCTCGTTGCCAGTGATCTGGAAGTTGGTACTGTTCCTTGCGTAGATGCTGTCAAAGTTGAACGCTATGGTCGAGTTTGCAATAGTAAAGCTGCTGTCGTGGAACATTATCGCCGCCCTTGCACTCCTCTCTTCGCTCAGGCCGGCGAGCGGAAAGCCTATGTGCATTATGGTGGAATTCCTGATGTCGAGCCTGCCGCCGTCGACAAAGATGAACGGGCGCTGGTGGTAGGGGTTCCGGTCGGGCGCGTTTGCAGCAGGATCCCACGAGGAACGAGCGAGTCTGCAATCAGAGCCCTGCTTATCACCTCGATCCTCCTGTCCTTGTCCGGCGCCGGCGATGCTATCAGGACGTTCTGGCCGGAAATGTCCAGCATCGCAGTTTCGCCAACCACAACGGTGGAGTCGACAAGGTAGCTAGGGCCAAGCTTGTCTGGATAGTTGTGATGTCGGACGGGTACCGCTGCTGCAGCCGCTGCATATCCCACAAGCCCTGATCCAGCACTGTCCTGTAGGTGGTGCCTGCGCCGACCGGGGTGGTCGTCACGTTGCCTGCGCTGCCGACGATCATGTCAGCCGGCTGTGCTATGTTGCCCCTGTACGTGAACACGAGCGCCCTGCCGGCATCGCCCAATATCTCTTCAAGTAAATCCGTTGTAGCGTTGAACCTTGGAAGCGCGCTGGGGGTGAACGCGACGACGCTGGCATTACCTGAATGGAGGGCAAGGTTGTAAAAAGCCATCACATCTGCCATCTTATCGGTCCTGCCAAGCACGTCCATGTCCGAGAGCAATATCCCGCCAAAGGACGTGGGAACATAGTTTCGGTCATAATGACCCGTGCTGTTCTCCGGCAGGATTGTATGCCCCCTCTGAGTCATCGCGCTTGCAGCGGCCGGGTTCCCCTCCAAAATGCTTGGCTGGATGAAAAACACCACAGTGCTCACGTTGTCCGCCTGCAGGATTTGAAGAATTTCCTGAAGGCGCGCCCCGTCGTTCTGCCCGATGTAGAACGTCAACGTGACAAAGTGCCTCTCTTCGCCATAAACGACCTCGGGTCGCGGCCCGCGGGTTTCCACCTGCTGAGCATACGCGGGAAGGACAGAAACAAGCATCATGGCCCCAAAAATAATTGCAAAAGCAGAGCTCCGCCGCATCTTAAAGTGGAAGCGCGCTCTAACTATAAAGCCGGTTTTCAGACAGATTAGTGAAGAGTGACACTAAAGCAGCGACCGGAATTTTTGATCAATGCTTTGCCAGCTCTAGCGTCGCCATGCGGATCCGCTCGGTGTCACCCCTGAACTGGTCCAGGCAGCGCGATGAATAACTTGCAGGCGCGCCCTCGTATTCTTTAGCCAGAACAAACCCGATGGAGAGAAAGCTGGTTCTGAGGAAAGCGGCCCACTTGTCAAACTGCTCGTCGCTCACTGGCTGCAAAAGTTCGTCGGTTATCTCGGTGACGAGCTCGAGCGTCCCGCCCGGCTTCAGCTTTGAATAAACCGTCCTGTAGAACGGTTCCCATTTTGTATGCCTTTTTTCGTCAATGAACCCCGGGTCCGGCAACACCGCGATAAAACTGTCAACCGAGCTATCCGGAAATGCCGGAACAATGTCTTCAAAAGAGCCCCTCAATATTTCCACATTGGCAAGCACTATCCTTGACTTGGCCTTCCGGCACAGGTCGCCGTCGAGCTCTATGCCTACATGCAGCGAACTGCCGTCGCGCTTGGCAAGGTTCTCAAGCAGCCTGCCGTCGCCCATGCCTAGCTCCACTACTACCCTTGGCCAGGCGGAAAAATCGAGCATCAGGCCTTTAACAGCTCGGCTTCAAGCAACTGCTGCACAAGCTGGACTACTTCCTGTTCTACCTGCTGCCTTGGCATGCCAAGCTTTGCAGAAAACTGGTCGGTGAGCTGGTTCATGGTCTTGGTGCCGTCGCAGGTGCCCCAGAACTCTATGATGGCTTCGTTCACCATGAACCCCTGGTCCTTGTCGTTTGCGAGGATCATGGAGCCGTCCTCCTGCTTTGCGAACCTGCCAACCTTGAGCGGCTTGCTCTTTTCATAATCGATCTGGAAGCGCAGCTTGGGCTTGCCAAATCCCAGCTTTTCGCGAACCTCCGGGTTCATCTTTTCAAGCGTCCAAGGCGGGTCCCATACGATTTCGACGTTGATGCTGCCGATGCCGCTTATCTTGCCGATATAGCGCTTGACGTCGCTTATGAGGGTATCGTGAAGCGGGCAACCTCTGGTGGTCATGGTCATTTTGATGTCCACGTCCTTGCCGCTGGCGACCTTGACCCCGTAGATGAGCCCGAGGTCTACCACGTTGACCGGTATCTCTGGATCCATGCACTTTTTCAGGGCGTCGTAGACCTGCCCTTCTGTTACTTGTGACATCTGGCTACACTATGTGGGCAAAAACACGATAAATACTTTATCCGTAGGCTAGCCTAACAGCGCCTTCAGGTTCTTTTCAAATGGAGGCGTCAGCACTCCTCGCTCTGTTATGATGCCGGTGATGAGCTCCGGCGGGGTCATGTCAAAGGCGGGGTTGAAGACCCTTACCCCCTTTGGGGCGACCCTCTTTTTGCCCACCCTTATGACTTCGTCCACAGAGCGCTCTTCAATAACCACATCCTCTGGATTGCTCCCAAAGTCAAACGTGGAAAGCGGAGCAGCGACGTAGAAAGGGATCTTGTGCTTGCTTGCAAGGATCGCCACCTGGTACGTGCCGATCTTGTTGAACACGTGGCCGGTACGCAGCACCCTGTCGGCGCCTACAACAACGCGCCTTATCGCGCCCCTTGCCATCATGTGGCCCACCGCGGTATCGGGTATTAGGCTGACATCAATCCCGTCGTGCTGGAGCTCAAAAGCCGTCAGGCGCGAGCCCTGCATCACCGGCCGGGTTTCGGTGGCAATTACGCTCAAGCGCTTGCCGGACTCCCTCGCCGCTCTGATCACTCCTAGGGCGGTGCCGTACGCCACCGTTGCAAGCGAGCCGGCGTTGCAGTGGGTGAGCACGATGTCGCCGTCCCGGAACAGCTTGGCGCCGTTTGCACCCATCTGCCTGTTGGCATTGATGTCCTCGTCGGACATCTTTAGCGCCTCCTCAAGCACGACTTTTCTCGCTTCCTGAAGTGTTTTGGTTTTTTTGGCCCTGCCCATGACCCGCTCCAGCGCCCAGAAAAGGTTGACAGCAGTCGGGCGGGTCCCCCGCAGCGCCTTGAACGCGGTGTCAAGGTCAGTCATCAGCTCTGACAGGGTCTTGGCCCTGCTCTGCTGGGCGGCAAGGGCAAGCCCGAATGCGGCAGTGATGCCGATCGCCGGCGCGCCCCTGACCACAAGCTTTTTGATGGCGTCGGCCACCTCCCTGTAGTCCCTGCACTTGACGTAGACCAGCTTGTTTGGAAGCTTTGTCTGGTCGATCAGCACTACGGAATTATTTTCCCATTTTACCGTTAGCAAAAGTTCCAAGTTGCGGGCCAAACATCTGAAATCTTTTTTCAGGCGGTATTAAACCTAACTAGGCTTGCCTATCGCGGCGAACCTGCCGCCCGCGAACCTCGATCTGTCCAGCACGCCGCGGCCGTCGTACACCGGCGCGCCGCCAAGCTCCTTCAGAGTAAGGTTCCGGTACTCCGGGTGGTCTGAAACCAGAATGACGAGGTCGGCGCCCTGCACGGCCTTTGAGAGGCTCGAAGTGAGCATGACGTCCTGCGGCAAGTTGGGGTCGTTTGCCACAAGCGGGTCGTGCACGCGGATCTCCTTTACCTTCAACTTTTTCAGCTCTTCGATTGCCCTGTAGGTGGGCGACAGCCGGGTGTCCGACACGCCGCCCCTGAACGCAAGGCCAAGCAGTGCGACCCTGGACTGTGAAACGCCCGGCCCGTCAAGCAGCCTGACTGCCTGGTCTACGCAGTAGGCCGGCATCGAGTCGTTGATGTTCCTTCCAAGCCGTGTGATGTTGCACTCGACTTTGTTGATCTCTGCCGTGTAAAGTATGAACTGTGGATAGACCGGTATGCACGCTCCGCCCACGCCGGCACCCGGCTTGTGAATGTGGGAGAACGGCTGCGAGTTCGCGGCTTCCCGGGCCTCCCAAAAGTTGACCCCCACTTTTTCACAGAACTTGGCCATTTCGTTTGCAAGCGCGATGTTGACGTCGCGGTAAACGCCCTCCAAAAGCTTCTCAGCCTCGGCGGTCCTCATGCTGCTCATCCTGATCACACCCTTTTTCGCGACAAGCGAATACAGCTTGCTGCCGATTTCAAGGCTCTTTGGGCCCGCCCCGGCGACAACCGCAGGGTACCTTTCTTCAATGTCCTCTATCGCCCTGCCTTCGTAGATCCTCTCGGGGTTGTAAACCATGTAAAAGTCCTGCTCGACCTTAAACCCGCTTTCGTTCTCCAGTATCGGAAGGACAACATCTTCAGAGGTTCCGGGCGGCACGCTCGGGTTGAGCGAAACAACATCGCCCCTTTTCAGCCCGCGCCCTATAGCAGAAGCTACCTGCTTCACAGCGGCAAGGTCTGGAGAAAATGAGTCTGTCAGCAAGACGGGGACGCATATCATCTTGAAACTGGCGTCCTGCGACACCTTGACAGGATCGTCGTAAACAGAAAACCGCCTTTCCTTGAGGCCCTTTGAAAACGCTTCGTTCACGCCCGGCTCTGGCACGTGGGTCTTGCCTTTTTTGGCATTTTCAAGCACTTTGGGAGACTTGTCGATACCAAGCACGTGCGCGCCGGCACGGAGCCAGGCTGACGCGAGCGGAGAACCAACATGACCTAGGCCGTAAACCGCGATCTTGAACTCGCCGGCCCTGATCTTTTTCACAAGATCGTCTTTGTGTCTGCCGGCAGAGGCTGCCTTTGCTTTGCCCTTCATATAGCGCTAACCTATAGTTTCTGTTCATATATTAGAGTTGATTTTGGCATCCCATCCATCAGGTTAAATCTTGGAGACTACAATGCCGGATGGTTGGCCGCGCCGATACCGCACGCTGTCCGGAAATTCGCAAGCGAACTTGTACATCCCTCTGCGCTGATCGGCTGCCGGACATCGGAAACGTCGCTTGACTGCTGCGAGTACGACTTGGCGGTGTTTGCTCCAGGCGCCAACCGAGTTGTGCAGATGGATGGCCACGCAGTCGAGCTCGTGCACTTCGGCGGATCGGTGAAGAATCATATAGTCGATCTGGGGGGCTTGGCAGTGCTTAAAGACACGAACAGGTTCGAGCTGTCGTCATCAGCACAGGATATCAGTCCGGAAAAATACAGAAAAGCACTGGCAGCGGCCGGCAAGAAATCGCTGATAAGCTCGCTCTTTTGCCAGCGGCGTATGGCTTCGGCCAAGCAGCCGGCGGTAGCTGCGATGTGGCTCAAAATCGCCGCCTACGAGTTCATGGGAGGGGTGCTTGCCCTGTCAGGTAGCAGGCCGATGCCGCTGCACGAGCTGGGGCAGGTGAGGCAGGCAGATTATGGCAGGATGGCAGAAGGAGTTGAAGTCGCGCTGGAATGCATCGGGATAGAAAGGACAACCCGGCCGGCGATATCGCGGTCTATAGAAGCCATCAAGGAGCTCAAGTCAAAGGACTACGACAGGGACTTGTTTGCTTCAAAGGTGGATCTCCTGCTTGGCCGCAGCATGTTGACTGACTGCTACTATTATGCCGGCAGGATCGCATCAAAGAACCTTACAGGCAGGAAGGAGGCATTCTATGGCCGGTATTCAAAGCTCATCCAGCTTGCGCTGGACCTGTCAAGCGATATGCAGCTACTCGAAAAGCTGCAGAAAAAACTCTTCAAGGCCGCAAACGGCGGCCTGAAAGGCTGATTACTTGCGTCTGACTGTAAGCACTGGTGGCGCCTCGAACCTGCCGCTCGTCCTCGCCCTTAGCTTCGCCTTGTACTTCAGGTTCCTCGGCTTTGTCCGCAATCTATAGCCACAGCACGGGCACCAGAGGCCGTCCCACTTGATGAATATCTCGCAGATCTGGCACCTCTTCTGACCGCTTGCGTAGCGTCCTGAGCCGACTGGCTTCTGAGCCTTGTGACGGATGCATATTCCCTTACAAGTCATTTGCAGGATGGGGCATGAATTTTCTATTTAATACTTAGTAACAATTGATCATGAATGATAAGCAATGATTGTAGAAAAGATAAGGAAAAAGGCTTGTCCAGCCTTTTAGCGGACGTTGATGCTCTTTGCGTGGAACATCTCGTTCATCGTCAGGTATTCTTCGAGCTTCATCTTGATGTCGTCTGGCTCGGTGTCGTCCATTCCTGAAAAGCCGGCCTTGAACGAGATCTTGTTGCCAGAAACGTTCACGTCGGAAATCTGCATATCCGCGTAGACGTTGGCAAGCTCGTTAACCCATTCCTTGGCTTCCGTCGCATCTATACCTGACGTGTCGATATTCACGTTTAACATTTTGGTCATCCGAAACCACCTACCACGGAATTCATACCGGCATTAATAAAGTTGGCGCGGAGCAGACAGGCGGGTGGTGCAGGCGAATTTAAACAGAGCGGTTCTTTGACATATAAAGGCGCTATTCTTTCTTTTCCTCAAAGCCCCAGTACTTTGTCATCTCTTTCTCAAATGCAGAGAACTGGTCATCGTTCAAAAAGTCCCCGCAGTTTTTGTGGTTTGCCACGACCCTCATCCCGACGAGCTTGAACTCCACTTCGTAGAAAGTCACCTTGGGGCAGTTGCACATTTGTATAGAACTCTTTGGCTGGCTCTACTTATTTGTTTACCTGAGGAATAAACATTTATCAGTTGCCACATTCCTATTTTCGTTAATGAGTTCTAGAATTCTTGCCTTTACGTTGGTAGCTTTACTCGTATTCGGAGTGTCGTCAATGGCTCTGACTGGCAGCGCTTTTGCGCAGGCAGACGATCTATGGTACCCAGGCGAAGGTGTCGAGCAGGACATGTACTACAAATACAATATCCGCGAATATCAAACAAATAACAGGCAGTTCTTCGAACTCACCCTTTACTTCCAGGAGCAGCAGGATGGCGATTGGATAGTTCCGGCGTTCGTAGTCGATGAGGGCAAGGTCATACGGGGAACATGGAAGCTTTCAGACAGCATGGGCTACCTTGCAGGTAGCAGCCAAGTGCCTGCAGAAATGAACGAGTTTGTCGGAGGATATCTAGGCTCACTCCACTGGATTGATTCGTTCACAACCAAGAGAGATCCGAAGTCTCTGAGTTCTGGTAATTGGGGGAGAACCGGCTCCATAGGTGGCTCTGATCTCAAGCCGAGCGGCCAGGAGACCATAACGGTACCTGCTGGCGAATATGAAACTACAGTTCTTGTACTGCACAAGGGGCAGGCTGATAGCAAGATATGGGTTATGAATGAATTTCCATTTCCTATAAAGGCACTTTTCTTTACCGATACTACAACAGGCGCACCTGAAACCCAATTTGAATTTGAACTTTTGGAGACTGGAAAGGGCAAGCCAGAACCTCCTGCCGAGGGAGAGCTAATTCCGAAGCCTCCACTGGAGGGAAAGACAGGTAGAGGAACTTATAAGATTGGCTTAGATTGGTCGAGCGATGTCCCTGACGATCCAGCCAAGATCGAGCCGGGCTCGACCGTGCGCTTTTCAGTGTCGCTGGCGGATAGCACCGGGTTCCCTCTAGAGAGGACAAACTATGACTTTACTGTCAAGGACTCGGAAGGCAACATCATACAAGAATTCCCGAACCAGAATGCTGACGCCGAGACGGGGACCGGAATCCATGAAGTACAGCTTGATAGCGCCGGCTCTGTGACTGTCACAGTCAAGATCAACTCGGTTAGCGGGCAGGATACGGGACAATTTATCGAAAGCGTCGACTTCAAGGTGGTCGTGATTCCCGAGTTCCCGGTGAGCGCGGCCCTAGTCGCGGCGGCGGTGATAGGCTTGGTGATCGCCATGACTAGGGTAAGAGGCGGTCTTGGTAGCCTGTTTGGCACCAAGAGTGCCCTCTAACCCCCATTTTTCCCTTTTTGACGACGAAATCCGTTTTCGTCAAGACTGCCCGCCTGCCTGACAGCAAAATTTAAAAAGGCATATTCTGATTGTATAGCAAATGACACTACCAAAGGGATACGGAAGTGGTGGAAAGAGAAGCGGTGGCGGTGGAGGCGAAGGTGGCCGCGACGACATCGAACGTATGATCGGCCGCAGAGTCGAGAACATGAACAGCATCTACATCCTTGGCTTTGCGCTGTGCTGGGCTGCAACTGCCGGTGGAGTTTACGTGGGCATCTCAGTCTACCCATGGGCATACCCGCTGCCAAGCGGCATTTACGCGCTTTCTGTCCTGACCGTGATTGAGGCACTCGGGTTCTTCTTCATCATGAAGATAGCGCACGAGAAGCCAGCCAGAGCGTAAACGTCCTCTTTTTCCTCTTTTTGTTTTTAGTCTCCTTCCATAAGCTTGCTTTTTTCAGTTCACGCCTTGCCAGCCTGCGTGGTGCAGTGCGAATTTCGCATGCCTTCAGGGGTGGCATAAAAATTAATATACTACGTCTCTGTCTGGGTAGATAATGGTCTGGCTTAGACGTACAACGCACTATTTGTTCATAGTAGTCGTTGCTGTCAACAGCACGCTGCTAACCATCAACGCAGGAGACTATATCTTCTACACAGACTGGATGTGGACCTCCTTCGTAGTATTCTCGGTCTCGCAGTCGACGATGCTCGCTGTGGGCGCGGTATACTACATGCTCTTCACAGGAGTACCTGGAACGGCCACATACTACGCCACAATCATGACAATCTACACATGGGTCGCAAAGGGCGCCTGGTTTGCACTGGGCTATCCATATGACTTTATTGTGGTACCTGTATGGATACCTTCGGCAATGCTGCTGGATCTCTCCTACTGGGCTACAAGACGGAACAAGCACGCTGCAATACTCATCGGTGGATCGCTGGTTGGCCTGTCGTTCCCGCTGTTCAACATGGTCAACTTGCTGCTCGTAAGGGACCCGCTGGAAGTGGCGTTCAAGTATCCTAGACCGACGCTGCCTGCGTACATGACTCCGATCGAACCTCAGGTAGGCAAGTTCTACAACAGTCCTGTAGCCTTGGGTTCAGGTGCAGGAGCAGTGCTGACGGTGCCTATGACTGCGTTGGGCGCGAAACTTAACACGTGGACATACAGATGGATGGCCGCGTGGAGCAAGTGGGACTAAACCCCCCTTTTTCCTTTCTTTTTCATTTTTCCAAAACCTAACGCAAGTTATGGCGCAAGCCTACATTGCATTCTACGAAAAGTGTAAGTATTTAGGCAAGCTTGGATTTGCTTGTGCAGAGCGGAATGTCGTCGATATTCTGGGCGAACGTGCTCGAAAGGAAGGATGGATCCTGATCAGCGTTGATGACAGAAAACTCGGCATAGTGATCTCGATAACCGAGAACGGCAGGGAATACCTCCGGGTGGCGGGCTTCCACCTTGGTGAAACCCGGTTTATCGGCGAGCGACAAAACATATTGTCGATCAAAGTCGAACAGATACCAAAGAACAGGCATGATGAAATGCTTCCAAAGATTGAAGAAGCTCTGCCAGCCCCTCCCCGGGGGCTGCCTGTCATGTTCTTGTAATCCGCCGTGAGATTAGACAATAGACAGCTTTATCTTCGACAATTGCCTTATAGAGGTATGGCAGACTCGATCATGAGTTACGCCATAACGGCAGGAATCTTTGCCTTCCTCACTGCCATCCTGTTCGGCTCGAGGTTTGCAAGGAAACGCCATGGCGAGATGTCACCTGAAAGCAAGCACACAGAAGCTGCCTGACGCTGTCACGGCTCTGCATGGGTTCTGCGAGCTTTTTGGAAGTGGATTTCATGTACAAAATGGTGGGGTCGGCCGGATTCGAACCAGCGGCCTCCAGCGCCCAAGGCTGGCATCATACCATGCTAGACAACGACCCCGGTGTGAAGAGCTTGCCTGTCACGTGCAATTTTAACCTAATGAACAAACTGGAAGCGGTTCTTCCTTGCCTTGTGCAGCTTACCGATTATCGGTATCGGGTAGCCACAGTTCTTGCAACAGTTTTTGTCGTCAAGGTTCCACGCGTCGATGCTAAAGCCGTAGCGCCCAATGACCACGTTCTTGCACTCGGGGCAGTACGTGTCTTCCAGAGGGTGACCCGGCACGTTCCCAAGGTACGCATATTTCAGTCCTTCCTGTTTGGCCACCGCGTAGTGCTTTTCCAGCGTCTCGACGGGCGTGCTGTCAAACTCCATCATCTTGTAGTCGGGGTGGAACCGCAAAAAGTGAACCGGCATGTCCGGCCCGAGCTCGTCGTATACAAACCTGCACAGCTTCCTTGCGGCTTCCAGATCGTCGCCAACCTGCGGAATGATAAGATCGGTTATTTCGACGTGGATCTTTGTCCTGTCGCGGATCTCTTTCAGCGTCTGGAAGATCGGATCTGAACTCGGTATTCCTATGTAGCGCCTGACAAACTTTTGTTCGCCGCTGCCCTTAAAGTCGACTGTGATGCAGTCTAAGAACTGCCCCATCATGCAGACCGACTCGGGCGTGTCGTAGCCGTTTGAAACAAAGATATTGAATATGCCGCGCTTGTGCGCCTCGATGCCGCAGTCCCGGGCAAACTCGATAAAGATAGAGGGCTCGTTGTATGTGTAGGCGATGCCATGCGAGCCATACCGCGCGGCAGTCTCCGCGACCTGCTCCGGCGTCATCTCTGCGCCTTCGACCTTGCGCCTCTGCGAAATGTCATAGTTCTGGCAGTACTGGCAGAGCCAGTTGCAGCCTGTGGTGGATATCGAAAATATATCGGTGCCGGGCATGTAGTGGGTCACCGGCTTTTTTTCTATGGGATCGATGTGGCCCGCGATCACCCTGCCGTAAACGAACAGCCGCAACTTGTTGTTCATCACGCCCCTTATCCCGCAGAGTCCGATCTTGCCCTCCGGTATCTCGCACAGCCTTGCGCATGCCGTGCACCTGATCCTGCCGTTTGGCAACACTGTAAAAAGCTCGGCGTCTTTGCCGGGCACATTCGTCTGCACTGGCTTTCTTTACGCGCTTTAATCTTATAAATCCTCGGGGTTTGTCAGGCGGCCACGCGCATCAATTCTATCTCGTTCGACCTGCCCTTGATCTCTGTTGGCTCGGAATAGACGTGCTTGCCCCAAGACACGCGGATCTCCGCGTAGAGCTTTTGCGTGCCCGAGTCAAGGTCACTTCCGCTCAGCTCGATCACCTTGTTGACGTCAAGCAAAAGCGTCCTCGCCTCTTCTTCGGTCAGTGGGTAGAACGGCGCGTCATCCCTGACTATCGACACCCAGATGCGAAACGGGATCTTTGGGTTGCGGGTCCAGAACAGCGCGGCCTTCCTCACGAATTTTATCGGCATGGCTGTCTTTCTGCCGGACTTGATGTCGACTTCGATCGTCATCCGAAAACCATTGTCGTGCTTGTTGTAGGCGCGCTCCCAGTTCTTTTGCGTGAACGCTTCCCTTATTGCACCTTCAATCCTGAAGCTGAGGCTCAGGGTCAGCGGCTGGCCGGACTTGACGCTGTCCTGCGACTTTTCAAGCGTTGCGCCAGCGATGAAACTATCCGCCATTTGTCTGGATGGTATCATTTATATCCTCAATAAGTAGTTGTCTGTATTGTCGTTTATGCAGGTCGAAATTTCAGATGTCAAGGACACCGAGATCGAGCTAAAAATACGTGAAGAGGATATTTCCGTTTTTTACATAATCCAGCACGAGCTGCTCAAGGAAAAGAGCGTTGACTTTGCCGGCGTCATCCAAAAGCACCCGCTAACAAAAGAGTACCAGATGAGAGTGGCGACAAAGAGGAAGGATCCGATGGAAGTCGTCCAGGACGCCTCGGCTTCAGCCCAGGAATATTCCAAAGAACTTTTCAGCATGGTCAAGTCCGCCCTCAAAAAGTAACGGGGTTTTCCGCCTTGCGCTTCTGTCCAAAGTGCGAAACACGCCTGAGGCCTGCGCCCGGCGAAGAGATAGTAGAATGCCCCAAGTGCGGCTTTAAGGCGAAAAGGGGGCAGGAACAAAAGGCCAAAAAACAGGAGCCCAAAAAGTCAAGCTCCGACTCTTCACTCAAGGTGATGGAGGGAGAGAGCATCGATGCGCTCCCGACCACAAGCATCGAGTGCCCACAGTGCAAGAACGGAATGGCGTTCTGGTGGATGCTGCAGACAAGGTCGGCAGACGAAGCCACCACGCAGTTCTACAGGTGCACCAAGTGCAGCCACACGTGGCGCAACTACGCCTAGGCATCCGATATCTTTAAAATTGGATGTAGCTGCCACATAAGTCAATTTGGTGTTTGTAGCTAGGAGCAAATCCCCCGAGGAATGGAAGGCCGTGGCATCCGCGATCTCGACCCTTGTGGACGAGGCGACGTTTGAGGCTGCCGCAGAAGGAATCTCCTTCCGGGGCATGGATCCTTCCCACATTGCGCTGATCGACATCCACTGGCCGAACCACGCGTTTGAAAAGTACGAATGCGACAGTCTGGTAAAGTTCGGGATCAGGGTCGACGAGTTTTCAAAGCTGATCAAAAGGGCAGACAAGAAGGACGCGATCGAAATCAGCTTGGGCGACGACAGCATGCTTCACGTAAAGATGTCAAACAGCTACAAGCGGGAATACAAGACGCGCCTGATAGAAAGCTCGGCTAGCTCTACCCCGCTGCCAAAGCTCAACTTTAATTCAAAGGCGGTGCTCACCGCCATGGCGTTTGACAAGGTGCTTTCAGACGTGCAGGTGGTCTCGGAGTACATCTCGATCGAGTCAAAGTCGGGCAGGATAAACTTTTCAGGCAGGGGCGACTCTGGCGAGGCCGAGATCGCGCTCGAGGCCGGCAACGAAGGGCTGGAAGAGCTGGCGGTCAAGGAGGAGAGCAAGGCGACATACAGCCTAGACTACCTGTCAAAGATAACCAAGGCCGTGATATCGATGGGCGGCTCGGTTGCAGCAGAATATTCTAGCAAGATGCCGCTAAGGCTCGAGTTCAAGATAGCTAACGTAGGCAGGATACATTTCTACTTGGCACCACGGGTCCAGGATTAGCATGCGCCTTGTAATGAAGTTTGGCGGAACAGCGGTGGATTCCCCAGACAAAGTCAGGCACGTCGCGCAGCTTGTGAAATCGCACAAGAAGGGCAACGAGATCGTGTGCGTCGTTTCCGCCGTCCGCGGCATGACCGACGGCCTGCTGTCGATAGCGGACAGCGTCAGGCGCGGCGACAAGACATCGATAGACGAATTCATAAGAAAATCACTGAAGGTCCACACCGACATTGTGGAAGGCGCGATCTCTGACAAAAAGCTGAAAGGTGAGGCAGTCGCCGTCGTGAAAAAGATAATGAGCGAGCTCCAGGACGTGCTTGGCGGGATCGTGCTTCTGGGTGAAATCACGCCCAAGTCGCTCGACTACCTCATGTCGTTTGGCGAGCGCCTCTCGACGCCCATAGTGTCGTTTGCGCTGCAGGACATCGGGATCAAGTCGGATCATTTGACTGGCAAGGAGGCCGGCATACTGACGGACGGCAACTTTGGCGAGGCACGCCCGCTGATGGACACCACAAAACTCAGGGTGAGTCACAAGATAGAGCCGATGCTGAAGCAGGATTCTATCCCGGTGGTGACCGGCTTTATCGGCGCAGACCAGTATGGAAACATCACAACAATAGGCCGCGGGGGCTCTGACTATACAGCCACAATAATCGCTGCCAGCATAGGCGCGGAGGAAGTGTGGCTCTGGAGCGACGTGGACGGGCTGATGACTGCAGACCCCAAGATGGTAAAGGACGCGCAGGTGCTCCGCGAAGTGTCGTTTGCAGAGGCGATGGAGATGGCACTCTTTGGGGCCAAGTACATGCACCCGCGGGCGCTCGAGCCGGTGATAGACACCAAGATACCGATCAGGATCAGAAACACGTTCAACGTAAAACACACCGGCACAGTCATCATGCAGAACCCGAGCAAAGAATCGCAAAAGATAGTCAAGTCGGTGAGCGCGATACGCCACACCGCTCTCATTGACGTGAGCGGCGGCGGGATGGTGGGGGCCCCGGGGACCGCGGCCAAGATATTCGACACACTGGCCAAGAACCGGGTCAACATCATGATGATATCGCAGAGCCCGTCAGAGTCGAGCATTTCAATGGTTGTCCGAAAGAGCGACCTTGACAAGGCTACTACGACGCTGGAGCTCAGCCTGCTGGGCAAGGTGATCAAGCAGATAAACGTAAACGACGACGTCGCGGTCATTGCCGTGGTGGGTTCGGGCATGCGCGGCATCAAGGGAGTCGCGGCCAAAGTGTTCGGAGCTGTGGCAAAGAACGGAGTAAACGTCATAATGATAGCGCAGGGCTCGTCGGAGCTCAACCTGGCGTTCGTGGTCAACGACAGCGACTGCGAGCAGGCCGTCAGGGCGCTCCACGAAGAATTCGAGCTTGCAAGGGCCGCTGGAAAAGGATAAATTGCATCTGCGCAATCTCAACTTTTGCAAATGGGCGCCAGAAGGGGCAAACTGTACGTTGTTGGAGTCGGGCCTGGCAGCCACGACCATATGACGTACAGAGCAAAGCGGGTCATCGAAGAAAGCGAAGTCATCGTAGGCTATGACACGTACGTCAGCCTTGTCGAAGACCTGATAGCGGGCAAAGAGGTCCACCGCTACGCCATGACGCAGGAAGTAGACCGCGCCAACCAGGCGATCGACTTTGCAGAAAAGGGCAAGGTTGTTTCACTGGTGTCGTCGGGTGACCCGGGCATCTACGGCATGATCGGGCTTATCTATGAAATACTGGCGGAGAAGGGCTGGGACAGGGAAAAGGGGATCTATGTCGAGTGCGTTCCGGGCGTGTCCTCGCTCAACTCGTGCGCGGCTCTGGTGGGCTCGCCCCTCATGACCGACTTTGCAGTCGTCAGCATGAGCGACCTCTTGGTCCCGTGGGACATCATCGTGAAGCGTGTCGAAGCTGCGGCGCTTGGCGACTATGTCACTGTCATTTACAACCCAGCAAGCAAAAAGCGCGTTCACCAGCTTCGCGACACCCGTGCGATATTCCTGAAATACCGCAAGCCGGACACGCCGGTGGCCATAGTCAAGGGCGCGTACCGCGAGAGCCAGCAGGTAGTGATGACCACACTGGACAAGATGCTGGACCACCAAGACATACTGGGCATGATAACGACGGTCATTGTGGGCAATTCGTCAACCTTCAATTACAAGGGCATGATGATAAACCCGCGCGGCTACACGTCGAAATATGAATTAGTCAAACAGTAATTCTACAGCAACTACAGCAAGCGCTGGATATTGAAAAAACTAAAAGGAAAAAGGGTTGTGGCTTAGATTACTTGCCACGGTCTTGTTGCGAAAGTCACGCCAAGGCCTGCACCAATCAGCACACATTGGTAGACAATGTTGCTGTATGGAATCGGCTTCAGTATGGCATCGCCTTCCACGTTCACAGTCTGACCCCTGCCGAGACCCGGACCTACGTGTTCTATGTTAAGCTGGGTGTGTACGTGGTATGTTCCTGGCTCAAGAGCCCTCACAGTGATCGAGTATGGGACTGTTCCGCCTGCCGGAATGTCAAATATGTTGCCTGGTGGATCCCTTGACAAGAACTCCCATCTGTTGCCAGCGTTTGCCGACTCGCTGAACAGTGAAAGCCATGCCCTGAGCTCCCTGTTCACGCGGCTGTTGAGTTCACCAGTTACAGTCAGCGTCTCGCCTGTGTTCAGCGTCTGGTCAGAGAATTGCTCATTTGTAATCTCTACGAATCTGCTCTGAAGCTGTGCCTGTACACCGTGCCCCTCTGCACTCGGGAAGAAGTACACGAATGTCGACAGCACCATGACAGTCGCAAGAGCCGTCACGACCAACGTCTTGCTTTCCATCATATCCCTATATCTTAGATAGACCAGAAAGAACAATGATATATACTTTTATGGCGCGGCTTTTTCGCCGAATTTCGCACCGCGTTAATGCTAATTAGTGGCAGATGCAGAACTAGTAGCACTTGGCTTCTTCGGAGGACGCATCGGGCCGGCTGGCGCTTTCCAGCATCGAGGAGATAGGGCCGGCCACGGAAAAACGCCTCAAGGAGGCCGGCTTTCGGTCCATCCGCGACCTTCTGGTGAGGGGGCCGGTCGACGTCGCAGAGGCCACCGGCATGGAGATGGACGAGTCGGTCGAGATCTGCAACAAGGCCCGGGTGATGCTCCAAGACCTGGGGATAATAGACAAGAGCTTTGTAACGGCGACCAGCCTCTACAGCAGGCGCAGGGAACGCATATCGACGGGCTCGAAAAGCTTTGACGACCTGCTTGGGGGCGGCCTGGAGACAAAGGCCGTGACCGAGGTCTACGGCGAGTTTGGCACGGGCAAGACCCAGCTCTGTCACACCCTCTGCGTCATGGTGCAACAGGACCAGCCTGCGGGCGGCCTTGCGGCAAGGGCGCTATACATCGACACCGAAAACACCTTCAGGCCGGAGAGGATCGTTTCCATCGCGGAGGCGCGGGGCTTTGATCCGAAAAAAGCTCTTGAAAACGTGGTCGTGGCCAAGGCGTACAACAGCGCACACCAGGAGCTCATAATCGAGGAAGCCGGCGCGGTCATTGAAGACAACAACATCAGGCTGATAATAGTCGACTCGGCGGTCGCGCACTACCGCGCCGAGTTCCTCGGCCGAGCGACCCTTTCAGAGCGGCAGCAGCGGCTGAACAAGTTCATGCACATCTTGGTAAGGGTGGCGGAAACGTACGAAGTAGCGGTGGTGGTTACGAACCAGATACAGGCGTCGCCGGACGCGTACTTTGGCGACGCTGTCAGGGCTACTGGCGGCAACGTGGTGGCGCACACGAGCACTTATAGGATACACCTCAAGCGCTCCGGCAAGAACAGGATCGCAAGGATGGTCGACAGCCCATACCACGCGGAGAGGGAAGTCCTGTTCACCCTTTCAGAGCGCGGCATTTCAGATGTCAGCTAAGATAGTATTAAATTAAGGCTGGTGGCACTGGCTTGCTATGCCACGATCGCACGGTACTAGAAGGAAGGCCCGCTCTATCCTGACAAAGGACAATGTCGTCAGGGGGATATCATATCTGCTTCACGATTACAAGGTTGGAGAAAAGGTTGTTGTCGACGTTGACCCGAGGGAACACGACACCACGCCCCACCGAAGGTTCCACGGCCGGATAGGCGTTGTGGAGGGGGTGGGGAGGCGCACGCTCCGGGTCGCTGTGATGTTTGGCAACAAGAAAAAGATACTGCAGACAAGGTTCAACCACATCAAGCCGCTCACAGGAACTGCAGAAATGTCGGCAGCAGGTGCCAAAAGCAAATGACGGAAATTATCAAGAAGGAAATAGTCACCCTCCCACACGTTAAAGAGATCCTAGAGTCGACCAAGCCCGACGACATGGACCAGATCCAGAGGTGGACCGCGGACTACGTCACCAAGTTCGCCAAGGCCGACTCGAAAAAGGCGCAAAAGATGGTGCGCCAGCTTGTCGAGCAGTGCGACTTGACGGAGGAAGAGGCGGTCGAAGTGGTCAACATCATGCCGGTTTCGCTTGAGGAGCTCAGAGCCTTTACCTTCGGATGGAAGAAACTCATTCTCACCGAGACGCTGGAAAAGATGCTGAATATCCTGAAGGACGGCACCCAAAGTTAAATACCCACTCTCGTATTATAGGGATTGAACATTGTCAGGACAGCCACCGTCTACACCGGATGCTGCAGCCGGGCACTACAGCCACGGCGAGCACGCCCAGCCGAGGAAGTACGAGGAGTATGCCTACGTGCTCGACTTTACGCCAAGGGGCAAGTCGATAACCGTCAGGGGCAGGGAGGGCGTCATAATCCAAGCGATAGGCGAAGAGCGGCTGACGTTGCTTGAGCTTCTTGGGGTCCAGAACGCCAGCGTCGAGCTCGGGGAGCGGCTGTACATCGGCAGAGAGGGCCGCGACAAGGTCGCAAGCGTGCTTGGCAGGCTGGAGTACAACGACGTTTCGCAGGCCGCCAAGAACGAACTGCCGAACATCGTGGAAAAGATAGTGGTTGCCAATGAAAAGCGCTTTGTGGAATACATCAACATGTCGCAGCCGATAACGCCGAGGATACACGCGCTCGAGCTCATACCCGGCATAGGCAAGACCTACATGATGACGATAATCAAGGAAAGGGACAAGAAAAAGTTTGAGAACTTTGCAGACCTCCAAGGCAGGGTGGGGCTCAGGGACCCTGCCAAGCTCGTGGCAAAAAGGATAATCGAAGAAATAATGGGGCAGGCCAGAATGAACCTTTTCGTACGAAAGTAATTGCCCAGAATTACAAAGGCCCTCGGACAGCACATGCTTGTGGACCGGCGGGTCCTAGCCAGGATTGTCGACGCTGCCAAGATGGGCAGGGACGAAACGGTGCTTGAGGCAGGCACCGGCCGCGGAATCCTCACGGCAGAGCTGTGCAGGGCTGCAAAGAGCGTAGTTTCGTACGAAATCGACAAAAAGCTGTACCAGCTGGCAAAGGCGAACCTGCAGTTTCATAACCTAGAGCTTGTAAACGCCGATCTTTTCAAGGCGGCAAATCCTGACTTTGATGTCTTTGTTTCGAACCTACCGTACTCGCGGAGCAGGGACGCCTTTGAATGGCTTGCGACACAGAAATTCAAAAATGCGCTAGTGATGGTGCAGGAAGAGTTTGCAGCCAAGCTTGCCGCGAGGCCGGGCGACAGGAATTACCGCGCGATATCCGCGCTGGCAGGCCATTGTTTTGCCATTGAAAAACTGTTCAGCGTCGGAAGGCAGTCGTTCGAGCCCCAGCCAAAGGTAGAGTCAGTGGTCATTCGGATAATTCCCATCAATACTATAACGAAAAGAACAGCAAAGAACCTCAACCTGCTCTTCTCAAAGAGGAACAAGAAAGTTTCTGCCGTTGCAGCAAAGATGGGCATCAAGGCAGACTTTGGCAGCAAACGAATGTACCAGCTTGCCCCAACCGATCTGATCGGGATGGCAGGGTTGATGTAATGTACGTCCCGTCCGACGACACTTTTCTTATGGCCGACTGCATCAAGCAGTACAGCGGCACGTGGGCGCTTGAAATAGGGGTGGGCTCTGGCGTCCTGCTCAACCTGCTTGAAAAGAACTTTGCAAACGTGGCCGGCTCTGATATCGACCTCCGGGCGCTCCAGCACTGCCGAGGCAGGTCGAGGGCAATGCTCGCCTGCTGCGACGCCGCGTCGGCGTTTGCCGGCAGGTACGACCTGATAGTGAGCAACCCTCCATACCTTCCTGACGACAAGGTTAGGGACACGACCGTCCACGGCGGGCCAAAGGGGATAGAAACTACAGTACATTTTGTCGAGTCCGCTCTGCCGCTGCTTGCACGCGGCGGCAAGATGCTCCTTGTCATTTCGTCGCTTGCAGACTCTTCCTTGCTAGACCAGCTGGTAAAGGAGAAAAAGCTGGACAAAAAAGTGGTGAAGGAAAAAAGGATGTTCTACGAGATGCTCTCGATCGTAGAGTTGGGCTACTGATCACTTTAAGAGCATGCCAGCCCGCGATGCGATCTGGTCCGCCATCTGTGACAGGGTGGCGCTTCCACCAAGGTCATAGGTGACGTACTTCCCCTCGTTGATGACGTCCTCGGTTGCCTTGAATATCGCGTCAGAGACCTGCTTTTCGCCCAAGTACTCGACCATCCAGGCGCCTGATAGCACAGTGGCGACGGGGTTTACCTTGTTCTGGCCGGCGTACTTTGGCGCGCTGCCGTGTGCCGGCTCGAACATCGCATACTTGTCTCCATAGTTGCCCGAATACACGTTGCCTATCGAGCCGACGTGGCCGGACGCGCATTCAGACACGATGTCCATGAAAAGGTTGGTGCTTAGAAGTACGCTCTTGTTGAACCGCTCCGGGTTCTTTACGAGCTGCTGGGTCATGTTGTCGATGTAGTATTCCTCGACCTGTATCTCCTTGAACTGTTTTTGCGCGTTTTCGACGGCTCCCCAGAATATGCCGTCGGTCTCTTTGAGTATGTTCCGCTTTGTAATGGCGTAAATCTTGCCAAAGCCCCTCTTCCTTGCGACTTCAAATCCGGCCTTGGCCACGCGGTCGCAGCCCTTCCTTGTCGTCTTGCGTATCGCAACTGCTGAGTCGTCGCTGGTCCTGAACTCAATGCCTGCATAAAGTCCCTCTGTTGCTTCGCGCACGCACATAAAGTCGAGCTGCTTTTCGACGTTCTTGTACGTCTTGATCGGCCTGATGTTTGCGTACAGCTCGAATTTTTGGCGGATGCTCACCGCGACGCTCCTTGGCGCATTTGGCACCGGCACAGTGGTGGTAGGACCCTTAAAACAGGCGTCCGACTGTTCCAGCAACCTCCACACCTCCGGCGAGATATAAGAACTCCCGCCGGCATTTTGCCACCACTCTGATCCCGCGTCGCACGGGACAAGCTCAACTTGAGAATTGCAAACCTTCAAAACCTTGATCATTGCGTTGACGAGCTCCGGACCTGTGCCGTCGCCCCTGATTACCGCTGCAGTCTTGGTCAAATCACAGAGCCGGCGCTTTTTTCGCTATTTATTCCTATTTACTCGTCAGCTCTATCCTTGCAAGCATGTCTTTTGTGAACGGTGGAAAGAGAGACAGGTCGTTCTGGACTACGTAGCAGTCCGGATCTTCTCGGGTGTTGTCGCAGTCAGGTTCTTCGACTGAAAAATACGAATACTGGACGTCATAGTCGTCAAGGTTCAGGGTCTGCTCCTGGGTGGTGCCAGTCGAGTTGTCGGCCACCGTTATCGTCTGGCCGTCAAAAGAGTAGATCTTCATCATGTCTGCCATCGTGAACCTGATCGGCCTGATGTATTCGATGTGGATCTGGTTGCCTTCTTCGTCGGTGTGTATTGGCCGCAGGCAGTCCTGACCTTGCTTGGGCTCCTTCCCAATGCCGTCGGGCAGCATCTTGCTCTGGCCGTCGACAAGCACCTCCACCGTCGGGAAGAGCTGGAAGGTCTCGATGTTGTGCGCCCTGAGGCAGACCTGCGTCGGGTCGGGCGGCGGCGCAAAGGTCGGTATGATAACGAGCGCAAGCAGGGTCGCGCCGCCCATCGCGATGGGGACTATGAGCAATTCCTTCTTGCCCAGCCTCTTTTTCGGCTTCTCCTCCTTTATCTTGCGCTTCGGCAAACTGGTTGCAATATTGGCGTGCTAGGGCGTTAATATTGCTTTGCGCGCACACTGTTAAATAATGCCACGCACCATACAATTCGGCTTTGCAGATAGTCCAGCTTTCAGACATACACATCGGCAGCCTTTTTGTCCAGAATGTTTTCGACGCGGTGGTCGACGAAGTCAACAGGCTCAAGCCCGACGCGATAATCGTCACCGGGGACCTGACGGACGAAGGACTGCTCTTCCAGTTTGAAAGGGCAAGGAACGAGCTCAAGCGCTTCAACTGCCCGAACGTGATTGTAGTAGCGGGCAACCACGACTACAGGCACACGGGATACC
>DASPGV010000055.1:0-20581 GCA_035620415.1 Nitrososphaera sp.
GAAGAGCCCTATTCCCGACTATCCCTGACAATGGCAATGACGTATCTTGTCTGGTTCAGGATTGCCATTTTTGCAAGGAACCGGCATACACGCGGAAAGAAGGCTGCTGCTCATATTTGATTCGCTAATCGTTATCTGCTTTATGATAATGTCTTGATCAGTGTCGACAGATGCAGGCAGGCATTGTTGAAAACTATATCTGCTCGTTCATTGTAAAGATAGGCATCAAGACACTGCCTGCATTTTCGATACTGGTCGGCGAAGCTACGATGAGCTACGTGCTCGGCCATGTGGTCATCCTGCCGTCGCCTATAGGCATAGAGCTGATGGAGTTCCCGGCAAAAATGATGTACTTGCTTCACGGGAATAGAGCATAAAGGTTGTTAACTTGTGCAGAAATTGTATTTCCGGATGCCCATAGAGTTCAGTAGACAGGCGCGGCAGGCGTTCAGCCCGGAATTTCAGGCGCGGATAATGCAGGCCTATGGACTGTTCCCGGAACTGCAGGATAAGACAATCTTCTGCGGCCTACTAAAGGGGCGCGGCTGGGTCGAGGGCACCGCCACCGGCTGGACCTCTCCTCCCGTCTTTCGGCTCCAACCAAACGTCTCAAGCTATACTATAGCGCACGAGCTGACCCACCTCGTGCAAGGGAACGGCTCAGGAATACCTCACGGCGAGGTCGCCTGCGACATCTGGGCTATTGACAGGCTGCCTGTCGAG
This sequence comes from Nitrososphaera sp., assembly GCA_035620415.1. Classification (GTDB taxonomy): domain Archaea; phylum Thermoproteota; class Nitrososphaeria; order Nitrososphaerales; family Nitrososphaeraceae; genus Nitrososphaera. Next base: position 724 of record DASPGV010000055.1, read on the forward strand.
CTCTTGGACCAGCGGCCCTACTACCTTCTGAAGAATTCAAGGTGCAACTGGAAAAAGAACAGGCTTGCGATCAAGGAGCTTTGCAGCCAGGCAATAGAAATCAGGAAGACGCGGCGGACCTATATCGTATGGCTGCGCAGGCAGATCAAAAAGCTGGATTCATTTTCTAGAGTAATGTGACGTGTGGGAGGGAACTACACATCAGCAGTTAACTAACATGCGTGCACTTCATCACCGATGACCGGGGTATGCGAAATTTGCAGGGCGTCGTCAAAGTCCCTATTCGAGTTCAACGGGGTTCTTTCCTGCATTGAATGCTTTAGGAGCAAAATCCAATCGATGGTCGATGTCGCAAAGGGATAGCAATAGATTTTGGCAATAGAAAAATGTACTATAACACTTCGGCAGTAATCTTATATGCAGACAGCCATTGCTATATAGACGAGATTGGGATGCGCAATAGACAAAAAGACGAAATCATGAGGGACATCCTGTACAGCGCTCAGGGTGGTGCCGGCATCACCAAGATAATGTTCCACGCGTACCTGACCCACTGCCAGGCCAAGGAATACACGCAGGCGCTGATAAGAAACGGCCTGCTGGAGCAGGACATCGAGGCTGGCTCGCTCAGACAGTTCCGCACCACGCCAAAGGGATTAGAGTATCTGAACGCCGTCGAGAGCATGTCCGACATGCTGGCGATAGAGACTCGGCGCGCCGCAAAGGCTGCAGCCTTCCTACTTTAGTTTATTTTCCTTCGCTTCCCTGACAAGCTCTTCCCGCAGCATCCTGAGGTGGTTCTGCTCGTCCTCCTTTATCGTGTTCCATAGCTTTGCAAGCTTGGGCTTGCTGTCCTTCTCCGCGTCGCTGATGTACTGCTCAACTGACGTGTACAGAAGTCGGCTTTTCTTCTAGCTGGCTATTATGTTGAATGTCGAGTATTCAAGCAGACCCTGCTTGGTTTCTGCCATGCCCCAATATTGACCGCAAAAGCTAAAAAGGATTATACGATTTTCTTTGCAACATCAAGCGCGTCCTTGACGGTGTGTTCTTGCGCTTCAAAGCATTTGATGTTTCTCTTCTTCAGCTCTCTTGTGGTGAAGGGGCCTATCGATACCGCCTTGGTCAGGCCGTCGATCGGTGGGCTCTCCGGTGATACCTTTTCCAGTATCTCAAAGAACGAGTTGACGCTCGACGAGCTCGTAAATATCACCGCGTCAACCTTTTTCTGCAGGAGAAGCTCCGAGAACTCGCTCCATGCAAGCGTCGGGGCGCAGGTGCGTACCGAGTAGAGGCGGATTTCGTCGACCTTCATCCCGAGACCCTTGAGCGCCTTGGTTGCAAACTCGTTAGCGGCCCCGCTCCGCGGTATGATTATCTTTTTCCCCTTCGGCTCCATCCCCGACAGAAGGTCGACAATGCCCTCCGAAGAAAATTCGTCTGGCACCAGCCTGACGTTCACGCCGTACGCCTGCAGGACCTGCTTTGTCTTTGGGCCCACCGCGATCACCGCCGCGGGTTTAAGGGCAAGGGCGGCTTCCGTGCCGGCAGTGTCGAACAGGATGTTCACCGCCTGCGCGCTCATGAACGCGCAATAATCGTGCTTTTCCTTTTGCAGCTTGTCCAGAAATTCCTGTACAGCCTCAGGCTCGCCGGGCACCAGCTCTATGGTCGGCAGCGCTATCGCCCTCCCCCCCTGCTCGCTCACAAGCCGGGAAAATTCCCGCGCCTTGAGCTCGTGCCGGGTTATTGCTAGGATCTTGTTCTTGAGCCCTGGCATAGAGGTCACCTGAACCACTCTAGGCTCTTGAGGCCCGCGACACTTCCTATAACAATGACCGCCGGCGGCCTGACGTCGGCCTTCTTGGACATCTCTGCTATAGTGCCTAGCGTCCCCCTGACCACCCTCTGCTTGTCCGTTGTGCCATTTGCAATTATCGCTACTTTAGTGCTCTTTTTCATCCCGGCCTTTACCAGGTCCCGCGAAATCTGATCCAGTTGACCAAGCCCCATCAGGACCACTATTGTGTCGACAGCGCCTACCAGTCTGTCCCACTTGACTGCCAGCTCGTCCTTTTCCCCGCCCTCATGCCCCGTGACTATCGCCACTGATGACGAATGCCTGCGGTGGGTGAGCGGCACGCCGGCGAACGCCGGCGACGCAATGGCCGACGTTATGCCTGGCACTATCTCGAATTTTATCCCGTGTCTTATGAGATATTCGGCCTCCTCTGCGCCGCGGCCAAAGATGAAGGGGTCGCCACCCTTGAGCCGGAGCACGTCCTTGCCCTTTTTCGCGTACTTTACCATAAGCTCGTTAGTCCTGTCCTGGTGCGTCGTCGGATCGCCCACGGCCCTTCCGACGTACACCTTTTCAGTGCCCGCAGGAATCTGATCGATTATCTCCTTGCCTACCAGCCTGTCGTACAGGACGATGTTGCAGGTCCTCAGAAGCTCCATCGCCCGCAGCGTGAAAAGCTTTGGGTCGCCGGGTCCCGCGCCGCAGATAAACACCTTGCCCTTTTTCACAGCTTTTTGTTCCACTCCTCCACCGCCCTTCGCCACCCCTCTGCCATCTCCATCGCGCCCTGCTTGACCAGCATGTCAGCGACCTTGCTTCCCAGCTTTTCCGGCTCGCTGGCTTTTCCTACCTTTTTGACCTTGATGTTGCGCGCTCCATCCGCGGAAAACACGCTTGCATAGAGCGTGATCCTCTCGCCGTTTGTGACAGCGACCGCCCCCAGCGGGAACCTGCAGCCTCCTTCGACCTTTTTTATCAGCGCCCGCTCTGCGAGCACCTCGGCGCGTGAGCGCGGGTCCTCTATCTTTTTCAGCATTGAAAGCACGGTCCTGTTGTCGTGCCTGCAGACTATGGCGATCGCGCCCTGCCCGGGGGCCGGCACGAAATCCCTGATCCCAAAGCGCTCGACGATTACGTCCTTCATGCCAATTCTCGTTAGGCCGGCCTCTGCAAGCACCACCGCGTCGTACTCGCCGCTGATCACCTTCTTCACCCTCGTTTCCACGTTGCCCCTTATCGGCCTGACGTTCAGGTCCGGCCTGTGCTTTGCCAGTTGCACGGCGCGCCTGAGGCTACTCGTGCCGACGGTCGAGCCGGGTGAGAGCTCGTCCAGCTTTCGGTCCCTGTCGTTCACAAGCACATCGTTGGGGCTCGCCCTCTTGGGTATGCACGCTACTGTCAGCTCATCGGACAGGTCGGAGGGTATGTCCTTCAGGCTGTGGACCGCAAAGTCGACCTCGCCCCTTTTGACCGCCTCATTCACCTCCTTTTCAAATATCCCCTTTTCGTCCATCGTAAAGAGCGGACGCTTGTCCACATCCCCTTTCGTGCTAATCGTCACGACTTCAAACCTGACGCCGGGGTTTGCCCTGCGGAGCGCGGCAAGCGCTATCTCTGTCTGCGCTATTGCAAGCCTGCTTCCCCTCGTCCCGACCTTTATGACCTTCATTTCTTTATCCTGCGAAACGCGTCGCCGTATGCCTCGACCGTCCTGTCTGCGTCCTCCTCTCCATGCGCGTACGAAACAAAGCAGGTCTCAAACTGCGAAGGCGGGATGAATATGTCGCGCTTTACCAACTCGTCGAACAACTTGCGGAACATCGCCGCGTTTGCCTTCCTTGCGCTTGTTTCGTCCTTTACCTTTTCATTCGTGAAAAAGAGCTGGAACATCGACCCGATCGAGTTGACCGTGCATTCGAGCTGCGCTGCGGACACCGCGTCCTTTATGCCGTCGACGATGCTGTCGCACGTCCTTGCAATCTTGGGGTAGATCGCGTTCTTGGATTCGATGAGCGTTTCAAGCGTCGCAATGGCGGCCGCCACCGACACGGGGTTGCCTGCAAACGTGCTGGCTTGGTAAACCGGGCCGGCAGGCGCGAGCATGTTCATGATCTCTTTTCTGCCTGCAACCGCCGCTATCGGCAGGCCGTTGCCAAGCGCCTTTGCAAATGTTGCAAGGTCGGGCTCTACCCCAAAAAAGCCGCCGGCGCCGCCAAGCGCAAGGCGGAACCCAGTCACCACTTCGTCGAATATCAGTACCACCCCGTTCTGCTCGGTTATCTTCCTCACCTCGTTGAGGTAGCCCTTTTCCGGCACGACGAGTCCGATGTTTGCAAGCACCGGCTCCATTATGACGCAGGCCGCGTCGAGGTTCTTTTCAACTGCGCGCTCGAGCGCGCCAGTGTCGTTGTACGGGACAACGGTCGTGCGCGCCGACGCCTCTTCAAGCACTCCTTCCGAGGCCGGCATGCTGGCTGCCCCCGAGCCGGCTTTTGCAAGGACATAGTCGTGCGCGCCGTGGTACCCCCCCTCCAATTTTATCACCCCCTTTTTCTTTGTAAACGCCCGCGCAAGCCTGATCGCGTGCATCGTGGCTTCTGACCCGGTGTTGACCAGCCGGACCATCTCGGCGCACGGGACGACCCTGCATACCAGTTCTGCAAGCCTGACCTCGCGCTCTGTCGGAACGCAAAAGAGCGTCCCGTTTTCGAGCTGCGACCTGACGGCATCGATCACCGAAGGGTAGGCATGGCCCAGAACCATCGCGCCGTAGCCCATGCAGTAGTCCAGGTACGTCTTGTTGTCCGCAGTGATGAGCTTGCTGCCCCTCGCAGAGGTTGCAAAGAAGGGGTACGGGTCGTAAAAGCGGACCGGGCTGTTGACCCCGCCGGGCATGACCTTCTTCGCCCTGCCAAAGAGCTGTTCGGACTTGTTCAAACTGTGTAGAGCTCCACCAAGAGCTATAATAATTGTAAGGCTAATTAATGCCGGGCTGCAGAAAAAGAGCGTTGCCAGCGTTCTCCGCTCTCATTGATGACCTCCGGTTCAACATCGAGAGCAACCGCGACGGCCTTGCCGCAGCCTTGAAGAGGAGCCCCAACATGGCGTACCAGAAGGTGAACGAGCTGGCGCTTTTCGTGGGCTCGCGGCACGGGGTGGACCTGCAGCTGCATTTCCCGGCCGCTGCAAAAATCTCCAACATCAGCTCGTACGGCACGGAAAACGTCGGCGTTGTTGTCGACAAGTTCAGAAAGACCTTCCCGGTCCCGAGTGAGACTGTCAAGCAAAAGGCCGTTGAGGTTCTTGGGGCCGGTGCGCGGCCGCAGGACGCCTACATGTACGAGGGCAAGGAGGGCGTCAAGGTGGTGATGCCCGATGGCAGGATAGAGGTTCTGCCCGGCTCGGTGCATTTCTGGTGCAGGATAGACGATAAAGTAAGATTGTATGCCGACTGGCTGATGGAAAACGTGTACTTCCCGGACAGGAAAACTTGATGCGTAAATTGTTTCTGAATTGTTAATACTCTTTTCATTGTTAGATAAGTGACGGCGCTACCAAAGGCGATATCTGCCAACAAATTCGCTATTGCGGTGGCGGCTGTCGCGTGCGCCGGCCTAGTCCTCACTTTTCCCGTTGCCATTACAAGCACCACAAGCGTCGACAGGTTCGGAGTCAAGCAGATCTACCCGACCAAGCCGGGCGGAAGGGAGTGGTTCCTTAACCCGACCGACCCCCGTGACGGATTTGTCATAAGTCCCGCGGCGACTTCACTGTACAGCTTGCCAGATGGCTCGTGGCAAGTGGGCAGGATAACTCCCGGCCCCAACGACGGCCTCCGCATGTACGTGATATCGCCTGACGGGTAGCAGAATGTCGAGATGACAGGCTATGTGAAGCTCGAGTCATTTTCGTTTGACGAAGAGTTTGCATGGGCAGCCAGAAGTGGCAAGCACACTGCGAGTGACCCGTGCGATGGGACTGCTTATTTTGGAGCACTGGGTTTTTCAGGCCGTGCGTGGTTCCAAAAGAAAATCTTTCATGGCGAAGGCTACACGGACAGACGTTACAGCGATCAGACTGTCGAGCCGCTGCAGAACGGATGGGTCGGGATCAAAATGATAGCCTACAACATTGACCAAGCAGTCAAGCTTGAGCTCTGGGTGGATAACAAAGCTGATAAAAGCTGGACAAAGATCGCAGATATGACAGACGGCGGCGGGTGGAGTAACAGAGTCGAATCCTGCGGAAGAGAGCTGAATCATGTGATTTCAGAGCTAAGGCCGCGTGTTATGTTCAGGGTGGACAACGCGACATTCGAGTTCAAGAACTTCAGCGTAAGGGAAATAGAGCCAAAGTGTTATTCCGGCGCGATCCCGTTCTGCATCTAGACTCCGGCTGCGCGAGTAAGCTCGTACTCGTACTGCAGCTGGTCCTCCGAGTCGTAGACCTCCGCCTTGACCGGCAGCGGCATTTCCTTGACAACCCAGACCCTGCTCGTGTTTTCTTCAAGCTTGTAGCCCAGAACAAAGGCGTCAAACGTCCCCGCCTGCGTCTGCACCGTTTCCTCGCCGGTGACCCGCACTATTACCTGCGACGACTTGTAGAATATCTGCTGCCAAGGCGCGTTCACCACCAGGTACTTGGGGCTCTGGCCGTACTCCCAGTCCCGGACAGCAAAAATGGAAGACTGTATCGGCTCAAAGTACGGCCTGAACGACTCGTCCAGCTGCCCCTCCCTCGTCAGCTGCCTTGACATAGCCATCGTGTTTTCGACAGCCTGGCCGGTCCCGTTGGTGACTATGAATGTCACGTCCCAATTTTTGCCGGCCTCTGCAAATGCCATAGACACCTGAGCGGATTCGAGCGAGCTCGCCTCGGACCTTGATGTAAGCGAATATTCGAGATCCGTCCCGTCCTGTATGCTGGCGCCCATCACCCAGATGTCCTCGGCGGTAGGCACTTTTGGGAGGGTAGTGCCGGGGCCTGAAAAACCTCCTCCGGCGGCAATGATGGCGACGCTCACACCCACGCCAAGCGCGGCAAACGCCGCGGTCATTATCGCTACCCGCCGCTTTGGAGACACGGTTCTGATCCAGTGCCCGTGGTTATTTAAGTATAGATTTGTTACCTTTCCATGTCCGGCGCCACGTATTCGCCGATCTGGTTGTATATCTTCAGGAAGCGGTTGCCCTTGTCTGTCGTCTTGTAGATCTGCTCCCCTTCAATGTATTCCAGAAGACCGTTCTCGATGAGAACCGTCAGGTATTCCTTCAGCTGCGCGTAGGAGAGGAATGCCTTGTACATTATCTTGGTCTTGGTGACTCCGCCGTTAGCGGCTTCTAGAATTTGTGCAGTTATGTCGGTTCTGCTTCTATATTTCATCGCTATCCTACGTACCGACAACCATAAAAGCGTCTTGAATGAATAGCACAGAAGATTATTCTGAATGCAAAATAAATGGAGGGGCGGACTAAACCGCTTTCTTCTCCTGACTCTTGCTGACCGTGTCCTTCATCGTCTGGACAGTTTCCCGCGCCGCAGCCCCTGTTTCTTCGGCTGCTGTTAACGTGTCCCTGATGACGCCGCGCTGCTTCAGGTCGTTTGCAACCTCGTTTATCTCCCTTGCGCTGTCCCGCGCTGCCACCGTGGCCTCCCGCACGGCCTCTGTGAGCTCCTCTATCGCGCCGCTCTTCCTGATTACCTTGACAGTCTCGCGCATCCTGTTCGACTCTTCCCTTATCCTCTTGGCGATGTTCTTGATCGCTTCGGCGGTCTGCTCTGGCGTCATCTCTTTTATGCTGGTGCCGGCGTTACTGTTAGACATTGAAAATTATACGATGTCATCCTATAAAAGAGGAACCATCATCTATGTTGGAAAGGGCGCTCCTTGTTTCGCGTATCGCCTCCTCCGCGTCGTGAATAACGCCTTCCTTCTTTGACGACGCGACGGTAAGCTTCAATTCGTCAAGCCCCGAGATGGACCGCATCATCTCCTTGATCGCATCCACCGTTTCGCCCACGTTCTTGCTGTCCCCCACCGAGCTGATGGTGGTCTTCGCAGACTTGATCGCCTCCCTCGTCTCGTCCAGTACGCCCGAGTTCTTCATCTCCATTGTTATCCTCTCCAACCTCGCGCTCGTGCTGTCAACCGACTCGGCGGCCTTGCGCATATTTTCAATATTTGCGACCATTGCCGGGTCCTTGAGCGACTCGATTATCTCGCGGGCGACCTTGGCGACCTCCCGTATCTTTTCAAGCGACTCCTGCACGTCCGGCGAGCCAAGTTCCCTTATTATTTCGACCGCGTCCGACGCCGTCTCCTTTATGTCTTTGAGCTTTTCTGCCATCTAGAGTAATAGCATGTCCCGGGCTAATTGGGAAACGGTGAAAGTTTCCGGTGCCTATTTTCTATAACCTTCGTCCTCTTGTGGGAAAGCGTAATTACCAGTGCGTGCAATGTCAGTTGTGCCAAGGTGCAGCATATGCGGCATGGCATTTACAAAAGCGCAGGAGCTTGAAGAGCATGGAATATCTGCGCACAATTTCACCGAGGAAGAGACCTCGCTCCTCAGAAAGGCAGGCCGGGAGGAGAAGGCGCGCAGGAGGTCCAGAGGGCCGTACAGGAAGGCGCACGCGGCATGATTTTATTCTAGCCTGCGCATAATGCACCCATGCTGGCGGCCAAGCCAACCGTAAAAAGCGGATTCTACATCAGGAAAGGAAGGGGCTACTCTTTTGGCGAGCTGAAGGAGGCAGGCATCGACCCGAGGGTTGCAAGAAAGAACGGGGTGCCGGTAGACGTGTGGAGACAGACAAAGCGCCCTGAAAACATCGAGCGGCTGAAATCGGCCATGGAGACTTCCGAGCCGCGCAAAGCCAAAAAGGGCAAGAAAAAGAAGGAATAACCGTTCGCAAATGACCCTTGTTGTACCAAAGATCGACAGGCTGGCAGGCATCGAATGCTACTGCACCGGCTTTGAAGGTATTGGTGGCTCGATAAAGCAGGGGAGCGAAGGGTTCAGGGTGTCCGAGCTCGTGGACGGGACGCTTGCTGGCAGCATGTCGCATACATTTGACGACCGGCACCGCTACCCAGTCTACATTCTTGAAAAGCGGGGCATCGACTCGAACCACGCACTTTTAGAGATAGAGCGCGAGTGCCGTATGAGACTCAGGGTTATGGGCATAAAGGATGCAAAGGCAGTCACGACGCAGTACGCCGGCGCAGACAAAGTGATCAAGAACCCGCCGGCCGAGCTGAAGAGCAGCCACACCCGCCTTACGCTGAAGGGATTTACCAAGCGCCCGCTTGGCAAAGAGTTCCTTGCGGGCAACAGTTTTGAAATAACGATCCGCGACCCCCGCTCGCAGGACTTGTCGGGGTTTGTCCCGGAGATAGGCAGGATCGGCAACTTTTACGGCCTCCAGAGGTTCGGGAGCGAAAGGCTGGTGACGCACTTGGTCGGCAGGGAGATAGTAAAGCGCGACTTTGGCCGCGCGGTGGAGTTGCTGCTGTCATACACCACAGAGTACGACACGCCGGCGAGCAAGGAGATCAGGAGCAAGAGCGCCGACCCGGGCAGCTACAGGCAGGTGCTGAGGATGCTGCCAAGGGGGATGGACATCGAGCGGCAGGTGCTGTCGGCGCTTGTCGCCGGCAAGGACGCGGTCTCGGCTCTGCGCGCTGTGCCCATAACCATCCGCCGGCTCTTTGTCCAGGCGTACCAGGCGTACATCTTCAACAGGTGCCTGAGCAAGGCTATTGTCGGCGGCGAGGACCTGCTTCAGCCGGCCGCCGACGACCTCTGCTTTGAGATGGAGGGGCCGGCGACATTTGGCAGGATAATCAAGTATGACCCGGCTTCAAAAACAAAGATGGTGTTAGCTGTAAGGATGCCCGGCTACACATTCCAGCCCGGCAGGGGCAGGTTTGAAACCATAACCAAGGCAATACTGCAGGAGGAGGGCGTCATCGCAAAGGATTTTTACGTAAAGGAGATGCAGGAGCTGAGCCACCAGGGAGGGTTCAGGCAGGCGGCGCTCTGGTGCATGGAATTTTCTTACAGGCAGGACCCGCTTGTTGTATCATTCAAGCTTCCAAAAGGATCGTACGCTACCACGCTTCTCCGCGAAATAATCAAGCCTGAAGATCCGATCACAAGCGGCTTTTAGCTAATGACTGTAAATTCTTTGGTCACCGGATCGTCGGGCGCAATGCCGCCTTCCACGTGGACAGCGTATCTTCCTTCAGTGTTTACGACTATCGGCATTCCGCCTGTAGTCATCAAACGCTCTTGCTCGTCATTGTTGTACTTTTCCACATCACCGATGTGTCTGACTTGGTAGATGTTTTCAGGGGGACATGAGTAGCCTGCAGGGAATAGGCGTATTTCGCCAAACCTCGACCAGACCGGCTCGCCTGTAGATACTTTTGCAATAAAGACTGAAGGAAAGCCTGCGTCGCATCCATAGCCTTCAATCCTGACGGTAAAATCTATCGGTTCGCCAACTTTGTACGTGCCCTTCAGTCCTTCGATTGTCACTGTAGTGTAAGGTTCTTTTGCACCAATGTCAAAAAGCTGGGGCTGAAAATACAGGATTCCTGTCAAGACAGACGCGATTCCAACCGCGCCCGCTATTATCATCCAGCTTTGCAAAGGTGTTTGAAATCAGATGTTCCCAACAGAAATACCCTTTTGCACAAAAGGAGCTGTTTAGCTAAAAACATAATATATGGCACCAGAGCGTGGTATGACAGATGCTTGGCGGCAGGGACGTTCGTAACACCATAGAGAAGAGCCTCAGCAAGCTGCACGATGACCTGAGCGTCAAGATAGACAAAAAGAACCCCGACAGGATCCACGCGGTGGAGGCATCTGGCTGCACAAGGTTTGCATATTACGAGCGCAAGGACCCTCTGCCGGCGGACAACATGTCCAAGATCTCGATCCTGCTTGGCGCAGCGATGCGCCATTCGCTCAGCAACGCGCGTGGCGAATACAGGGTTGACAGCCTGTCGCTTGAAGTCAACGCCGACCTGATAATGGCCGACGAGTTCATCGTAAGGTTCGAGGTGGTGTCGGCGCTACCGGAGGTTCCGCACCCCCGCGACCTGTTGTATTTGAACGCCTGCCTGTTTGCGTTCAACAAGAACGACGGCATCCTGATCTACTTCACAGCTGAGGGCAAGGCCACGGAATTCACTGTTACGAAAAATAACAAGATGTTTGAAGAGGTGGTTAGGAGGGCAAGGGTGCTAAGCACTCTCCTGAAGGACGGCAAGGTCCCGATAGTCGAGCCGTCGGAGCTGTGCCTGAACTGCAAGTACTATGAAAGGTGCTACACAAAGAAGCAGGTAAGGGACGAGAGCTCGGGCTTCATACTGGAAGAAATCTTTAAAAATAAATAAAAATGGATCGACGCCGGCTATCCGCTGCTTTCGGCGTGTCCTTCAGCCTTTGTGTATCCAGAGCTGTACCTCTTTGCCCTTGCTCCGAAACATACTGCCACCAGGAATACGAATATCCCGGTGGTCACTGCAAACATCATCATTCCATCAGCCATATCACAACAGAGCTATGCTTGAAACTTAATATCCTTATCGCATGGCGAAATTCCACACAATGATAATATCATAAAATCTTATGGGAATATCACATTAAAGTCCTCGGTGTTATAGCTGGTCTGGAAGTTCGCGCCGGTAAGCCGGTAGGAATACTCGCCATTTATGGTGTATTCTGCTGTTCCCTCAACCATGCTGTCCCAGCTGCTGGCTACCAGGTTGTTCCGCTCGGCAACCTGCGTGTCCCTGAGCGTGACGGTGCTGTTGCTCACTATCGGAAAGGTGTCTGGCTGTCCCGTCAGAAATCCCTCCGGGCTCACCCCGATGTCGCCGGACGTCATCTGGAACTCGCCCACGCTCACCGTGTAGTGGATCGTTTCAAGCACCGCGGTGCTCCTGTTGGGGTTGTAGGCAGTAAAAATGACTTGCACGTTTGCGTTCATGTCGTCCTGTTGTTGGACTATGATGTCCTGAAGCTCCACCTGCAGCTTGGCCGCTTCGATCGGAGTCGCGTTTTCCTGCCCTCCGGGGAGCCTCAGGTTGCCCGAGCCCAAGATGAAAAACATCGCTATTGCAGCGGCTGCAATCCCGCCGCCAGCCGCGTAAAGGACTTTGGTATTCACGATTGCTTTTCTCGCGGCCACCACGCTTTAAATCTGTCGATTGAGGCAAATGCTTATACTAGCTGCCGCTGAAGTTTGCTGCCGGCTTGCAGTACCACAAGGCCGCGCACATCGGGCAGGAGAGGGCGAGGAAGGCCCAGATGAAGCTGTTCGACTACACCGGCTTTGCGATGCTGACATATACCATCAAGCAGGGAAAGGCAGGCTTTGACCCCGTGGGCGAAGAAGACCTTGCCGGCAAGATGACAAGAGACAATGAAGCAATGCTGTTTATCTGCGACAAGGACGGCTACGCCAAGGCCCAGTCGAGACCGATGCCGGTTGAAACAGGGGAAGAGATTTTCAAAAAGATGCTCGCAGACGGCATGCCGGAATTCTCCGGCGAGATTAAGACCGTGTCCTAGACGACTATCCGTGTGCCCTTCAGTTTGTTGGCTATTGCGCTCTTGATCGTCGCAGGATCTGACTTGAGCACTACAGTGGATATCTTGCTCCGCTCTATCACCTTGAGCGCGACGATGTCCATCAGGTCGTAGGCGCCTGCAGCCGAGTTTTCCGATCCCAAAAGTTCCAGACACTTTTTCACAGTTATTTCCTTGAACATCTTGGCGCTCTTGTTCTTGTTCGGGTCAGAGTCGTAGATGCCGTCGACGTCGGTCGCGTTGAGGAACTTTTTCGCCTTGACCTTTTCAGCGATAAGCGCGGCCGTCGCGTTGGTGCTCTGCCCCGGGTGCAGCCCGCCAGTGACTACGATCTTGCGGCCGGCCGCCGCCCTGCTCACTTGCTCCAGATCTTCCGGCACGGTAGGGTAAGCGTGATCGCCAAGGGCCGCTATCAGGAGCCTCGCGTTGAGCCTCGAAACCTCGATTCCCATGATGTCAAGCGATGCCTCATCGGAGCCGAACGCCCGTGCGATGTTGATGTAGTGGCGCGCGACCTTGCCTCCTCCGGCCACGACCACCGGCTGCACCTGATTGCTGATGTCAAAGAGCATGTCGGTGTATTTTTTCAACTCGCCTGCAGCGTCGTCTCCAAAAACCCTTCCCGACAGCTTTATAACTATACGGTCTTTAGCGCGCAAGCTTGCCCGCCCCCATGTACAGTGTTTCTTGATCCCCAAGCACCTTTTTAACAGATCGCTCTACCCTCTCGCGGTTCTCGGCAGTCGTGTAGACGCGCAGCATGTCAAAGAACCCCGAGATCGAGTCCACCAGCGGTATCTCCGAGACCGGCATCTCGTACACCCGGTTCTTTTCCACCACCAGCACAGAGTACATCTCCTCCTTGCTCGGCGTCAGCGGCATGGATGGGGCGCGCGACGCGTCCACAAAGACATAGTTCTTGTCGACTCCCGCAGCTTCTGCTATCCTTGATGCCGTAGCCTGCAATGTCTTGCCGTCCATCCTCTGCTTGTCGCGCTTGTGCAGGAATTTTTCATAGACGCTTTTCAGCAGCCGCCTGTCGCGGTAGTCCCGTGCAAGCTTTGCCGAAAACGCGTGCTTGCCTTCCAGCGCGCAGAGCCGCTCTAGCGTCGCTTCGTCGGTCAGCGCAAGGTAATTCTGAAGCGATGTGTCAGTGAGCCCCAGCGCGTCGTCGGCGGCTATCATGGAGCGGAGGAGCATCACTTCTGCCGACCGCACGGTCTTGTGGAAGTAGACGGCCTTGAACATCTCGTACCGCGAAATGAGCATAGACTCGAGCGAGTTGAGGGCTGACCTGTCGAGAGCGAGCCGGTTCTTTGAAACTTCAAGCGAGCTCAGCAGCCTGTGGTAGTCGACCTTGGCGTACTCGGCTCCTGTAAAGAGCCCATCGCGTGGCAGGTAGTCCATGATGTCCGCCGAAAGCCCGCCGGAAATGATCTCGTTCATGAAATTAACCTTCAACTGGCCAAAAGACAGCCGGCATATCTGGTCCGCGCTGTGGCCGTGTTTTGCCAATATGTCGACGATTTCGCTCTGCATGATTATCTTCCTGCCCGTCTCCTCGTGGGTCGTGCTGCGGCGGTACTCCAACACCTCCTCGAACAGGTGCGAAAACGGCCCGTGGCCGATGTCGTGCAAGAGCGCGGCGAGCCGGAGGTCCTGCACCACTTCGGCGTGATCGATGTATCCCTTGACAAGCAGGGCTTCGCCGGCAAGCCCGGCGACGTGCATGGCGCCAAGCGAGTGCTCAAAGCGCGAATGCTGCGCGCTCGGATAGACAAGGTGCGCGCCGGCCAGCTGGCGTATCCTTCGCAGGCGTTGGAACGCGGGGCTGTCGATCACCTCCTTTTCTACCTGCGTGAACCGGATGTACCTGTGCACGGGGTCGGTGATCTCGCCTGCGAATTCCATTGCCTTTATCACAATTTGAGGGGACTTAAACTTTCAGCTCTTTCCTTACTATCTTCATTACTTCCTGGTGGACCTGATCCTTGCTCTTTGAGCCGTCGATTACCTTCCACTTGAGCTGTTTGGCATACTTCAGGTAGTTCTTGTAAGCTCTGCCGGCAAGCCGCGGGTCTGACTCGAACGCGTCCTGCGTTTCGGCGCGCTTGGTCGACACGTCCGGGTTGACCAGAATGACAATTACAAGGTCTTCCTTTGGCAGGCCCTTGTCGAGCCTTATCAGCCAGCCGGCGTCCATCCCGTTTGCCGCGCCGTAGATCAGGTTTGACTGCCAATAGCGGTTCATGACTACGATGGTGCCGTTTTCAGCCATGCTCTCGATCTCTTTCTTTTTCTCCCACCTGTTTGCCGAGAAGAGCAGGTGCTTTGCCTCCGCCGGGTAGTCGCGCCTGCCATCGAGGAATGCCCTTATCTCCATCCCTATAGGTGTCGTATAGTCGGGGAAATCGATAACGACGCAAACCTTGCCCAAAACCTTCAGGGCTTCGGCGAGCATGCGGGACTGGGTCGTTTTGCCTGCCTTGTCGGTGCCTTCAGGCACTATTATCTTGCCCTTTGTTGCCACCGCTGGAGGGTCATCGAAGCATCAATAAAAAGATGTTGAGCATTATTTGTCGCAGGCGTGCGTTTGTGGCATTTTACATGGCCTGCACGCTAGAAATTTAATCCAAAAAACCAACAAATTAAAATATTAACAGACATTGTAACAAATGGTCGGGGCACGAGTGAAGGACGATAAATCAACCATTGCCATATTCGACACGTTCAAGACCCGCAAGAATAAGTTCACCGGCGAGGCAAAGCGCCAGCGCGGCATTATAGCCCACCTGGCCACTGAGCAGAGTCCCGAGCTCCGCACCAGGACGTCGATAGCCCACGCGATTGCAAAGGAGCATGGCATCCTGTGGCAGAACATCTACTCTGGCATCTTCCGCGACCTTGACGAGGTCCTGATACCAGCCGGCGTTGTCAAAGAGGGAGGCAGACTCCCGCTCAGGCGCGGACCTAAGGCGCTCCAGCTTGAAGGCGTGCCCTTCTACGAGCTGACCGACGCAGGCATGCTGGTCGCGTCGGCAATAGGGGAGCTGGGCGACAAGCGCATGAAACTCTTGCAGTCGTACATTTCGTCGCTGCCGGCTGGAGACTCGGGCTCCCGGACGATGAGGGACGGCATGCTCTTCCTGATATCTGCAACACCTTCGTTTGTGTCAAAGATAATCAACGAATACATCTACGCCTATAGCACCGGATCGATTGACAGCATCGCTCCACTTGACGCCAAGAAGCTCAAGTCAGTTATTGCAAAGCAGATAACGGTCGAAAAAGAGCTGGTGGAAGCGTTTATCGCGATGCAGCAGGACAGCAAAGATCTAGTAAGAAACTTTTTCAAAGTGCTGACCTAGTGGCCTTCGTGCCCGCAGGCGGTGCACCGATACCTTTTCTGCTTTCCCTTGCAACCCTCGCAGCGCCAGATCCGCGCGTTCCTGCAATTTGGGCAGCTGAAACTTTCCGACAGCTCGCCCGGCCTGACCTCCTTGCCGCAGGCGTTGCAGCTGGGCATGTCGTACGAACCGGCGTACATCTTGAGGCATATCCCCGCAGGCCTATTTTTACTTTTATCGGACTAAAGGATTTATACCAACTTGACGAAGTTATCGCATGGGCATTGGACGATACGTGGCAAGAGAGGTTGCCAAGGAGCTGGACAACAGGTCGAGAGAGTTCTACGAGTTTGTCATGCCGGCAATTGACATGGTTGAGGACGGCAGTGACTTGGTGGTCACAATCGATCTCCCCGGATTTGCAAAGAAGGACATCAACCTTAGGATAACCGGCAACGTGCTTTCGATAAGCGCCAAGAAGGATCAGGACGAGGCGCTTGGCACCGTGCACTACAGGCACAGGCCGGCCAAGATAGACAAGAAGGTGCTTTTGCCTATATCGGTTAAGGAAGAGGAGAAGGTTGTCGGCAAGGCGACGTACGAAAACGGCGTCGTGACAATAAAGATACCGATACCCAAGTCGACCAACATTCCGATAACATAAGGCACTGATGGCTAGTCCTTCTGCGTTCATTTAGGTACTTGTACCGGAACACATTATATTGGAAGAATCTTGAACAGGGGCATTGCATGCTGCCACTTGCTGCGATAAGGATAATAGCTGTCAGCCCCTGTGTAGGAGCGAGTAGGTCGGTTGTGGCAGACGAAGGCTCTCAGCAGCCCGAAGGCAACGCGACGGACAGGATTCTCGCCTTTATCCGAGAAAACCCCAGCTGCCACCTCCGCAAGATCAAAAAGGAGGTCGGCCTAGCCATGGGCACGGTCCAGTACCACCTAGACAGGCTGGAGAAGGATGGCAAGATAACCTCCCAGAGGCACAGCCTCCACAAGTATTATTTCGCCGCAGGGTTCGAGGAGGATGAAAAGCAGATGCTCGAGGTCCTGAGCAACGAGACTGCGCGCGAGATCCTGATGTTCATAGTCGAGCGCAAGAGCCCGTCGCAGACCGAAATAGTCGACCACATTGGAATATCGCCGGCATCCGTGAACTGGCACATCAACCGGCTCAAGGACTCGAAGATAATCGACGAGGTCAGGGAGGGAAGGTTCAAGCGGTACAAGCTGCGCGGAGACACCCGACTCGTCGCGGCTATGCTGAAGAACTTTTATCCAACCATCTGGGACAGGTGGAGCAACAGGCTTGCCGAAATGTTCCTGTCAATGTCTGCGTCAAAGGAGGGACAGCCGTAATGGATTCGATGTTTCTTCCAATCTGGATTATGCTGTCGTGGCTGGTAAAGCAGGTTGAAAGTGGAATTGAGGAGGAGCCCGACGGGGAGGAGATAGGCGGGAACGAGACAGGCGTGGAACCAGGAACGGATCTGGCTGGCCCGGAGGTAGACCCTGAAGAAGCGTACGAGCCTATAGTGCAGCTGATCAAGATAGGCATCGCCGCGTTTTCACTTTTGCTGCTCGGCCTTTCGATCTCTGCCTACAGGAAGACCGCCCTCAAGGGAATAATCTACGCGGCCGTGGCGTTCGGGTTATTCGCGGTGCAGCTGCTCTTTGACTATGCTGAAGACGCGGTTGAAGGCTGGGAGCAGCCGTTCAACGATGTCATATTCTACGCCATGACCCTTGCAATACTGGTGCTGTTCTTCATGGCAGTGATAAGGCGCAACAAAACCTAGAGCTTCTTTTTCAGCGCGACTGCAACTGCGGCGGCTGCTGCGGCAAAGCCGCCGTACGAAAAGTATGGGTTGTATGGTAGCATTACCGCCGATCCAATGAACAGCGCGGAGGCAAGGATGCTAGCTGCCAGCGCGCCGGTGTTCTTCTCCTGCCGGCCGTACGGTCCCATTGTTTCAAGGTACGTCTTTAGTAGCGGCGCGACGTTCACCGAGTCCTGGATGCCCTTTGCAAACCTCTTGGCGGAGACCTTCACCTCCTCGATGTAGGCGTCCCTCACGAGCCCCTCCTCCTCGAGCAGGTTTGCAAGCACCTTTACGAACTGGAACGGCACCTTGTGGTGGTGGTATATCCCTTCCAGAATAGAGGCCATGCGCATGTAGAGGGCGAGGTTCTTTGGCAGCCTGAACGGGAACCGGCTCATAGTCTTGTTCGCAAGGTCTACTAACGCCTTGACCTCCATCCTGTCGACCTGCTTGCCGTGCATCGACTGGATGGAGAGCGCGATGCCACGCTCGACTATGTAGCGGTTGACGGTCGGCTCGAGCGTCCCGAGCTCTATCAAGACGTTGACGGTCCTTTCTGGGTCCTTGTCCAGCAGGCCAAGGTACAATCTGATCAGCCTGATGCGGGTCTCCTGGTCGAGCCTGCCAACCATGCCAAAATCATACAATATCAGCCGGCCGTCGTCTGCCACCGAAATGTTGCCGGGGTGCGGGTCGGCGTGGAAGATGTCGTGCCGGAGCAGCATCTTGAAGAACAATCGGTGCGCGCGCACTACCAGTTTTTCCCTGTCGATCCCCTTTTCGTCCAGCCTTGCAATGTCGGTTATCTTGACGCCGGGCACGTACTCCATCGTAAGCACGTGCCTGCTGGTCCTTTCCATGAACACGTCCGGCACAATGACCGACGGGTCCCCGGCAAGGTTGCGCCTGATCGTTAGCAGGTTCTCCGCCTCTACGCGATAGTCCATCTCTTCGTGCACCGTCTCGATGAACTGGGCGAGCATCCCTTCTACGGAAAAACGCAGATTCGGGTCGATAAACCGCGTGGCAACCGGCAGTATCTTTTTCAGGACGTAAATGTCGTCCTCGATTATCCGCTCGATGGTCGGCCTTCCCACCTTGACGATCACCTGCCTGCCGGCGTACTTGGCTACATAGACCTGGCCCAGCGACGCGCCAGAGAGTGGCGCCTGGTCAAACTCTTCGAAGGCATCTTTTATTTTTCCAAGCTCTTTTTCAATGATCGGCTTTATTTCATGGAAGGGCGCCGGCGGCACGTCGTCCTGTAGTTTTGCAAGCACTTCAAGGTACGGCTGCGGGAGCACGTCAACCCTCGTTGAAAGCCACTGGCCCAGCTTGATGAATGAAGGCCCAAGCTCGATGAAGGTCTTGAGCGCCTTGCGGGCGTGCCGGCGGTACTTTTCTTCATCGACATTCTTGCCTTCCTTCTTGACCCACTCGCGCCTGTCCCGGCGCAGGCTTATGACAACCGGCAGCAGCTTTAGCACGACCTTTGCGAGATGCACCTTGGACTGGTTGGGGAAGACCGGCTTTTCGTCGATGCTATCTTTTCTGACCTGGGCCGTGTGCTCCATTTTTTTATTCCCGCCTCTTTTTCATCGAGCATGCAGCGCTGAAAACAAGGCTGCCGGCAGACGAGCCGGCGACATAGCCGGCCAATGCTGCTTCTATGGCCGCGTCCCTTGTGCTCTTGCCTTCCTTCTTGCGCTTATCGTATACTGCTGAGCCAACGCGCCTGCCAACAATCACCGCGGCCGCAGCGCCTGCAATGTATTCCGGCGCGTCAACCAGAAGGTGCCCTAGAGGATTTGCCAGCGGATCCACCGCGTCCATATGAACCGTGTAATGAGTTTCATAATCCCGGATGTGCAGCCTGCCGTAGCGGTATTGCTTTTTGGCTCCGTTCTTGCCCCCGAGGGGGGTTTCCTTGAGGCCTACCATGGGCCTTACGGCCTTGGGCACAATTATGTTGCCGTCGCCGTCGATAAACTCCACGCCCAGAAAGGGCCTCGGATCGCATATAAAATTAGCGAATAGGTTTAATCTCCCGCCTCATGCTGTAAAGGCGATGATGGGTGTCAGGACAATCGCCAGCAAGAAGATCTACTCCGGCGGCATCATGCTGAGAAAGGATAGGTTCTCTCTTGGTGGCAAGGTCATCGACAAAGAGGTGGTGGAGCACCAGGACTCTGTCGGGATCGTGGCCGTGAGCGGCAATGACGTTATTCTCGTTACGCAGTACCGCCGCGCGGCCGGCAGGACACTGCT
>DASPGV010000056.1:0-6241 GCA_035620415.1 Nitrososphaera sp.
ATATTTTTATTAAAAATGCTTTTTAAATCGCCATGTCGGAGCTAGAATAATTGAGCAACAGGAAATTCGTCCTTGACACCAGCATAATAATCGACGGCGAAATAACAAAGATGCTTGAAGCCGGCGGCATAGAGGAGGGGAGCGAGATCATAATCCCGCTTGCGGTGCTCGACGAGCTCCAGTCACAGGCGTCGACCAACAAGGAGCACGGATTTGTGGGCCTGGAAGAGATAAAGAAGATGCGCGAGCTTGCATCGGCCAGAAAGATCGAGCTTAGGTTCGTGGGCCAGCGCCCGGACCTGAACGACATAAGGCTTGCAAAGCACGGCAGGATAGACGCGATAATCAAGGATGTGGCGATGAGCGAGTCTGCCACCCTTATCACCGCAGACTATGTCCAGGCGCTGGTCGCAGAGGCGCAGGGGATCAAGTCGATGCACATCCGCGCCCCGACCAAGACTACTGATCTTGAATTCGAGAAGTTCTTTGACGAGACCACCATGAGCGTACACCTGAAGGAGGGGACGACCCCGATGGCAAAGAGGGGCAGGCCGGGCGACTTCCAGCTGGTGAAGATAAGCGAGGAAAAGAGCACATACGCGCTGCTGACAAACATCATAAAGGAGCTGTCGGAGGCAAGCAGGGTGACTGGCACCGGCTCGGTCGAAATAAGCAGGAGCGGCGCGACCGTGATACAGTTTGGCAACTTTCGAATCGCGATAACCCGGCCGCCGTTCTCCGACGGCCTTGAAGTGACAATCGTCAGGCCGATAGTCAAGCTGGTGCTTGCAGACTATAACGCGAGCGAAAAGCTGATGGATCGGTTGTCCGGCAAGGCGGAAGGGATCATTATCGCCGGGCCTCCGGGCTCGGGCAAGAGCACGCTTGCAAGCAGCCTTGCGCAATTTTATTCTGAAAAGGGCAAGATAGTCAAGACGTTCGAGTCGCCCCGCGACCTGCAGGTGCCCGACGAAGTCACCCAGTACGGGCCGCTTGAAGGCAGCTTTGAAAAGGCGGTTGACATCCTGCTCCTCGTAAGACCCGACTACACCATATTTGACGAGGTGAGGAGGAGGCAGGACTTTGAAGTGTTTGCCGACATGAGGCTCGCCGGCGTGGGGATGGTGGGGGTGGTGCACGCAAGCAGCCCGCTGGACGCCATCCAGCGCTTCATGGGCCGGGTAGAGCTTGGCATGATTCCGCACATCCTGGACACGATAATCTTTGTCCGCGACGGCGGCATAAAGAAGGTCTATGAGCTGAACCTGACCGTCAAGGTGCCGACTGGCATGACAGAGGAAGACCTGGCAAGGCCGCTGGTCGAAGTGCGCGACTTTGAAACCGGCGCAATAGAGTACGAAATCTACACCTTTGGCGAGGAGAACGTGGTTGTGCCGGTCGCCAAGCTTGCCAAGGCCGGCCAGCAGGAGAGCGGCGTGCGCAAGCTGGCGCAGTCAAAGATAATGGACATTGTCCGCAGGTTCGACCCGCACGCCGAGGTGAACGTCATTTCGGACAACAAGGTGCAGGTGCGCGTCAGCAAGGAGGCCGCGCCCCGGATAATCGGCAAGGGCGGAGCCACGGTCACAGAGCTGGAGGATATGCTGGGCATGAAGATAGACGTAGAGGTCAAGACGCCCACGCTTGGCAGGGAGGTCGACTTTGATATCAGCGAAAGCGGGTCGTCGGTCAACATAATGCTCGACGATGACCAGGTCGGCCGGACAGTCGACGTCTACGTAGAGGACGAATACGTGATTAGCAGCCAGGTGGGCAAGAAGGCGCGGGTCAAGATAGACAAGCGAAGCGAGTCCGGCAGAAAGATAGTGAACGCGATAATAGGCGGCCAGGAGATCAAGGTGTTCCTTAACCGGCGCTAGGAAAGGCCGGCAAGCTTCTGGCTCTTGACAAGCCTGATGAACTCTTCGAGCTTTTTCAGGGTCTCAGGGTGCAGGTGGTGCTCGATCCCCTCCGCGTCGCGGTTTGCCGTGTCCTCGTCGACCCCTATCATCTTCAAAAATTCTGCAAGGACGCCGTGCCTGTCGTGGATGTTCTTGGCGACTGCCATCCCAGAGTCCGTCAGGCTGATGCCCCGGTACTTTTCATAGTTGACGTGGCCGCTTTCGTTCAGCCGCTGGAGCATCTTCGTCACGCTTGGCGAGCTGACGTTGAGGTAGCTCGAGATGTCGACCGTGGTGGCATAGCCCTTTCGCGCGATAAGCTCGTAAATGACCTCGAGGTAGTCCTCCATGCGAGTCGTCCTGCCCATCTTTTGCGCGTTGTGGGCGTCGCGGATGGACTCGAGGCGGTTAGCCGTGGGTTCGGGCCTTGCCTTCAATTTCCTCGCCAATTGCGATAGCTCCGTGGTTCAAAGCAATAAATATTCACACCGTTAAAAAGTCTTGCAGCGCCTTGAAACTCGTCATTTCCGCCCCGGAACTGCGCCAGATGCTGGGAAGCAAGAGCCTGCTCTTGGTCGACGCAAGGCCGTTTTCGAGCTACTCCGAATTGCACATACCCGGCGCCGTCAACATCGACCTCATGCAGTTCCACTGGATAGACACCTCGAAGCAGGGCATCGCCCAGTTCAACAAGCAGGCGGGGGTTCTGCTCTCAAACATCGGCGTTTCAAAGAACAAGTTCGTCGTGTTTTACGACGACGTTTCCGGCATGTCCGCTGCAAGGGGAGTCTGGCTGCTGCTTTATTTTTCACATGACAAGGTCGCGATGCTGGACGGCGGGCTGAACGGCTGGAAGGCGCAGGGCTTCAAGACAGAGACCAAGACCCGCCCCTTTGTGCACTCTAATTTCAATGGCAGGCCGGATCCAAAGATTCTTGCAGACTTTACGCGGATCAAGTCGGCGATAAAAAAGAAAAAGGCGATCGTTGTCGACGCCCGCTCAAAGGAAGAGTACGATGGCTCAACCATCAGGGCAGCGCGCGCCGGCCACATACCCACGGCGATAAACGTCGACTGGAACGACAACTTGGAGCAGGACGTCTTCAAAAGTCCTGAAAAGCTGAATCAGATGTACAGGATCCCCCAGGACACCGAAGTGATAACGTACTGCCAAGGTGGCTACCGCGCTTCAAACACCTTCATCGTTCTAAAGATGCTGGGATACAAGAACGTGAGGATGTACCTTGGATCGTGGGGCGAGTGGGGCAACAGGCCGGACCTGCCGGTCGAAAAGTCTAGTAAATGAAATCCGAGCTCGTCCTGAGCAGTTTCTTGTTCTTCAAAAAGTAGCAGCCGGCCAGGGCGCGTCTTTGCGCTAGTTTCAATATCAGCAGTTGCATAAAGAACGCTGACCGCAGCAATAATTCGATTCCTCCGCCTTTGAAGTCAACATTTATCGAAGAAAATCCATCCCGGTTCAGTCTCGTGCTTAATTGCTCCGCGTTAAGCGCTATTACCTGATCGCTTTTCTTGATGCTGAACAACGGAGAATGGCAAAACTCCTCTGTGGGGTACGCCACGGTCCTTGCACCGAAAACCTCGTTGAGCTTGAGAGCGCCATAGATTGCCACCGGGTACAGTATGCCGTCACCAAGCATGAAGTATCTATTCTTGTCAATCTTGCGGACGATCCGGTCTGCCTGACTTTGTGCCTGCCTATAGACCCTGCCAAGGTCCGGCAATTGTATCTTTTCGGCAAGCGATATACAGGCAAGCATGCTGGATGTAAAGCTGATGGTTCCTGCCGTGGTGACACCGACGCTTCTGTATTTCAATTCGATAACCTGATCGCATCCTCTGGCAAGCGCGCTCGCCGGCTTTGCTGTAATTGCAGTGGTGCGAGCCCCCTGCTTTTTTGCGATTTTGGCCGCAAGGATATTGGCTTTTGTGCTACCAGAAATCGAAACGACGTACACGTTGCGGCCGTCTGCCACCGATGGATTCTGGATCAGGTCAGTGGGATAGCAGCAGAGTGCGCGGCCGCCGGAAAAATACTGAGCCGCAAGCCCGGCGACGTAGGAATCGCCCGAGCCAACAAGAAGACAGTTCCTGCTCTGCAAAGGCAGGTCTTGTTTTTGCAGGTCATGTACCTGGTATCCAATTTCTGCCTGCATCGCCTCTATGGCGTTCACACCAACACAAAATCAAAGGCACTTTAAAAGCATGCTCAGAATTTCTGCTTCGAGATCTTTTTTGCCTTGATATAGTCCACAAAGTAGAACAGGTACGCCCGCTCGTGCACCTTGAGCACCCATGGGATGTAAGACTCGACCTTGCTGCTCTTCTCGCCTATCTCAAAGCCAGAATCCTCCACGAGCCTCCTGAAGGATTGGCCGTCGTAGGTCTTTTTCGCCGCCGGGTCGCGGTTGTAGTCATACGGGTCGGCTATTACCGTGTCGCTGTGCGGTTTTAGCAATTTGTGTATTGAAGCCAGCAGTATACTGGGATCTACAAGCTCGAGCAGGTTCAGGGCAAGCACAAGGTCAAACTTGCCAGGGTTGAACGGCGCGTTGAGCGAGTCGGCCACGCAGAATTCGATGTTTCCGCGCTTGCCGCCGTACATCTTTTTCCGCGCTTCTCGTATGAACGAAAACGAAGTGTCGATCCCTATCGAAAAAGCGTACTTTTGCGCAAGGAGTATGGTACTGTAGCCTGTCGAACAGGCCATGTCGAGCGAGACCCCGTCCATCTTCGGGTTGACGCTGTGGACGACGCGGTTATAGACCTCGTTTGGCTTTAATCTCCACCGGAGCGACTTTAACAGCCTGTCCTCCGGGGAATGGTCGTACTGCGTCCACCGGTAGGGGAGGAACCAGCTGCCGCCCTCCTCGTACCTGTCGTTCGTTGTGTCAGGCGAAAGTTTCAAGCCGCTTTGCTTCAAAAATTCCTTCATTTCTTTAGTCGTGCTGTCCAAAAGCCACCTGCCGTACATCTGCGACCTGCCCGAGGCATAGGCGGCAAAGTCCTTCATCACTATGGCGACTCCCTGTATCACCGGGTAGGTCGCGCTGCATTCTTTGCACTTTAAGAAACCTTCGGTGCATTCGTTGGCCCCGTCCATCTTCAGATCCTCGAGGTCCAGCCGGATCTGCCTGTCGGTGTGCTGCAGGCAGACTAGGTGGTGCGCGAATTGGACCTTCATATCTGGATATCACGGGCGACCTCATATAAATATCAGAGAAGTCCGTCCTCGTGCAATTTATCGAGCAGGGGCGACAGAAAGTCGCGCACTTCTTTTTCCCCAAGATTGAACTTTCTATCGATTCCAAGGGCGACTGAAAGCATGTTGCGGTCCTCCCTTGCCGTGTGCACCGCAAGGCCGACTATGTTGAAGGCCTTGGCGTTGTCATGTATCCACCTTTTCCACGTGTCGACGCGGTCTTTGTTTGCTTCAAGCGACGAAATGACATAGTCGACGTCCATCCCTTCGTGGTTGTCGAGCAGGTTCAGCTTGACCATCGGCAGCAACAGCGTGGCCTGCCTCATTTCCGTGTGCGTACTGTTCATTTCGTCAATGATCTCGTCCTCTCTGTCCTCCGGCTCAATATCGCCGTACTCGGGAAACATGTATCCTGCAAGGTTGCCGTCCCAGTCGTAGATCTTGTAGAGCGTGTCGTCATACTCTGTTTTCCATTTCCCGTTCTTGCCCAACAACTGCTGTCATTGCAGATGGCGGCATATTTGTATGTAAGGTGAATAAACTTTCAAGGCCTGCATCCTCATTGTATTATCCTAAACAGCAGAAGAACGTAGTAGCTGAGTTCTATAGAATAGATCCATACGGACTTTTATGTGATTTCTGGCATAGAATACGCCATGAGCTCAACAAATCGCATATGCTGCTAAAACGTATTTCTGCTATCAGAAATGAACCCGATACAGAAAAACGATTAATGATGCTTCAACAGCTCAATGGCTCTCTGCCTAAGGATAAGAGGTTGAACATGCCTTCGCTCATTACGAACGCCTACGTTCGAAAAGCTCTGGACATGATCGAAGAACGGATCTTCGTATCTGCATAAATCTGTATCACCAGTGATAGCAACCAGATTGGGATAAAAGATGCTTTAATGACCGCAGACTTAAATCATAAAATGAACTTGATGTGATAATCAGCAACTTCAAGTATTCTAGTATTCCAGCGGAAGGTGACGGGCTTTATTATTTTGTTCAATGATTTTTACTAACGAATAGGTAGCTTTTATAAAAATATACTACCTCACGCGAATGGTATACTTTTATAGTATAATCTCGAGGAGTTTCTAAGACATGATAGAATC
>DASPGV010000057.1:0-16566 GCA_035620415.1 Nitrososphaera sp.
GCATTGGAAAGACGCCCTTTTTTGGCAGGACAAAGTTCATGATGGAGAACATCGCCTTTTTGATCTCGCCGGCGTACGACGTCGAGCCTATCAGCACTATCTTTTTCTTGAAGTTGATGATGATGAAGGTCTCGGTCAGGGTCCCGACCTCTTCCGGAATCGCAGCAAAGTCGTCGCATGAAAGGAGCGTGAATTCAGGCTTAAAGTCCTCCAGCTCTTCCTGGGTCGGCCTGATGAACAGCTGCCGGGCAAAGAGGCTGTGCCACGCCCTGTTGTTGATAACCCTTATCGGCAGCCTGTTTTGTGGATCTGCCCCCACAAAGCCGTCAAAGATAAAGAACTCCCTGTCTTCGATGTGGCTCTTCATCCTGCGGAATATCTTCTCAAAGTTCTCTTCCGAGATGGCATGGTTGACCTTGCCCCAGTCGACTATGCCGTGAGTGACTTCGTCGTCCACGATGTACTTGTCGTCAGGCGACCTGCCGGTGAACTTGCCCGTCTTGACGGAGAGCGCGCCGGTGGTAGAGAGGACGCCTTCCTTTCGATTGATAATCAATTCGACCAACGACGGAACTGACAGGTTGTGATGTACCCTGCCGAGCTTGATGTCCATCTCTGCGAGCTGTATCATAGACTTTGTAGTTATAATCTTTGGGTTGTCTCCCAGAAGCATATAACTTTTAACATTTTCTGCAGGTTTAATCGATTTAGTGCAATAGTCATAGAAGCGAGTTCTGCTTCTATCTACTTTCTCTTGCCTACGCGGATCTGATTCGGGCAGATTTTTTCTTGACGATCGGCGCGGCGTATCGGGACTTGAGCGTCGAAATAAACCGGTTGATTTCGTCTGGCGTCAGTAGAACCATTTCTACATCAGGAGACAAGCTTTGTGTGAGTGAAAGCTGGTAGCTTAAAAAGATTTTCAGGTTGCTCACGCTCCGTTGGAGCTCGTCGGGCAAGGTTTTAGCTGCCAGCTGCCGGGGGCGTGGGCGGGCGCAGCTATTGGTGCTTTATTGCTTTTCTGATTTCGCCAGCCCGCTTGGCCAGAATGTCAAGAAACTCGGTAAACTCGTCCTCGGTAGCGTTCCTCTTGAGCGCGCGCCTTGTCTGGTAGTGGAACGAGTTGTATATCCGCCCGATGGCGATGCCAAACGCAAAGTCTTCCTGGCTGCTTAAAGGGATTTTGCCTAGGCTTGCTTGGATCTCAGCAATTTCGTTCATGTTTGACACTGTCTCGTCTATCTTGCCAAGCACCGCCCTCCTCACCCTAGCGTCCATCGGCCTGAACTAGGTTCATGCCTGCGATATTAAAATAGTCCGTAGCGGGACGACTTTAGGTCCGACAGCAGGCTAAAGTGGACCCTGTCATCGGCGTCATTTGCTTTTGCCTGCCGGTTTAGCCAGCCGACGAACTTTTCCTCAAGCGAGCTGCCCTTGACTCCCAGTATACCGCTCTCTGGCAGCTGAGCCAGGCGCCTCGCCACCATCTTGTCGACAGACACTATGTAGAAATTCCACCCAAATGTGTATTCTGCAGACCCTATGCGCATGGCAGAATCCCCGGCGTGGGCCATCCGCAGGACATCGCCCATCAGGACCTCGATCATTTTCGTATCCGGCTCCGTCGAGGCCGCCTGCATCACGATGAGCTCTGGATCGAACTCGGCCACGAATAACTTATAGACATCAGGCTATTTTTGCGCTTTTATTATCATGCCCGTCAGGTCGATGTTAAAGAAGGTCTTCAAAATCCCCACGTAGGTCTGGACCGGCGGTGGGATTTCGTCTTCGCATGCCACCCCCATGTTCCAAGCGTTTATCCATATCACCATGCCCTGCAGCATGTTGACAAAGCGCCGGTACTCACCGGGCACGACTTCTAGCGCGTCGATGTAGCGTTCGGCAAGAAGCCACGCCGCCGTAAAGTCGATGCATTCGGTATTGTAGATCGCCTTTATCTGCTGTCTAATAGACCGCGCCCGCTTGAACGGCTTTTTGCTCACGAAAAATGGAAAGTCTATCCTGTCGGGTAGCGTCATGCCAAGCGGAGCCCAGATAGTTATCACCCGGGCGCCATTCCTTAGTTTCTTGAACCGCGCCATCATTGCATCGACCATGTCAGGGTCGTTGAACCAGAACAGCAGGAGAGTGGCGTTTGAAATGTCCGCTTTTCTGATGTCGGCATTGATTATTTCCGCATTGTCTGTGTCGGTGATCTGCTTTCGCGCCTTGGCTGCTGTTGATCTGTTGATCTCGATCCCGACTGACTTTTTCACTCTAAACTCTTTGGCCGCGATTGCTACCGCGTTGCCTTCGCCGCAGCCAAGGTGGTAAAATGTGTCGCTCTTTTTCAACCCTGCAAACTTGAATAACTTTCTCACGACGCCATCGGGCAGCGAGACAGCTTCTCCAGTGACTATCGACTGGGGAAGTGTTGAGAGGAATTCGTCCAGTTCCAACTACCTGCTTGATTCCTGTCCGATAATAAAAAGTAAAAGTCTGGCCGCGCCCGCACCAATTATTATACCCGTTATGCCATATAATGGCGTCATGACCGTGCACGCGGAGATCAGCATCGTGCCACTTGCGGGAGGCCGCGATACCAGCATGAGCAAGGAAGTAGCCGCCGCGTTTGACGCTATTCGTAAGACAAGAAATATCAAAGCTAACCTCACGGCGCTCGAGACTCAGATCGAGGCAAGAGACCTTGGCAGCATCCTTCATGCAGTGAAAGCCGCTCACCGGGCAGCAAGGTCTGCCGGTGCCAAGCGCGTGATGTCCACTGTGAGGATAGACGAGCGCCTCGACAAGACCCAGACGCTTGAAGACAAGGTAAGATCCGTAAAGCGAAAGCTGAAAAAATAATGGGCTTGGATCATGACGGCAGAGTCAACATTCCTGCATGTGATTATTTCGCTTGGCATACTGCTCTTTGCCGCCAAGCTGATGGCAGAGCTCTTCCACAGGCTCAAATTGCCTGTGGTACTGGGCGAGCTCTTGGCCGGCATCATAGTGGGCCCCTTTGCTATAGGCGGCCTGCTGCTTTTTAATGACGAGCCCCTGGTAGCGCTTGACGAAACTGTTCGCCACATAGGTGAGATAGCTGCGATAGTGATTCTGTTCATCGCTGGTCTGCACATAACTCCAAGGGAGTTCCTGAGAGGTGGGGCAGCGTCGTTCACTGTCGGTTCTCTAGGTGTGGTCGTGCCCTTTTTCGTGGGATACTATGTGTTCACCGCCTTTGGGCTTGAAGCTCTGCAGTCTATGCTTGTTGCGACGGCTCTTACAGCGACTAGCATAGCAATCTCGATCCAAGTTTTGACAGAACTTGGCAGGATGCATTCAAAAGAGGCGCGCCTCATTCTTGGCGCCGCCATAGTAGATGACATACTTGCAATTGCAGCGCTTTCAGTTGTCACGACGATGGTACAGACAGGAAACATCACTCCCGATATTGTAGAAATTGTTTCGCTCATCCTGTATATCCTTGGGATATTTGCAGCCCTCCTTATAGGCGCGGTCTTTATCGTACCAAGGATACTGCATGTTGAGCGGCTTTGGAAGTCAAAAGGCAGCATCGAAGGAATGGTGACGGCCGCGTTCTTTGCTGCAGCCGGTATTGCCGCGTTCGCAGGTCTTTCTCCAATCGTGGGCGCATTTGCAGTAGGCATGGCTGTCGCGAGTACCCGCGTCATCAAGCAGATCGAGGAGTACGTAGGCAAGCTTGAAATTATTTTTGCGCCGCTGTTCTTTGCGATAATAGGAGCGCAAGTGGACCTGCGCGGAGTCAACATGACGGTGCTTTACCTCACAGGCGTGATTGTGGCTGTGGCCGTCGCCACAAAGCTTGCCGGCTGCGGGCTTCCGGCCATGATCTTCCTCAAGGACAGGGCCAAGTCGATGAAGGTTGGCATAGGGATGGTGTCAAGGGGAGAGGTTGGCCTCATAGTGGCAGGCGTCGGCGCTTCGGCCGGCGCGCTTTCTGCCGACATTTACACCGCCGTCATCATAATGGTAGCTGCGACTACGATAATCACTCCGATATGGCTCAAGACGGCCTACAGAAAAGACCCGCCGGAACCGGCGATCACACAAAAAGAAGAAGAGGCGTAAGGTTATACTTCCACGTACACCGTGCCGTTCTCCACCGTCACCTTGTACTTGCCAAGATCCTTCAGCTTTTGCGGGAACCACGTCATGCTGCCGGTGGTGACGTCCCACTTCGAGCCATGCCACGGGCAGGTCAGCTCTTTCCCGTTCAGCTCTCCTTCATGAAGCTCGGCGCCTGCATGTGTGCAGATGTTGCCCGTCGCATAGTATGTGCCGCCAACGTTTGCGACCAGTATCTCCTTGCCGCCCGCAGTCACGTGGGTCATCTTGCCTTCCCCGATTTCAGAAGTCTTGCCTACCAGTACCTTCGCCATACGCCACATCTTTGGCGCGGTGATATTTTAATCTCACTAACGAGTAAACAGCCTTTCCGAAAAGTTGGCGAGCTTTTTCAGCGCGCCCTTTCTCTCTTCCCTTTCTATTTCTGCGCCTTCAATCGCGCCATGAAGGAATTTGATCGACTCGTCGTAGACGCGCCTTGCAACAGGATAGGGCACCCCGTCCTTGCCGCCGTGGGCAAAGCTGTACTTTGCAGGGTCGGTCCAGGATGCCCGGGCCCCGTAGATCAGCTCTGCAACAAGTGACAGCGCCCTTACTGTTGCTGCTCCTACCCCTTGTATCGAGAGGAGCTCTTCATAGTTGCTTGGCTGTATATCATAGATTCGCCTGAAGAGGTCCCAGTCGAGCCTTCTCGGCATCTCATAGCCTGGGGCATCAATGACATTTTCGCCAAGCCACCGGTCAAGAGTGTCATGCGCAGCCAGCCTGTAGACCGACGACTTTAGGTTGTTCGTGTCGCCGCGTACAAGATCGACTGACACCTTCTGGTTCTCCTGCGACGGCAGGGCGGTCATGTCAAGCACCCCGCTGCCCTTACCGTCGCTTATGATGCCGGCGTGCGGCTCGCAAACAAAATTCCGGATGTTTCCAGAAAGCCAGTGGTAACGGCGCGCCATCCTGCTCCCTGCATTCATGCCCTGCTGCACCACGGCCCAGTCTCCATGCTCATCAAAAAGTATCACGTGATGGTAAAGCGAGTATCCGTCCTGCACGGCAGCGCCGTCTACCTTGGCGGCCATCCTGCTCGCATGCAAAAGTGAATCTGTCTTTGCAGACGAAAGACCCAAGTTTTCAGCCAGCAGCAGGATGTCTGCCTTGGCCGTAGTTGACTTTTTTCCCTTGCCGCCCGCCATCGAGATGCCGTGGATGTCCGGCTTGAGCGCCTGTTTCAACACTCCCGCGACTACGGTGGTAACGCCGGACGAGTGCCAGTCAAACCCAAGCACGCAGCCAAACGCCTGAAACCATAATGGGTCTGACAGCCGCTTCAAGAATTCGGCCTGCCCGTACTGGTCGATTATCACCTTCGACATGGCGTACGACAGCCTTATCATCCTGCGTACAAGGTACGCCGGCGCGTGACCTGTGTGGAGCGGCAGGTTGATGAAGGGCTCCCTTTGCAACTCATTCGCCCTTGAGAAAGAGCCTCAGCTTTTCCTTTGCAAGCGTGTCCACCGGCGTGAATCGGAGGTGCAGCCCGCAGCACTCGCAGTGACTGCGAGACGTTTTCAGGTAGACTTCGCACCTGCGGCAGTACCTCAGCCCCTGCTGGTACGGGTTTGGTATCCTGCCCCCGCTGGGGACCAGCCTGACGCATATGTTCTTGCAGGTCAAATACTCCGAAGGTGTGTTGGCTTCTTATAACCAGACAAGCACCGTGGGGGGAGGGGGTATACATCAAATATCCCTGTGTCATAGGAGGCAGCAATGCACGCTGCCATCATCATTGTGCTGGCGTCTGCCGGGCTTTTGAGCGGCGTGCTGGATGCAATAACCGGCATCATAGCTGACTACGGCTATCCAGCAGTCTTTGCAGCGGCCTTTCTGGAGGTGATTTTTCCGCCGATCCCGAGCGAAGTCGTCTTTCCGCTGGTAGGGTTCACAGTCCAGAGTAAGGGGCTCGGACTTGAAAATGCTATGGGCATGGCGGCCACCGGGGCACTTGGCTCAACTGCGGGTGCAGTGGTCATCTATTTTGTTTCCATGAAAGTCGGGCGCGCTGCCATCGTCCGGTTTGGCAGGCGCGTCAGGGTCAGCGAACAAGAGATCGAAAAAGCGGAAAAGTGGTTTGCAAGGTACGGGCCTGCAGCCGTGTTTACTGCAAGGATGATCCCCGGCATCCGCGAAATAATTTCGATTCCCGCCGGCATTGGCAGGATGAACTTTGTGAAATTCGTCGCATACACATTTGCCGGCTCGCTTGTATGGTGCGTAGTCCTAACCCTTGCAGGCTATTACCTTGGCGAGGCGTGGAGCGGGTTTTCAGAGCAGGCGTCAACTGCATTTACAATAGTGAGCATCATCGTCATTGCAGGCATAATTGCCGGAATCGGAGTTTGGTACGGCAGGCGCAGGAAGGCGCCGGCAAAGAGCAGAGACTAGACTGCCTTCATGAGGAGGCAAAGAAGCGCCTTTTGCACGTGCAGCCTGTTTTCGGCTTCCTGCCACACCACTGACGACTTGCCGTCAATTACATCGGCTGTCACTTCCATGCCGCGTTTTGCAGGCAAGCAATGCAAGAATATCGCGCCCTTTTTTGCCAGCTTCATGATGTCAGAGTTGACCTGGTACCGGGGCAGAAATGCTGCTTCCCGGGTTGCGCGCTCGCCTTCCTTGCCTATCGATACAAAAGTGTCAGTCACCACGACGTCGGCGTCCTTTGCAGCCGCGGCCGGGTCTTCAGTTATTGCGATGTCGGCGCCGGTCTTCTTGCCCTCCGCCTCGGCGAGCTTGACCACTTCTTCGAGCGGCTCGAAGCCCTTCGGGCAGGCCGCCGTCATGCTGATGCCGGTCTTGGCGCAGCCGATCATCAGATCGTTGCAGACGTTGTCGCCATCGCCAAGCCAAACCAAGCTCAGTCCTTTCAGCTTTTTCTTGTACTCCTGTATTGTCATGAGGTCCGCCAAGATCTGGCAGGGGTGGAACGCATCAGAGAGGCCGTTTATGACCGGGATCGAAGAGTAGGCGGCCAGCGTCTGGACATCCTTGTGGTCGTAGACACGAGCCATTATGCAGTCCAGGTACAGCGACAGAGTCTTGGCCGTGTCCTCTATCGTTTCGCCCCGGGAAAGCTGGATGTCATTTGCGCTGAGGTAGACCGCGGCCCCGCCAAGCTGGTACATGCCCACTTCAAAGCTAACCCTTGTGCGGGTTGACGGCTTTTGGAATATCATGCCAAGGGTTTTCCCGCGAAGCAGCTGGCGCGCCTTGCCGCTCTTTTGCTCGCGCTTGAGCTTGCTCGTTAATGACAAAATCAGGTTGATTTCCCGCGTGCTCAGATCAGCGATGCTGAGTACATCTTTCTTACTTAAGGAGGTCTTCAATGTCTTCATCTGTTAGGTATATTACCTTGTCTTCTTGCTCATCAGTGTCTTTATCTTCTTTGCGCTTCTTCTTCTCTTCCTTTTCCTTCTCCCTTCTCTGGCGCTCCTCTTCCTCTAGCTTCGCCCTTTCCTCTTCCTCCCTAGCCCGCTCTTCTTCGCGCCGGCGCTTTTCTTCCTCTACTTTCTTGCGCTCCTCCTCTGTCTTTTTCTTGCCGCCAAAGAGGCCGAACCTGCCCTTCTTTTCCTTCGGCTCTTCGACCTTGGGCGGCATAGGCTCATCCTTCTTTGGGGGTGGTGGAGGCGGAGGCGGCTTGTATTCCACTTCAGGCTCGGGTTCGCGCACAACCGGCTTTGGTGCAGGTTCTTCTTGCACCGGGGGCTCGGCCTTTTGTTCTACCTTTGGAGCGACAGTAGGACGGGGCGGCTCGACAGCCTCTGGTGACGGCACTTCTTCTTCCTTTTCCTCAACCTCGGGCGCTTCTGCCGGAGCTTCCTCGACCGGCTCTGGAGCCCTAGGCATCGACATCAGGTCTTCAACGCTCACCTCGCCGACGCTTCCAAACAACGACTCGATGAACTTGTCTGGGTCAAACGGGATAATGTCATCGTAGCCCTGCCCGACTCCGACATATGTTATGGGCTTTGAAGTGATGTGCGCGATAGACATCGCGGCCCCGCCCTTTGCGTCCGCGTCTATCTTTGTCAGTATCGCGCCGTCAAAATTAGTATACTGGAAAAACTCCCTAGCCTGGTTTATAGTGTCATTGCCGGCAAGGGAATCACCTATGAACAGCTTGACGTCCGGCTTGACCACCCTGACAATCTTGCCCATCTCGTCCATCAGGTTCTTTGAAGTCTGCATCCTGCCGGCGGTGTCCATCAGGACGACATCGATGTAGTTCTTTTTGGCGTGCTCGTAGGCGTCCCGGCCTACTGACGACGGGTCGGCGCCGTACCGCTGCTTGACTATTTTGAGTGAGAGTCTGTTTGTGTGCTGCTCCAGCTGCTCGATTGCGCCGGCCCTGTGGGTGTCGCCTGCAGCCACCACTACTGTAAAGCCGGCCTTGCGAAGGAGATTTGCAACCTTGGCCACCGTGGTGGTCTTGCCAGTCCCGTTGATGCCAAGGAAAACTATGACAAAAGGCCCGGCCTTGCTCTCCTTTTTTGCCCTTATCTTTTCAATCAGGTCCAGCTTGCCTGCGCGCGCAAATATCTCTGCAACCGCTGCCTGGAGTTTCGGCTGGACTATCTGCGTAGCGTCCCGGCCCTTTTCCAGCTTTAACCCAAGAAGCTCTTTCTTCAGCTTTGCGGACAGGTCGTCGACTACTTCCTGCGCCACGTCGCTTTCTAAAAGCGCGATCTGCAGATCCAGCAACGCGTCGTCGAGGACCTTCTCCGTCAGCTCCCTCTGTCCGATGCCTTTTGCCGCGCTTGAGAACGCCTTTTTCAGCTTGTCAAACATTCGCTTTCAACCAGGTTGCTGGGCGGCCCGTATCATCTGGTTGATCTGCGACTGCAGCTGGTCCATGCGCATAGCAATCTCCTGCCTCTGCGCCTCCAGCTGCCTTGCCGCCACTTCGTACTCCTTTATCCTCGATTCAACGTAATTGAGGGCGTCCTCCCGGCTCTTTTCTACAGCGACACCGGCGCCCAGATTCACAAGCAGTTTCTTTATCGGTGGCACCGTCGTCCTGACGTAGACCCCGATCCCCATCGGCATCAGGGACTCCACTTCAGACTCGGAAGTTATGTTCTGGATCGTGGTCGAAGCCAGTCGAGCCTCTTCCATCAACCTTGTTACCGTAACCTGCCGCGTCATGATGTCGTTCATGTACGCTTCAAGGACCCTTGACTGCTGGACCATCTCGTTGATCCTCTGCTCCATGGCAGCCAATTCCTGCTGCCTGGACGGATCGCCTGTTGAACTCATCAGCCTCACTGCGCCTGTTCGATTTTTAAAGCTTTAGATTCTGGACACCTTGAGCATGTCGGCCATCCTGATTTCCATGCCGTAGCGCTCCTCCTCGCTCTTCATGTGCTGGTATATCTTGAGCATCTCCATCCCGTGTTTCACCATGCTGAACTTGCCTGCTATTTTCAGCTGAATGAACTTGAAGACGAGCGCATAAACCCTGAACCGCTCGAGCACCTCCTGTCTGTACGCCTGCAAGTCGTGCATGTTCTTGACAAAGAGTTCCGCGCACCAAGTGGACGGAATTATGCCCTCGCCCAAGAGTGGATAGACCGTGCCTATCGACTCGCCCACGCCCACCACCTTTTTGCCGTCGGTGAAAGGCTCGCAGCTCGCCGGCGGCGTCAGCCTTACCGGCCGGCCGACCTTTTTTATCACCTCGCAGCCGTGCTTGCCCAAAAACGCGTCGACAAAGCGGTTGTGACCCTTCAAAAAGTCGCCGGCGCCAACGTGCGCGTAGCCGTTGCCTAGCGGAAAGTACCAGAAGTACCCGGACATCGAGGGAAACGACTTCAGGTAAAAGTCGTCAAAGGGCTCCTTGCCAGATTGATATTTTACCTTGTACTGCACGCAGGGTATCCACATCTCATTGTCAAGTCTTGGCAGATAGTTGCGGTGAAAGCCGGTCGAATCGATGATGATGTCAAAGTCCGGCTCGAGCTCGTCCTTCCTCGGGGCCCTTCCGAATCTTATCTCCGTGCCCCTTATCATGTCCTGTATAAGTTTCAGCTTGTCGTAGCTCACCATGCCGCGGAGCTTGATGTCGACGCTATCCCTGTCTCCAAGATCGACCTTCATGTGCTTGCCGTCGTGCAGGACATAATTATCAAAGTTCAGGCCGCAGTTTTTTGCAAGCCCGGCCATCACGTTTTCGCACGTTGCCCAAGCGCAGACGGCGTCGTGCTGGTCCTGCGGCATGCGCTCAAAGCCTGTTACCTGGTTGTCGTGGTCGTCGCTCAGCCTGTTCATGAGGTACGCGCCGGCAACCCCGATCCCCACGACTGCGATCTTCATCTTTGGATACTGCCAATAGATGCAATAAAAACATAACATTATCTAACTGCCGTACATAGCTCTGCCGTTGTCAAAGAAGGTGCGGATGTCAGGATTTGCCCGCATAGGCATCGGCCTCTTGATCATCGGGGCGCTCCTGGTGGCGTTCGGCCAGTACTCTGCAAGGGAGGCGTTGGCGATCTTTGGCGTCGTTATGGTGGTCTGCGGCTTTGTGCTCTACATGGCAGCTTCGATTTCTGCGAAGAGAAGGCTGAGAATGCGGTAGGTGCGTTTCCACTGGAAAAAATGATACAATTTTTTCGCGCATGCGTTCTTGAGCTCTACCGCCATTTCCGGTAGAGATTTTGGCGCACTGTGCGCCATTTTACGCATGAAAAATGGCGTAATTAGTTCCAGTGGAAATATGGAAGAGCCGGCTAGACTACCGGCTCTTGTTCTTCTTAGTGATGTCATAGAGCATGTCCGAGTGGATGTTCAGGCCGATGTTGGTCATGCTGTAGAAGTCCTCGCTTGCGACAAGCCAGACTATCTCGCAGATCTCGCGCTCTGAATAGTATCGGGCCAAGCGTGCAAAGGTGTCAGGATTGACCGCCTTGTTCTTTGTCGGCTCTGTCGCATAGTCAAGCGCCGCACGCTCTGCTTCGGTAAAGAGCGGGCTGGTGCTGTATTGTTCCAGCGCGTCGAATTTGGCCTGATTCATGGACGACTTGATCGTGACTGCGCGGGCGATGTCAATGCAGAAGGTGCAGATGTTGATGTTTGCCACGCGCTGGCTGACGAGGAAGGCGGTTTCTTTCGGCAGCGTCAGCTTTTGATGGAGCTGGGCTATCATTCCGACGAACTGCGTAAACTCGGCCGGCATGCGCGCGTTAAAGACTTTTACCGGCGTGAGCACCTTGCCCCACTGCTGCTGCGTCATCTCATAGACCTGCTTCATTGCCGGGTCCTCTGGATCTTCAATTGGTGCAAGAAATGTTTCCATGTTTTGTTGTGTTGTCATGCCATACTCTTCGAGTCGGCTGGATTTAGTGATGTGTTAGGCAGGACTATCGATTTAGGGAAACCTATATTGCTTACAAAAGTCGTGATCAATCAGATGGACTCGAAGGACTTTCAATTGCTGGCGGCTCTCCATCAAGACGCCCGGCAGAGCTACCGGTCACTTGGCCGGCGCGCAGCCCTGACCGCCCCTGCCGTGCGTGAGCGGCTGAAGCGCCTTCAAGAATAGGGCATCCTCACAGGTTACGGGCTGAGGATAGATCAGAGCATATTTGGCCGCGACCTGCTCATAGTCTCATTTCAGGGCGAATGGACGCGCCGGGATTTGGATAAAATACTATCCGCGCCTGACGTGGCGTTTGCTGCCTGGAGGCTTGACGGCGGCCTGATGGGTGCGGTCTGGTCCAACGGATCCGGGCAGCCGATCAGGAAACTTGCAGCCGCTCTTGGAGTCAAGCCGTCAATGGGAGCTTTTACAGGACGGCGCCATGACCTTCGTCCCCTGTCCGTCCTTGATTTGCAGATCATTGACGCGCTGATCGACGACCCGACGATGCCCCTGAAGAAGATAATAGAATTGACCGGGTTGAGCCCAAAGACCATACGCAAGCGCCTAGAGGCACTTTTCGAATCGTCAATCATATCCATCCTGCCGCGGCTGGATCCAAAGACAGGTTCCGGCAAAGTCGTGTACTACCTAGCAGTTATCGGCGAGGTTGAGATGAGTGAGATTCACAGGCTGTTTGGCGATTCGGTGCTGGTGAACAAGACGCAAAAGCCGCCCATGAAGTACTTGCTCTGCCGGGAAAGCGACTTGGGCAGCCTGACTGCCAAAATAAGAACGTTGAACAAGCTTCCGGGCGTGAAATCCGTCACCACAACATTGAACCGGGAGCTGTTGTTCGCGAGGGAGTTTATGCATTCGCTCGTCCGCGAGCAAATCCAGAAGTTGGAACAATCACGCACTGAAAGGACTCGTACTGTTGCACCGGAAACTTATTCCATATAGACAGCAGGCTTGAACGGCCTCGCAGACCTGCTCTTTGATTTGGGGTCGTATTTTGCAGGATCTTCTTCCGAATAGAACACTATCTGCGCCTTGTTGACCTCGGTCGACAGGAGCGATGCGGCGTCATTTATCGCGGCAATTTCGTCAAACGCTGTCAGCTGAAGCCGCCTGTTCCTAGCCTCAAGCGGCGTCGAGAGGATGTCCTCCGTCATCTTTTGCACCATCTTGGGATCGGTCTTTGCCTTGCTAGTCTCTGGGTTTGCAATTAGCTGCTTCATTATTTCGCCAAAGTTAGTCTTGCCCGTAAGGATGTTTGCAAGTATTGACTTGTAGACCTGTACCTTCCAATCAGCTGAAGTGTAGATTGCGATCTTGGCCGGTGCTATTTTAGTGACCTTTACGATGTTCTGCAGGTCTGCAAGCAGGCTAGAGATCAAAAATTCTGATTCTTCCGCAACTGGGTCGATCCTGTTCTCCCTAATCGCCGGCCAGCCAGCGGCGGTTACCGATTGCCTGTTGCCCATTCGCTCCCATGCTTCTTCTGCAGTGAACGGCGCAAACGGCGCAAGCATCCTCACCTGAACATCTAAGAACTCTGCAAGCGTGCCAGCGGTATCGTCACGACCCTTGGCTGCCGCCCTCTTTTGATACCATTGCAAGTCCTGCTCTAGCGAATAAAGGATGTTGTGTATAGCCTCTCTCACCCGCAGCTTGTCCATAGATGCCGCCGTTTCGGCTACTGCGCGCTGGAGCCTGCTGTCAAGCCACCTGTCTTCCTGCTCCGCGCATGCGTCCGGCTTGCCATATTTTCCGGCCATTTCAAGTATGCCGAGCAGCTTTGACCTTATGCCTCGTACTGTGTCAAACGAGAAATCGGCGTCCTGAAGTATTTCGGCCGATACCAGCATCGCGAGCCTGATTGTGTCCGCGCCATGCTCCTTTACCGCGGCGCGCAGCGGGATGATGTTGCCAAGCGACTTGCTCATCTTTTTCCCTTCCATCAGCACAGAGCCGTTAACCACGATCTGCTGCGGCCACTTTTCCTTTTCAAATATCGCGACGTGGTTGAAGATGAAGAACGTAAGGTGGTTTGGCACAAGGTCGCGCCCAGAGTGGCGCGAGTCGACAGGGTAAAAGTAGCTGAACTCCTGCCGTATCTGCTCTACAGTAAAAGCATCAACCCCGCA
Organism: Nitrososphaera sp.; assembly: GCA_035620415.1. Taxonomy (GTDB): domain Archaea; phylum Thermoproteota; class Nitrososphaeria; order Nitrososphaerales; family Nitrososphaeraceae; genus Nitrososphaera. The sequence goes on from DASPGV010000057.1 coordinate 13,675, forward strand.
CTCTTTGGCTATCTGATCCGCGCTGCCGATTCCAAGAAACACATAGTCAAAGAACGCGTCGGTGATGCCGTCGTCGCACAGCGCCTTGCTGTTGACGTACTTGGCAATGATATAGTATGCCATGTAGATGACCGAGTCGGAGAGGCTCTCGATTATCCATTCCTGATCCCAAGGCAGTTTCGTTCCAAGGCCGGATTTTCTTGCGCACGCACGTTCCCGCAGCCAGTCGATTACATAGTCGAACTCTTGCCTTATGTCCTGCGGCACAATGTCCATATTGTTGGCGCAATCGTGCACCTGCCCCTTCCACTCCTTGTCGCTGTAGTTCAGGAACCATTGGTCGCTCAGCAGTTTTACGACGCACTCTGCCCCGCACCTGCACCTGACTGGCTTGTTTACGAGCTCGTACATTGTGCCGGCTGTGCCGGACTCCATTACCTCCTGCTTCACTTCGTTCTTTGCCACGGCCACCGTCATGCCGGCGAACCTGCCGGTGTTGCCGAGCATCCTGCCCTTGTAGAACTCGTGAGAATAGAGGTCACTTGTGGCTTTTTCCAGCTTGCTGTCGTTCTGGCCGGTCGCGCCCACCTGCTTGATCGCTTCTCCTGCCGGAACGCCCGTGTATCCTTCAGACTCGATTATTATTATCGGGTCGGCATCGACAGAAATGCCGAACTCCTTCTGTGTCTTTTTGTCGTTTTTCAGGTCTTCAAGCGCCTGGTAGTCGTACGGCGCGTGCGCCGGGACCGACATGACTATGCCGGTACCGCTGTCCGCCTCGACAAACGTCGCCGGGTAGATCGGCACTTCTGAATTGTTGACGGGGTTGGTGGCGCTTTGTCCGATGATCTCCGTGCCCTTGACCTCCTTGATCACCTCTACCTTATGGTTGAGGAATTCCAGCTTTCTTGCCGCCTCCTTGCTAACAATCCATTTTTCGCCGTCGACCCTTGCCTGAACGTAGTCGATGCCGGGGTTGACCCACATGTTGGTGACCCCAAAGAGCGTCTCGGGCCGGAGCGTGGCCGCCGGCAGGATGCTGTCGCCGGACCTGAACTTTATTACCGTGTATTCGTTGAAATCCGGCTCGACGTCCCCCATAGTGTCGTGCTGGCTCACCGGGTTCTGGTCGCGTGGGCACCAGCCCACCGGGTGCGATCCCTGCACTATCAGCCCCTTTTTGCGCAGCATCCGGAACTGCCAAGAGATGAACTTGGAATACATCCTGTCTATTGTCGTGAACTCGCGCCGCCAGTCAATGGAATACCCCATCTCCTTCATGCCGGCCTTGATCTCGTTGTGGAAGTAGCTTGCAATCTTGACCGGCTCTACAAATGTGGAAATCACATCGTCAGACAGCTTGTAGATCTTGTGAAATGTGTCCATCAGCTCCGAGTCGCCGGCGGCAACCCTCCGCGACATGCCGAGGATCGGCGTTCCGGTGTAGTGAAAGCCCATAGGGAAGAGGACGTTGTAGCCCTTCATCCTCATGTAGCGGGCGTGCGCGTCTGCAAGCGTGTAGGTCCGGCCGTGGCCGATGTGCTGTGGCGAATTCGGGTAAGGATAGGCGACAGTCACAAAGTACTTTTTCCTGCCATCAGGATCGGCATGGAAGGTTTTCTGCTCCTCCCACCTCTTGATCCACTTGCTCTCAATTGAACTCCAGTCTACGCGTTCGCTCACACTTATTTCGCAGCCTCTTCAGCCAACAGCAGCGCTTCCTTTATCCGGTCCTTTGACCTGCCGCCACCCTGTCCAAAGCGGTCGTCCCCGCCGCCGGAGCCGCCCAGCTTTGCAGAGACCTGCTTTGCTATAGCGCCGGCCTTGGCCTTTTTGCGCGCGGCTTCGCCGGCAAACACTATGACCCTTATGCCCTGCCCGTTTGACAGAAGCGCGATGTATACTAGGTGCTTGTCGAGCTCGATCGCCTTTTCGCCCACGGCGATGTGGTAGTCCTCGTCCAGTTCTTCGTCGTACGTGCTGTACAGCTTGACGCCTGAACTGAATTTTTTTGCCTTCTCCAGAATCTCCTTTGCGATCGGGCCGGCGACGACTCGCAGCATCGTACGCGCCTTCTTCTTTGCGGCCTCTGCCTCCTCGATTGCCTTGTTGAACGACTCTACCACCTTTTCCCTGCTCGAGCCCAGGGTCTGGGCGATGGTTGCAAGCTGGCCATCCAGCTTTTGCATGTATTCGACCGCGGCCTCGCCGGCGACAAACTCGAGCCTGACGACCCCGTCCTGTATCCTCTCTGACTTCACTATCTTTACCAATCCTATTTCGCCGGTATTTTTCACGTGCGTCCCTCCGCACGCCTCGATGTCCCATCCCTTGATGTTGACTATTCTCACGTTGCTAGTTGGGACGACTCCTCCCTGGTAGATCCGGAAGGTGAATTCCTGTTCTGCGTCTCCGCGGTCGTACGTCTTGATTATGACTGGATGGTTCTCCCTGATGACCTTGTTCGCGGCATGCTCGATCTTTTGCACCTCTTCCTTGCCAAGCGCGGAGTGGTGCGTGATGTCGAGCCGGCCGTAGCCCTCTTCCTTGAAGGCCGAGTTCTGCCACACCCACGAGCCTAGCGTGTTTCTCGACGCGGAGTTGAGCACGTGCGTCGCGGTGTGGTGCTTTGTGATAAGGTCGCGCCTGCGCGCGTTCACTTTTGCGTGCACGCTCTGCCCTTCAGCGAGCCTGCCCTCTATCTTGTGAATAATGACGTCTGCCTGCTTCGTCACCTCGACAACCTTGGAGCCCTCTATTTCGCCCGTGTCCGGCTCTTGCCCTCCGCCCCTCGGGTAGAACGCGGTCTGGTCGAGGACGACATACTTGCCGTCCACTACCTTTAGCACCTTGCCGTGGAACTCCCTCATCGTCTCGTCTTCGTAGTAGAGC
>DASPGV010000058.1:0-15676 GCA_035620415.1 Nitrososphaera sp.
TAACCCGGGTCCGAATCCCGGTGACCGCATCTTAAAACCTTGGAATGTTTTTGTAGCAAGCTTTTTTCAAGCTGATACTCCATAATCGACGTAGATAATTACGCCGTTCTAGAATTTATTGATAGGAAACAAAAATTTGCAGGTATATATTCCACGCTTTCTGATATTGTTCTGAGAGGTTATCCAGCTCATTTAGTAAGTAGTGTCTTGCCGATACTGTCTTTGCTCTTCCCGCCAGAACTTCTGCTCCAAGCTCTTTCATCTCAGACCTGACATTGATATTGTTATTAAATTTACGCAGATCCATAAAAGCTATCTGTCCATCTGTAACATCTTTTATTTGTAAGTGTGCAAACTTTCTAAACTCGTAGTCTACCTTTCGCAATTCTCTAAATTCCTCCCAGAGCCGTTTTGGCACCATTGAAAAATAGCATCGCTTCTGTCCTAGTGCCCTATTTATCAAGACGACAGAAATTCCATTATCCTTGTTCACGATATGAAGATTCTCGCAGTTGCATGCGCCAATTTTGGCGCATGTTGGTGTCTTATGAACATGTTCTATCTCTTCTCCCCGAAGTCCGGTGAACAATGCAAACCGAACCAGGGTTGCCAAATCTCCCTTGGAAAATGTGTTAAGAATCTTCATGACGGCATTATTCAGATAATTGTGGGCGGCTATCCAGACTTTGTCATGCATGCGCGTGTTTCTGTTAATTTCATATCTCTCGATGATCTCCCTTACAAGTAATCTCATATCGGGATTTTGATACTTGTAATCATAATAGTCGGCAAAACGCCGCATTGCGTCGCATATCCAAGCACGAATCCTTGCTCTTTCTGACCTGATTATCTCCGGTTTTGTAAAAAGAATTCTACAAACCGGATGTAATATCTTGCCAGATCACGATAGTACCGGCTATGGTACTTGCTTCGCAGATAATGCCTAAAATCTTCAATGTCGATGTTCTTGTAAAAAGTCGGCGTTGCTTCACCAGTCAATGGATTGGTGATGTTCTTCTCTTTTAGTCGCTTTAGCAATCTATCAACCTGTTGAATATTTCCATTATTACCCGACTTCGACATTTGCCCATTGATGTAGCTGTGGACAAGGTCACTTACGCTTCTAAAGCCATCAATTCTTAGTAACTGATGCAATGCAGCCAGGTCTTCTTGATTTAGTCTAAGCCCTAAACTCTTGGTTCTTTCCTCTCGAATGTTTGTCTCAACCGGCTTGTTATCTTGGTTTTCTCCCATCTTGGTAATCGGCTGGCAACCAGGACCGATATTCTATTTAAACGTCCTCATTAGTTGTTACTAATCGCAGGCATTAGCAGCTCGGCGACATTTGACGAGTCGCCTTGCGAATCTCGGTGTTATTAAAGGGGCCTGCCTTTTTCGTTAATGCTGGCAATTGACCCGTTGTGGTTAGCCATATCGGCAGACAGCCAACAAACTTGAGTTCACCAGCATCGCTGCTGGCAAGTCCGCCGGCAGGATTATCAAATCGAATTCGAATCCGAGCGAGGGCCAAGCATTTGAACCCGCGATCCCCCGAGCTTGGGAAGCTCGTACCTTAACCAGGCTGGGCTAACTTCGCACAACTAAAAAAAGTAGGAATTGAAGATAAAAGCGTTTGTTATTTCAGGGCAAAGGTCCTGCCACTTCTGAACGCAATCGTCCTTGCCGACGACCTGTCCCGTGCCCCCCGCCTGTTTGCTTCGGTGTTCTGCGAAGTGCCGTGCTCGTCAACTATCTCGACGCTCACGCGGTCGCGGAACTTTGTCTTTAGCATCCGCGCGATGTGCCTCGCCATTGTAATGTTGCCGTCGCCTATCCTGACCACCTTTTTATGCGACTCTATCCCGCCCAGCATTGCCGAAACCTGTTCTACCGCGTCCTGCGGCGACGACTCGACTGCGCTTGCGATTTCCTGGTGCAAATAGATAGCGGATATCCCGATCCTGCTTCCCGGGTCGATCCCTATTGTCAGCTGGTCGTCCGCCAGGTCGCCTGCGATGCTCTTCAATATCTTTGCCTTGGTTATTGCCGGGTATTTTTCAAGCTCGGTGTCAAACATCACCGCGCCCTTTTTGTTTACGATTGTCGCTTCGTCCTGAGTCGTTATGATGACCTTGGCGCTTGACAGTGCCGCCTCCTCCGGTGAGAGCGAGTCGAATTGCAGCTCCATCAGCTTCAATGCGCTGGTGATGTTGTAGTACGGACGACCGCGGATGGTCGCCACCGCGACCCTGCGGTGTAAAAGCTCCTCAGTCAGGGGCGTTTCTTCAACAGCTAGAATTGGTCGAAAATCGCTTTTAAAGCTTGTGCCTACTTTTTGGGCTTGGCCGCCTTGACAGGGGTCGTGTCCCCGAGGACCGTCCTGACTATGCTCTCGACTGCGGCGTCAAATGAGGAGTTGATGTTCTTTTTCAGGTTGGCAGTGTTTGCACGCCCTGCTTCGCCTATGCTTTCCGACTCGGCCTCTGCCTCCGCCCTGGCATTTTCGACTATCCGTTTGGCTTCCTCGTTTGCCATCGCGATCACCTGCTGCTTCAGCTTCTCCACTTCTTCATTGGAATGGGCCATTATGCGCTTTTTCATTTCCTCGACTCTGACATACAGCCCTTCGATGTCGGTTTCGAGGCCGGACAGCGCGCCTACAATAGTTTCAACTGCAGAATGCGAGGTTGGTGGAGGAACTTCGGCGTGTGTTGTCTTTTCCTTTGCCAAGCCACCTGAAAGGAAAAGTAGAGGGATATTAAAACCAACTGCTACGTCGTAAGGCTGAGAATGGCCTGCGCCATGTCGCCCTTGCTTTCCGTCAGCGCCTGTATCGCCTTCTCCCTTGACACGCTGGCCTGCTGCATGACAAGGATCACGTCCTCCTCCTTGAACGACGGGACCTCCCGCTGCTTTTCTTCAATGTCGCTTGCAACGACCTGGAAAATTGTGCTGTCCTTGCCCTTCATTTCAATGACCTGCGGCTTGACCAAATACATCTCTTTCTTGTCAGTCCTGATTATCACTTCCTCTACGTTGTCAAGAGTCGTCATGTCGAGGCCCATCTTGTCCAGCATGCGCCTCATTTCGCGGTTGCCGCCACGCATCATAGCGCCGGTTACTCGGTTCTACCTTTTATTCCTTCTCGAATCTTGACCGCCACGCCCCTGCTGTACTGCTTCATCAGCCGCGACGGCAGTATCGCGACCCCTACGGCTATGACCCTGCCGTTGTCGACTACTGCCACGTCAGAGCCTGCCTGCACGTTCGAGCCGCACCATTCTACGTGCTTGCAGAAAAGCGACCTGCCCTCGCTCACAAACGGCACGGCATCTTTCACTGGCGCGACGCAGTTTTCTCGGAACTGCTTGCTCTTGTCCAGAAAATGCTGCGCACCGGCTATTGTCAACGCAATGCCCCCGTCGGTCCTGAGCGTGCCGGCCAGCCTGCCTGCTATGCTAAAGTTCTTTATGCGCCCTGTGCGTCTAGAGAACTCGAACTGGACATCTGCCGGGATGTAATCGGAAACGCCGGCGCCGAATAAAGCGTCGACGTGCCGGCAGACCTTCTCCCTTGCATCGATCGGAAGCGGATTCAAGTAGAAATTCGTTTTTTATATGCCACATAAATATAATTGCCGTAGCAGCCTGCATCTATATAGTCATGGCTAAGAATATATAGAGCAACATGAAAAACCATCTTTGATGGAAAAAACCGATAGCAAAGGCGACGGCAACGGGAAAAGCTCGTTGCAGGGCGAAGAGACAAGAAAATTGCAATACACCGGCGGCTCTTCTTACATCGTGTCTTTACCAAAGAAATGGATTCAGGACCTCGGCCTCAAGCAGGGGGACCACGTAACAATCCTGAGGCAGGGCAACTCTGTGCTCCAGATAGCGCCGGCCTCAAAGAGGATGGCAAAGGAGCAGAGGGAGGCGACCATTGAAGTCTCCAAGGACAACAACCCGTACTTTATAGCGCGCAAGCTTATCGCGCTGTACTTTCTGGGCTTTAACGTGATCACGATCGTGCCAAAGGAGGACAGGCTGCTTGTGGAACAGAGGGAGGTCATCAAGAGCATCGTAAGGCGCGTGCTCATGGGCACCGAGATAATTGCAGACTCGGCCACAGGTATAACTCTGCAGGTGCTGATAAACCTGCTAGACCTGTCGGTGGACGCGGCGTTCAAGCGCATGCTGCTAATAGCAAAGTCGATGTACCGCGACACGCTCCTTGCGCTCAAGGAGAACAACATCGAGCTTGCAGAAGAAGTGGTCAAGTCGGACGACGAAGTCGACAGGTTCAGCTTTTACATCGTCAGGCAGCTCAAGATAGCGATTCGGAACGAGCACCTGCTCAAGGAGATTGGGCTTGAGGAGCCGCGCAACTGCCTCGGCTACAGGCTGATAGCGAAATCCGTGGAGAGGGTTGCAGATCACGCGGTTGTCATCGCCAGGGACTTTATGAGCAACCCCCACCCGCTCAACAAGGACATCGTGTACAAGATAGCGAACATGAGCTACTTTGCCCTCGAAGTGCTCGACGACGCGTGCCTGTCGATGTTCAAGCGCGACTACGAAGCAGCCGACAGGGCTATAGAGAAGGCGCGCAGGATAGACGAGATGGAAAAGGGGATATTGCGTGCAGTTTCCAAGCCCCGCGACGTGAACGAGCTGTACAGGATCAAGCTGATAACCGAGAACATCCGCAGGGTGGCCGAGTACGCAAGCGACATCGCAGAAATAGTGCTCAACATGACGGTGCAGCAGACCCTCAGAAAGGGCTAAATCCGCCCTCCATATTTTTGAATTCCAATGTCGTATTGCGAGCTTTGCGGGCGGCAGGCTAATGAGAAAAAGATGGTCATAGTGGACGGCACCGTTTTCAACGTCTGCACGGCGTGCTCCAAGCACGGCAAGCCTTACGTGCCGGCGCAGCTGCCGGCAAAAAAGAAAAAGCCGGCGGCAAGGCTGCAGAAAAAGATCGGGTTTGCTGATGAAACGATACTTGCGCCTGACTTTGCCAGTCTGGTCAGGGAGGCCAGGATGAAGATGGGCCTGACCCACGAGCAGCTCGGAATGAAGATGAACGAGAAGGTGCAGCCGCTGAAAAAGATTGAAAGCGGCGCGCTCAAGCCCGACGAGCTCTTGGCTAAAAAGCTGGAGCGCTACCTCGGGATCAAGCTGTACGTCAGCGTCGACAGCGATGATGAATAGATGGCGAGCCAGAGAAAGGCCATCCTGATAACGTACCCGTACGATCAGGCGATAAAGGAGGCGGTGTCGCTTGCGGACGCCGCAGGCTACTCTATTATCAGGACGGTGACCCCGCGCCAGATAGTCAAGTCGAGGTTTGGCATAGGGCGCGGAAAGGCTGAGGAGGTGAAGGAGCTTGTGCAGGAACTCAAGCCGGACGTCATTGTTTTCGACGAGGTGCTGAAGCCGACCCAGCTGTACAACCTCGCAAGCATGTGCAAGGTAGAGATAATCGACAGGGAGCGGCTGATCTTGGAAATTTTTGAACGGCGCGCAAGCACCACCGAGTCGCAGATCCAGATCAAGCTGGCGCAATTGCGTTACGACATGGCCAGGGCGCGCGAAAAGGTCAGGCTCGCAAGGGCGGGCGAGCAGCCGGGCTTTTACGGGCTTGGCAAGTACGAAGCCGACGTCTACTTCCTCGACATCAGGAGGCGCGCTGCCGTGCTCAAAAAAAAGTTGGAGAAGGAGGAGACGAGGCGGCAATTGCACAGAAACCAGCGGGCAAAGGCCGGCCTGCCCACGGTGTCGCTTGCCGGCTATACTTCTGCCGGCAAGACCACGCTCTTTAACAGGCTGACGGGTGAGGTCAAGGTCACCGGGCAGGGTCTGTTCACCACGCTGTCCACGTTCACCCGCGCAATCGACCTTGCGGGCGACAAGGTCCTGCTCAACGACACCGTCGGATTTATCAGCAAGCTGCCGGCGTACATGATCGACGCGTTCAAGTCGACGCTTGAAGAGCTGGCCTACGCGAGCCTGGTGCTCTTGGTGATCGACATCAGCGAGCCGATGGACGAGATCGCAAGCAAGTACGCCAGCTCGCTTGACGTGATAAACGAGTTCGAGGTGCCCGACACGAGGATAATCTTTGTCCTCAACAAGGTCGACCTGACCACCCCGGAGGACGCCTTTGACAAGGCCGGCCGGCTCGGAATCCTTGACACAAGGCGCATGATCCCCGTGTCGGCCAAGACCGGCTACAACATCGGCCAGCTAAAGGGCTTGGTGAGATCGATTATGTTTGAGACTGAAAAGGCAAAGGACGAAAAGGCTGCCAAGAAGGTGGAGGAAGAGGCATGAAGGTGGCGGTGCTCAGGATAGGACACAGGCTCGTCCGCGACGACAGGGTGACGACCCACTCGGCGCTTGTCGCAAGGGCGTTTGGCGCAGACAGAATATACATGACAGGCATCGACCAGTCGGTGAGCGACACTGTCGCCAGCGTTTCCAAAAGATGGGGCGGCGAATTCAAGGTAGAAATCATACAGGACTGGAAGGCGTTTGCACGGGCGTGGAAGAAGGAAGGCGGCAAGGTTGCGCACCTCACGATGTACGGCATCAACATCGACGACGCTATTGGCAAGCTCCGCAAGGAGAACAGTCTGCTGGTCATAATAGGCGCGGAGAAGGTGCCGCGGGAGGCGTATGACATTGCCGACTACAACATAGCCATCGGCAACCAGCCGCATTCTGAGATCGCGGCTCTTGCTATTTTCCTTGACAGGGTGTTCACGGGCAGGCAGCTGAAAAAAGAACCTGCCGGCGGCAGGCTAAGGATAGTGCCGGCGGAACGTGGCAAGCGAGTGCAGGAAAACAGGTAATCTTTTTAATTGCGTCGTGCCGCCTGCAAGGCAGTGATGACACTAACCTGCGCCGATCGCCCATTCAGCGAGATGAGGAAATGCACCTCGACTGAGACACACTTTTAGTGTGTCCTTAGGTGCACATCACTTCTTATTTTTGCAGTATTCTACAAGTCTCCCAGTAAAGAAAGTCCAGCCGGCCGTGACGTCTTTGAAGTGCTTGTCCATTTCTCTGGTAAACCCGGCATGGACAAGGGTGACCTTGGTCCTGTTCTTCCCCACCTCTTCAAGGCTCCAGGTTACTACCGTAGGCTTGGGGCTCACGCTGTCCGGCTTGTAATCTTCTTCTGGCATGAATGTGTAGACGAGCTTTTTGTTCGGGACTAACTCGAGCACTTCGCCGTCAAGGAGGTGGTCTTTATTACCCGGCATCTCTTTGTGGCGCTCTGCCAGAAACGTAAAGTGGAACTTGCCTCCCACCCGTGGCTCAAAGTTCGCGATATCGGGGAACCACTGCGTGAGCTCTTTTGAATCCGTCAGCGCGCTAAAGACTGCATGCACTGGCGCGTCGATCTCGATCGTTTTCCGAAGTTCCATGTCGCTCATTTCCTCTTTTTCATCTCTCTGTTTTCGACATATTGCTTCAGGCTCTTTAGCCTGTCGTCCCAGAACTGATCAAAGAACCGCATCATCTCCGACATCTGTTCCCTGTTGACTGAGTAGTACTTGTTCTGTCCTTCCCTGCGCTCGCTTACAAGCCCGGCGTCCCGAAGCACCTTGAGGTGCGTCGATAGCGCGGGCAGCGTAAAGTCAAAGTGCGTGGCAATCTCGCTTGGCGTCCTTTCCCTGCTTTTCAAGAGCATGAGCACCTGCCGGCGGCTGTCGTCGGCAAGGGCCTTCCACGGCGAACCCATGCCACTTCAATAATTAAGCAATTATTTACATGTTTAAGTCTGCTTCATGAGCGCCGCAACCGCCTTTGCAGGCTCCGATTTGTAGAAGAGCAGCTTTGCCGCGTCTTCTCTTTTCTTTTTCACCGGGTTTATCTCCAAGATGTTCAGGTGGCCGTTTATCAGAAACTCTACGTGGAGCGACTTTCTCTCCATGCTGGCGTTCCTTATCCCAAATCTTTTTCCGATGAGGCTGTCCTCGCTGGCAGGGTCGAGCGACGTGAGCCGGACCACCGCGCCCACGAACGAGTCGAGCAGCGCAAAGAGCGGGTCCGTCTTGTCCTCCTTTTCTTTTGGCACGCCCCACTTTACCTTGCTCTTTGTTGCAGACGCAAGGTTGTCGAACCTCTTCACGAAATCGCCAAAGACCGACTCCATCGTGACGTCTATAACGTGGTCCTTTGATCTGACAAACTGTGACGTCACCTTTTGGTCGGTGAACTCCATGCCGTGGTATTTCGCATAAAGCAGCGGCTGGCCGTACTTTACCACGTACGCGTCGCAGCCCTCGATCTGTGACACAAGGTGCAGGAAGTAGTTGGCAGACGCCGGGTTCTTCACCGCCGCGTTCATCTTTGATATTATCATTAGCTTCATAAGATCCTTGAGAAAGTCGTCGGCGTAGCGGGGGTACTCCTCAAAGTCGTAGCGGACCTCCTCCACCACCAAGGCTAGCATGCTAACCGAGGCATGAGGATTTAATGATTTTTCTGTATCCGCGGGGCTTGAGCTATCAAGACCGCAGGTTAGCTGAGAATATTAAACATCCCGCTGAAAACCGGCCTGTTGACCGAGAGGTTTGCGTTCGTGCCCAGCCAACCTGGAAGCAACATCGAGCGCTTTATGAAAAAGCATGGCATTTCGGACTGGCGAGGGCTGGTGGACAAAGCCAACGGCGACATCGGCTGGTACTGGGATGCGGTCAACGATGACCTTGGCATCGAATGGTTCCAGAAATATGATAAAACGTTTGACTCGTCCGCCGGCATTCCGTGGACAAAGTGGTTCGTAAACGGCACTTGCAACATCATCGCAAACGCAATCGACAGGCAAGCAAAAAGCCAGCCGGAGAATGTGGCGTACATTTTTGCAAACGAGTCCGGCTCTAAAAAAATTACGTACAGGGAGCTTGACGATCAGGTGGGCAGGCTTGCCGGGGCGCTAACAAAAGCAGGGATCAAAAAGGGCGACGTTGTCGCTATCTACCTTCCAATGATCCCGGAGGCGTTCTATGCGATATTCGCGTGCTCCAAGATAGGCGCGGTCCACAACACCATCTTTTCAGGCTTTTCCGCGCAGGCTCTCCGCTCCCGGCTAGTTGACTCGAAGGCGAAATTATTGATCACGACTGACGCTGTCAGGCGCCGCGGCAAAGAGATCAAGCTTGCAAGCCAGTGGCAGAGGGCGGTTCAGGGAACGCGTGTTTCAAGAGTGGTCAGCATCGGCCGCGACTATGATGACTTTGTGAGAGACGCCCCCAAAGCCAGCACCGAGGTCATGAACTCAGAAGACCCGCTTTTCATCCTCTATACTTCAGGCACCACCGGCGATCCCAAGGGCACTCTGCAGGTGCACGGAGGCTTTACTGTGGTCGCGGCCCAGCAGGCCGCGTACCTGATTGACATGAAGCCCAGTGATGTTTTGTTCTGGTATGCGGACATTGGCTGGATAACGGGGCAGGTGTGGGTGGTCTACGGCAGCCCGATAGTTGGCGCGACCGCCCTTGTCTACGACGACGCGCTCGACTACCCGGCGGCAGACGAATGGTGCAGGCTAATCGAACAACACAAGGTGAGCATCTTTGGCGCGGCCCCGACTGCGATCAGGCTGTTCATGAAGAACAACGTGCAGACAGGAAATTATGATTTTTCGTCGCTCCGCATGCTGGCTGCGACTGGCGAGCCGATAAACGCCGAAGCGTGGCAATGGTATTTTGAAAACGTGGGCAAAAAGCGCTGCCCGATAATCAACCTGTCCGGCGGCACAGAGATCGGAGGCGCGATTCTGAGCGCGCTGTCAGTGATGCCGCTAAAGCCCTGCACCGTTGGTTGTCAGATACCCGGCTTTGACGCCGACGTTTTTGACGACTCGGGCAAGAGAGTCGGCGAAGGTTATCTTGTAATCAAAAAGCCGTGGCCGTCGATGACCCGGGGGCTCATGAACAACCCCGACAGGTTCATCGCGACGTACTGGTCAAAGTACAAAAACGTCTGGTACCACGGCGACATCGTGCTAGTCGATTCCGACGGGCTGTGGTACATGCGCGGGCGCGCCGACGATGTAATAAAGGTGGCAGGCCACAGGATCGGGACAGCGGAGGTTGAAGCCGCGGCCGCGTCGCACCCGGCGGTTGCAGAGGCCGTGGCTGTCGGCAGGCCTGACGAGCTGAAGGGCGAAGTAATAGTGTTGTGCGTCGTGGTGAAGGACGGCCATAAGGCCGACAACATGAAAGACGAGATAATCAAAAGAGTCGAGGAGTCGATAGGCAAGTTCGCCCGGCCCGAAGAGGTTAGGATAGTGAGTGAGCTGCCAAAGACCAATACCGGCAAGCTGGTGAGGCGGCTCGTGAGAGCCAAGATAGCCGGCGAGAACATTGCGGCACAGGACCTGTCGACTGTTGAGAACCCGTCATCGCTTGACGAGATTTAACATTCTTGTTTCAGTCCTGGTAGTTCTGGTAGGCTTATATCCATATCGCTAGCGATGTTGAGACCCGAAATTCACCTCATGAGGCGTCGGGATACCTTTATTTTGTCAAACCCAGCGAGTAGCGCTTGCACACAATGCCCACACACGGCGAGGAGGACGATCTCCGCAAAAAGTTCGAGCTGCCAGGCAGCAGGCCGCACTACCCACCGTCGCTTCTGTTCACCATCACCCACATGCGGCTAGCGATAGAGCCAGACTTGCAGGATCGCACGATCAGCTGCGAGCAAAAGCTGTCAATTACAATACTGCAAGACACCGACACCATCGAGCTTGACGGGGCTGAGCTCCAGATAAAGTCGGTCTCTGCCGGAAGCAAGCTGGAATTCCGCAGCCTCGAAGACAAGCTGCAAGTCAGGCTGGGAAGGACCATGAAGGAGGGGAATAAGATCGAACTCGCGATTGCATATTCGGCAAAGCCGCGCAAGGGCATGTACTTTGTTGCGCCCGACACGCATTACCCCGGCAAGCGTTTGGAGGTTTGGACGCAGGGTGAAACCACAGAGGCAAAGCATTGGTTTCTCTGCATCGATCATCCACAGGTAAAATTTTCAAGCGAGATTTCAGTCACGGTCCCCGCCGGCTTTACAGCAATTTCAAACGGCAAACTGCAAAGGGTGGAGCAGCGCAGCAAGAAGCAGACCTACCACTGTTCCGAGTCAAACCCCCACCCCGCCTACCTTACGTCGGTAGTTGTAGGCAAGTACGCCGGAACAAAGCAGGGCAGCCTGGAGTATTACGTGCCGCTGGAACGGAAGCAGGACGCCCCACGTTCGTTTGATCACACGCCTGAAATGCTCAAGTTCTTTGAAGACTACCTTGGCACGAAGTACCCGTATGAAAAATACTCGCAGGTTACTGTGCAGGATTTCCTCTATGGCGGCATGGAAAATTCCAGCTGCACGACTCTGCCGGTCGACACGCTGCACGACAAGAAGGCCCACCTTGACTTTACCAGCGACTATTTGGTATCACACGAGCTGGCGCACCAGTGGTTCGGTGATCTCGTCACGTGCAGGGACTGGCAGCACATTTGGCTCAACGAGGGGTTCGCCACCTACTGCGAGGCTCTCTACTGGGAGGCGAGCAGGGGCGAAGACGAGTTCCAGTATTACGTGATACAAACTGCCGACGACTATTTCGAGGAGGCCAGCACAAGGTACATGCGGCCTATTGTTACCAAAGTGTACAAGCACCCCGAGGACCTGTTTGACAGGCACACGTACGAAAAGGGCGGATCCGTGCTCCACATGCTCAGGCACCACGTGGGCGACAAGTACTTCAGGAGGTCGCTCAGGACCTACCTCCAGCGCTACGCCAACGGCACGGCCGAGACCGATGATCTCAGGAAGGTATTCGAGCTGGAGACCGGCAAGTCCCTGCAGCAGTTCTTTGACCAGTGGATCTACCGCGAGGGCCATCCCGACCTGAAGGTCGAGTTTACCCGCGAAGGCGAGAATGCCAAGATAAAGGTGGAGCAGGCGCAGGCCGGCCACCCGTTTGTTTTCGCGCTTGACGTCAGGCTCTCTTTTGCAAGGGGCAAAAAGACCTACACGTTCAGGATATCCGAAAAGGAGAGCGCGTTCCAGATCCCGGTGGACGGCGATATCCAGTGGTTCTCTGTCGACCCGTTTTTCAAGATAATGAAGACGATATCCATCAAGGCTCCAAAGGAGATGCTTGTCCGGCAGCTGCAGGAAGGCGAGACTGTCATCGAGCGGGTCGAAGCCGCCCGAGCGCTCAAGGACAAGTCGTCCGATGTTGTCATTGACGCGCTGAAGGACGCGGTGCTGCATGACAAGTTCTGGGGAGTCGCAATAGAAGCGGCAAAGGCGCTTGGCGCTATAAGGACCGACTATGCGTATGAAGCGCTGAAAAAGTGCATTACGGTCAAGCACCCAAAGGCAAGGCGCGCAGTCGTCAAGGCGATTGGCGAGTTCAAGAAGGAAGAAACATTCGAGCTGTTAAGGCCGGTGCTGCAAAAGGACGAGAGCTATTTCGTCGAATCAGAAGCCGCGACTGCCATTGGCAAGACAAAGGTCAAGCAGGCTATCCCGGTTTTGAAAAAGGCGACTGCCACCGAAACATTCCAGAACATTGTCGCGCAGGGCGCGATCGCGGGGCTGAAAGAGTTTGCCGGCGAGAAAGAGGTTGCCGACTTTTTAATGGAAAAGAGCAGGTACGGCAACTACCACAGGGTAAGAGAAGCAGCCACGTTTGCGCTAGGCAAGTTTGCAGACAGGCACGTGGTGGTCGATCACCTGAAGTCGCTACTTACTGACAGGTGGTTCAGGGTGCGCATCAGCGCGTGCAGGGCGCTTGCCGACGCGGAACTGACAAAGGCTATCCCCGACATCCAGCGCGTGGCAGATCATGATCTGGACCACAGGGTGAGGAGGATTGCAGAAGAGTGCATAAACATAATCAAGGAAGCGACAAGAAAGCCCAAGGAAGTGGTCCAGATTAGGGACGAGCTTGACAGGGTCAAGTCGAAGAACCTGGAGCTCTTGCAAAAGGTGGACAGGCTCGAGCGCGAGCTCCGCTAAAATGCCCTGTTGTACAGCAGGAACTGCTCCTCGTCCTTTACCATGAACTTCCCAACAAACGATGTCAGGCGCCGGCTGTCGTGGCACACGAGCTGGAGCCCCTCAAACCCGCCGTCGAGGTAGATGTTTGTCACGAATGAAACAAGGTGGCCGAGCGCGCCGGCAGAACCGGCGTCGAGGTACACTATCTGCAGAATGTTGGTCTTGTCCCAGTATCCACGCCTGTTGATTATTGCGATGCCATTGACGGGCCGGCCGGAAACTATTACGCGCTTGGCCCTGATGAACCCTCTGAGCGTCTTTTTGTCAAGCTGGTACCAGTGCCAAGATTTCACGTATCGCTTTGCAGACAGGCCGTAGATCTTGGAATCTTGTAAATATTTCCAAATGCTGTCCAGCTCGTTTGCAGCTGCAAGCCTTGCTTTCGATCTACTCCTCTTCGGCCTGCCTTCGACCCTGTAGTACGCCCACCTCGATATCACTTCAAAGCCGTTCCTTTCCATCATGCGCTGCGACGCGACGTTTGTCACGTCGACTATGGCCGACGCCTGCCCCGCTCCTTTTCGCAGGCCGTACTCGATCATTTTTTCCAGAAGCTGCGTCGCTATTTTCGATCGCCGGTAGTCGGGGTGCACCCTCACGCCTTCGAGCCACACGCCCCTGCCACCTGGGCACACCGCGACGTGTGACATCCCTAACCTCCTGCCGCCGTCCTCTACCACCAGCAGCCGGCCGGTCCCGAACCAGTAGTCCCACACCCGGTCGATGTAGTCGCCCCAGCTGAAGGTGTTTACGCAAAAGCTCAGGATCTCCTCCTTGTCGCTACTTTTGGCTGGCCGGATCTTCAAGTTCCTGCCGCGGCTTGTTCCATCTCTTGCATAAGGGTTGCGACGAACTGCTTGACGCCCCTGACAAAGTCTAGTGAAGCCGCAAGCGAGTCGGTCTCGTTGAATATCGTGACCACGTACGAGTGGGTGTCGAACTGGCTTATACGCATGTCGTTCCAGAACTTGTGCGACAGCCCGCTCCCGGTCTTGGACGTGAGCTGTATCGCGTCCATCGGGTTCTTGTGCCCGACGTATTTTCCGGCAAGCGTGGGGATGCTGTCAATGCGGTCAAGTTTTGTCAAAATTCTGTGCATGTCGCCACGGCCCTGTATTATAGAGTGGAACACCACCCTGACGGCATAGATGTCGTTATCGATGTCAACATTCAGGTGCTGCTTCAGCGACGTGGCCACGTAGTGCAAGCAAGAGATCGTCTCCTGATCCGGGTTCTGCAGGGCGTTTGGGTAGCTCATGACCTGCAGTATCCGGAACGGAAGCACATTTGACTGCACCGGCGCGATGCGAAAGCCCTGACGGAAGAATGACATCGTGTCCTGCATCGGGTGGTTCCCCTGCTGCATCTGGCTTGCTGCAAAGCCCTCCGACTCGCTGAAAGCAGAATTCAATTTCTCTGTATCCAAAGGCTGCCTGAAGTAAAGCTGCACGTTGAACTGGGTGATGTGGACGTCCACTTACCTGTTCACTGCCTTTGCCGACGACTCGGGGTCCGCCGGGATTATCGTGAGCCACGGCTTTAGCCGCTCGGGGTTGAGCTTTACCAGCTCGACTCCGGCCTCTCTCAACAGTTGTGTTCCGTCCTCCGGGTAGTCGGCGATGACGACTATCCTCTTTATGCCGACGCTTATCGCCATCTTGCTGCATTCTATGCAGGGCGCAAAAGTCGAATACAGGGTCGCGCCCCTAGTGCTCCCGGCGTTGCCAAAGAGAGCGCACTGCATTATCGCGTTTGCCTCCGCGTGTGTGCACAAACATCTATCAAGCCCCTCGCCTGACTTGATCTCGCCCTTTACCCGAGCCATGCAGCGGGGGCAGCCTCCTTCAAAGCAGTTCCTTATCCCCGGCGGCGTGCCGTTGTAGCCGGTAGCTATCTGCCTGTTTTCCTTGACAATGACCGCGCCGATGTGCCGGGTCAGGCAGTTTGAGCGGAGCTTGGCTATCTCTGCCTGCAGCATGAAATAAGTGTCCCAGTCTGGCCTCTGCATCCTCTAGCAGTTGGCGTGATTGCTATAAATTGTTAGCTGGCTGGCACTTCTTCAAGCAGCCCCTTTTCCTTCTTGCGCGCCCGGTCGCCGGCCTTCTTTGTCATGCTCTCCACCGTGCCCAGGGCAAACACATATCTGGTGTCCTCCGACTTCATCTCCGGTGTCAGCATGTTGTTCATCTTTTCCACGTCTCCCCTGACATATTCTTCAGAGTGCTTGTTGGTGCGGGCCACGACGTACAGGAACAGATCACCCCTGTACTTGTGGATTTCAAAGACCTGGCCCATAGGGCTATTATTCCACGCTGGAAGGTCGGTCCTTGCGGTCAACAAAAGCTTGCGCCGTGTCAGCTTTTTGCACAAAAGGATGCAAATAAATTCATAGATTTTGAAAATGCAACCTCTGAATCTGACATTGATGCGTAACAAGGCGAACGTTGCGAGGGCGCTTGACAGGTCGCTTGACATTCTGGGCGAGCCGTCAAAGGAGGCGCTGCTCTTCCACCTCACGCACATTTTTAAAATTCCGGTCGACAGGAAGGACTGCCCGCTAGAAGAGATCGAGGGGGGCTGAAAAAGATCCT
>DASPGV010000059.1:0-47361 GCA_035620415.1 Nitrososphaera sp.
TGACCGAGCCGCTCTCTATCCTCGTGATCTCCAGAATGTCTGACGTGAGTCGCTCGAGGCGCCGGGCGTTGCGGATTATGAGCGCCATGTCGTCCCTTGTCACCTCTACCTTGTCACTTCCATTAAACTGGGCTTCAATGAGATCGGCCATGCCGATAATCGGCTGGACCGGGGTCCTGATTTCATGGGCCGCAATGTTCACAAACTCGCTCTGCATGCGATTGTGCATCTTGATGTTTTCGTAAAGTTCTGTCTGCTTCCACATGATGCCGTATATCTGGTACAGCGAAAGCACGAGCGACTTGCTGTTAGAGTATGTGGCCCTTCCCATTGCCTCGTACGGGTCGTCCTTTGTGTCGTCCTTCATCTCCCACACCATCAGCTCTATCCTGTGCACCAGAAGGAGCGACATGCCAGTCTGCAGGCGCCTGTCGATATAGCTGAACTCTACCTGCGGCACCTGCGCCCGGATGTCTGGGACCATTTGCTGGACATGCTCGTCGTCCGGCACGAGAATCCGGAGTCTGGCCCCGTTTGATATCACCTGCCGGTACAGGTCGACCCCGTCCGTGCTGACTGCACGCTTGAAGGCATTCAGGGTAGAAAGGATCAGCAGCACTTCATCCCTTGCATTTTTTATCAGTTTCGCCGCCATTGCAAGCGACCTTTCAGGATTTTCGATCATCTCAGTTATCTGGCTGCCGCGGCCCTCTTCTATCTCGGCGATCTTGGTTTTTGCAGGCACCGCCCTGTCCCAGAAAGACTCGAACACGTATTCATCCTGCTCGATTATTTCCTTGGCGTTGCTGTGGATGACCTGAAAGATAGGCTGCGATATGCTCAGCGCGCTGGTTGACAAGTATTCAAATTCGTTCACGCCAAAGTTGGCCTTGATCCCCTCGATGTGCCGCAGCTCGCACATTTCGGCAAGCTCCTTGCAGTAAAAGAGGTTATCCCTTGTCACCTCGGTAACTATCCTTATCCTGACACCTCTCTCCTTCGCGTCAAGCAGCCCTTTGCGGTAGAGCCTTCCCTTCATGAACACCGGTGGAAGGTCGGCGCCGGCCACAAGGTCCAGCGTCGTCCTTGCTGTGTAGAGAAAGTCCACCATGTAGCTGATGGACTTTTTTACTCCCTTGACAACTTCAGTGTCCTTGCCTACCGGCCTTGGCATATGGTGCCTGCAAGTTAGCTGCACGGCGTATTAAATACGGTAGTAAAACGATACTAGAACTTGTATTACCTCATAAGATCAGGCTTAATGCAAGTAAGAACCCGGTGATTCTTGAATAAGTGACCGCCGACGCCATGGCCGGCACAAGTCTGTCGATGCTTTCGTGGTCCCGCCTCAGCAGCATCACAGCCTTTGCAGCAAAGGGGATCGACGCCAGGCTGACAAGCGAATAGACCTTAGTGAAGCCGAGGAAAATCCCCGCGACTATCATAGCGTATGCGGTTATTATGAAGATTGGAAAGGTGGCCGCAGCAGACTTTTTGCCAAGCATGATTACAAGCGTGCGCCGACCCTTCGACCTGTCGGCTTCAAAATCAGGAAACGAGTTCATAAAAAGCACCGTTGAAGATAGTATGCCGACGATCGCGCCGACGTACAGCGCTGCAGGCTCGATGGCCGGCGACTGGACATAGAATGTGCCAAGCACTATCATCGCCCCCTTGATCGCGACAAAGAGCTCCCCAAGGCCGGCGTTCACGATGCTCGTCGAGTAGAAGTATATCGCGACGACAGCAAAGCCAAGTATCACCGCGATTGTCACCCCGCGCACCGCCACAAAGTACGCGCCTATGGCCGCGCCGAGGATTAGGAATATCACTCCCGCAGCGTAGACTGCCTTTGGCGTGAGCAGGTTTTCCGGTAGCACACCCGTCCCGCCGCTGAACTTTGTCCTACTAGTTGCGCCGTCTATGCCTCGCCTGTGATCCCAGTAGTCGTTGAGAAGGTCAACGCTTGCGTGCAAAAAGACCACGCCGACATAGGTCAGGCCGGCGTACAGTGGGTCGATGACGCCGGTTTTCCAGTAGGCAATGGCAAGCCCGTTGCTCACCGCTATAACCGACGCAAGGAGAAATCTGATCCTGATTGCCCGCAGCCAGCTGGACAGCACTTTATATCTTACAATGGCACGGATTACTATGCCTTTTGAATCAATCTGAAATGCAGCGATAGTAGGTCGTCCCGCCCACCGTGACGTCCTCTATCCGGACAGTCTTCTTTTTTCCGGATATCATGCCCGCAAGGTCCGAAAGGCCCAGCTTGAGCATGGCGCTGTTCACGTCGGCCTCGGAAATGCCTGTCGCCTGGGCGATCTCTTTTGCAGAGAATCCCTTGTCGCGGTTTCTGCACAGAAACTGCGTGATTATCGTGGCAAGGTCCCTGTGTGCGTCAAACTCGGCCGCGTCTATCGGCATACCAATCTGGTGTCCTCGCAGCGCTATAAGTTTACGGCTCTATCACGCCGGTGCTTTCAAGCGGCTTTCTGCCCATAAAGCCCTCGTCCTTTGCGTGCCAGAACTTGATCTCGCTCTCCCCCACCTTCCAGCAAAGCCACACCTCCTCGTCGAACCTCTTTGACGGAAAGTCTAGCAGGCCCTGTTCCACGTCCTTTATCACGACCCCTGTCGCTTCCAGAAGCTCGATAGCCTTGTAGTAGTTTGAAATTGCGGCGTTAAGCTCCTGCTTTTTCTTGACAAACTGATCGAACTGGTTGCCCGACTGTATTATCATTTCTACCTGCTCCTGCAGCGCCACAGCCTGTTTCTTGTGCACAAGTATGTTTGAAAACAGGCGCCTTACTTCTGGCAGAGCCCTGTTCGCAGTCTGCGGGGTGAAGAGCGTAAACATCTATCTGGGTCTTGTTCGATTTTGAGATAATTTATGCCTTTAGCACGCAATCACATCTGCAGTTTGCTAACAGGGTATGAGTTGCTAAAGATCTCGGGCTTTTTCCCGCCGGCGTTCTTGAACGCGGCAAATATCTTTTCGTTATGCGGGTCGACCCTGACCTGCAACCTCGCGATCCCGCCGTTGCTTGGGACGAAATGCTCAAACTCTACCGGGGTCGACGAGTCCTTGAGCGACTCTGGTATGCTGGGCTCGAACTGTATCGTGTTATCTATCATGTTCATCTTCATTCCAAGCATCATTTCGCGAAGCGCATGGACGTACATGCCGACCGACCATGCCTGCAGTATGCACGAGTTAAAGGGCTCCGGCCTGTCCCCCCTGTACGTTTCCGCGAACATGCCGTTTTCGTGTGTGATTCTTTCGGCCATGGACTCTAGATAGCGCAGGGCCTGCTCCCGCCTTCCAAACTTTAATTCGCTTGCCGCCGCCCAGCCGGTGACAAGCGGCCACACCGCGCCGTCGTGGTATAGGGTCGGCTGGTACTTTGGGTCCTTGCTGCTCAGCGTCCTCACCCCCCAGGCGGCGGTCATGTCCTGGTCCTCGATCCTCGACAGCACCGAGTCCGCCCTGCTCCGGTCCTTGGCCGCGCCGGTCAAGAGCAGGACCAGCGCGTTTGGCCGGATGCTCGGGTCCTTTGAGCCGTCCTTCCTTATGGTGTCGTAGTAAAAGCCGGCGCTCGGGTTCCAGTATTCCCGGTCTATTACTTCCTTCAGCTCTTCTGCCTTGACGCTCCACCTGCGCTCGTTTTCTCCGTCGCCGGCTATAGCCGCCAGCCCGCTTCCTATCTGTAGGCTTTCGTAAAATAGCGCCTGTATGTCGTTTGCGCTCTTTCTCCTGTCGATGTGGTCCATCCATGTCGAATCCTGTATCGGGAGCTTTTCGGCAATGCCGGTAAAGCCGTGCTCTATCAGCCCGTCTGAGTCAAGATCCTTGAGGAACCCGAAGTTTATCAGGTCCACTATTGACCTCCACCTCTTTTTCAGGTAGCCGACGTCTCCGGTGGCAAGCACGTACTCCCTTATCGCCCACGGGAAGAGAAACGTAGAGTCTGCCGACCCATAGGTCGTGGTGTGGAGGAAGGCCCTGCCACTTATTATCATTGGGAGCTCGCCCTTTGTCGCGACCTTGGTCGTGGTCTTTGCCTGATGGCGCAGAAAATTGTCGATCGTTGCCGCAGCAAAGCGGTAGTCGCCTATCGCCAGGTAGCCGCGGAGGGTCCAGCCCGTGTCCCTTGCCCAGTAGTTTGGAAAGCGCGGAAGGCCGGCGCAGATCCCTTCTCCCAGCCCGTCGTACTCGGCCTTCAGGTACCGCATGCAAGTCTTGGCCTTGTCGTAGGCCGCCAGGAGCCGCGCCAGTCCCTGGTTCTGCCGCGCTTCGGCCGACCGGGCGCTCAGGGTCGAAGAGGCATATTGTGTAAAGCCCTTCTCGGTGTCCGCCGCCAGCCGCCGGTAGTTGTCCCTCATGTAGCGAAACTCTTTTACGCAGTTGTCAAGACCAGTAAAGCTGCCAGTCCCAATAAGCGCAAGTTCTACCGTCTTGCCTGCTTCAACTTTAACATCGCAAGATAGCTCCAGATCGTTGTCGTACGAGTCGGCCAGTATCCTGCCCGGCTTTAGGCTTTTGGGAGCGACGCCTATCACCCCCGCATATTGTGCCCCGATGTCCTGCGCCGACGTCACCAGCTGCAGGCAGTTGTCTTTTGCGCTATATTTGGAGACGATGTTCTGGGACACAGCTGCAAGCCCGTAGCTCGTGATGTTGCCGTCTATCATAAAGTGCACGCGGATCTTGCGCTTTTTCGTCGTCCTTTTGCCAGACAGGGTCCCGAGCGCGTCCAGCGGCCTGAGCTCAAGCACCATGATAAAGCCCCTGCTGTCAAACGGCACGAGCAGCTTCCTTTTAACTTCCAGACCCACCATCTCGTGTTTTGTATAAAGCGATCCGTTTTCATGCCGGGACGCGATGACGAAATTGGGGAGCCTTTTGCGCACGCCCTCGTCCATCGATATTTCGACTATTATCCTCCCAAAGGCCCTGACAGGCGGCACGTACAGCCCGCCGTTGTCGTACCTGACGCCCATCCAGGTCCAGTTGGCAGAGATCCCTCCGTTTGATGAGCAGACGACGTACGCCTTCTTGCCTGAAAGCACAAGCGGCGCAGCAAAGTTCTGAAAGACCATCCCGTCTTCGCCGGGGGCCAGCGGCTCCGGGCTCTGGGCAGTCTCTGGGATGATTATCTTGCCGCTCCGGTATCCTACATGGTCGGCAAACGTGAACGGGATCAGTATCTGCTCGAACCCCTCCATCTTGCTCATAACCACGATCTTGTGCTTTTTCTTGTCGTCCAGCCCGCCCTCCTTCATAACGAGGAACCTCGCGCTCTGGAACGGCTTGAAGGGTATGGGCCGGCTCTCAGACAGAGCGCCTGCGTTGACCACGTCGTCAGGCGTGGCGACAAAGACGGACTTTTTCGGTATGGGGAACTCGTCCACATAGACGTCGAGTGCAATGATGTTGCCCCCGAGCGGCACAGGCGGGTTCAGGAGCGAGAATATGAACCCGTGGCGCTTTTGCCCGCCCTCCACGATTATCACGTTCTGCAGGCTCCCCTTGACGTATGAAAGGGCTGTATGGATGCTGTCAAGGGTTCGGGTTATTTCGCATGCACCTTAAATTTGACAGAGTACCCGACCTGCTATTTTAAAGATTTTTGCAAGGTATGGATCTGCCAAAATATTTTATACGATCACCTTTTACCATTAGTAATGAAGCTGGATTTCCCGAGGTACACCGAACGCCTTGGCGCCGTCAGCATCCATGCTGTACAGCGCATTTACGAGCTGGACTCTGGCAAGTCCAAGGGGTTCCAGTCGTCGCACCAGACGGTCAGGAAGTTTGACTACGATGAGATTTCAAACATCCTTCACGACCTTGCAATCGTCATTCCGATAAAGAACGAAAAGTTAAAGCTGCTCGAAGGCGTGCTCAGCGGGATACCGAACGAGTGCCTTGTAATAATCGTGTCCAACAGCGCAAGGGGGCCTGTCGACAGGTTTGCGATGGAAACAGAGGCCGTAAGGCAGTTTGGCCGGTTCGTTGACAAGCGCATTATACTTGTGCACCAGCAGGACCCGGGGCTCGCGCAGGTCTTCAAGCGTGCCGGCTATGTCTCGATCCTAAACCCTGATGGAAGCGTCAGGAGCGGCAAGGCCGAAGGCATGATAATCGGCCTGCTCGTGGCGAAAATATACAACAAGGACTACGTCGGGTTCATTGACAGCGACAACTATGTCCCGGGGGCCGTCAATGAGTATGTCAAGATATTTGCCGCCGGCTTTGGCATGTCGACCACCCCCTACTGCAACGTCAGGGTGTCGTGGGTGTTCAAGCCCAAGGTAAAGAACAACGCGCTACAGTTCTCAAAGTGGGGCAGGGTATCCGAGATCACCAACAAGAACCTGAACGCGCTCTTGGCCACCATTACCGGCTTTGAAACAGAGATCATCAAGACGGGCAACGCCGGCGAACACGCGTTGTCGATGCCGCTTGCCGAGTGTCTGCAGTACACCAGCGGCTACTCGATAGAAACGCGCGAATTCGTCGACATATTTGAAAAGTTCGGTGGGCTTGTCCCTTCCGAGTACCCGCAGATAGTGGAAAAGGGAGTCGAGATATTCCAGATAGAGACTCGCAACCCCCACTTCCACGAGGACAAGGGCATGGCGCATCTGGACGAAATGCTTGAAGCGTCGCTTGCCACGATATTTGGAAGCAAGATCTGTCCCAAAGAGCTGCGGAAAACCCTGCTTGACCAGCTGAAGCAGTTGGCAAAGAAAAGGATCGACTACGCAAAAAAGTACCACGTGCTCGATCCGATCAACACGATAAGCATGCCTGAGTTTGAGAAAGGGTTCATGGAAAAGGCTGAGACCTTCCAGAGGATCGGCCGGCTAAAGTAGCCCGGACACTGCTTCGTGGGGTACCCCCTCCCCTCAAGGTGTTTCAGACCTTAAGAATAACAGCCGGATATTGCTTTCATGGAACCTAAACTGGAGGCAGAAAAGGTAATGGCAGCGGGAACGGCCGCCAAAGAGGAGAAGCAGCAGGTGCAGTTCATGGAGCACGAGATAGAGTGCCCCCGCTGCCACGACAGCATGGCGCTGTGCTCCGACTTTGACAGCCTTTACTACGTCTGCGAAGAATGTGACTTTTGCCTGTACACGATAAAGAGGAATTAAGTCAGCCGCGTCTGTTCCTTTCTTCTTCTATCGAACGCAGAATCTCCAAAGATTCCTTTCGACCTCTGCCAGCTTTTCCTCTGAAGCGTACGTCTCCCTCAGCTTCTGGGCATCGAAATTGACGCCGTATTTTTTCAGCTCGAAACAAACGTCTTCAAGCGACACCCGAACATCCTGTTCGGTCAATTAATCATTGTTTAAAATGCCACGGTCGATGGTTATAGAACATTCTAATACCGCGCCCCGGCAAAGAGAAATTAAACACCATGTACAGTCAACAGTAATTGATCACAAACCGCAGAGAGCTGTCAAGCCTGCACAGCGACAGGTCTTCCCGGCTGGTTCTTGCCGCGCTCGAAGCTGCGGTTGAAAGCGTCCTGCCCGACGCTCTTGTAAAACAGGCGGTAAAATCCAACGGAGGATTGTCTGTGCGCGACATTCATCGCAGATCCGTCAGGCTGCAAAAATTTAACCGCGTGTATATTGTCGGGGCGGGCAAGGCGGCCGCCGGGATGGCCGGAGCCCTTCAATCAGTCCTGCGCAAGAGGGTTGCAGGCGGCGCGATCACCGTTCCCTACGGCGTCGATGCAAAGATCAATGGTATTTCAGTCACGCATGCCTCGCATCCAGTGCCCGACAGGTCAGGCGTAGAGGGAACGAAAAAGATACTGAACGTCCTTGGGAAAGCGGGTCAGGGCGACCTTGCCTTTGTCCTGATCTCGGGAGGCGGATCGGCTCTGATGCCGCTGCCCGCTGCCGGTGTGTCGCTTGCAGACAAACAAGAGATCACCAGCTCGCTCCTCCGGTCCGGCGCTTCTATCCACGAGATGAATGCCGTTCGCAAGCACCTGTCTGCAGTCAAGGGAGGGCAGCTCTTGCGCCACATCAACGGCTCGTGCACAGTCGTTTCGCTGATCCTGTCCGATGTGGCGGGCGACGACTTTGAAGTAATAGCCTCGGGCCCGACCAGCCACGACAGGTCCACATTTGCAGACGCCCTGAAGATCCTGAGGAAATACGGCATAAAGAGGCCTGACGCGGCGCTTGCGCATATTTCCAGGGGCGCTAAGGGAGAGGTGGAGGAAACCCCCAAGGTCCACGATCCGGCATTTTCGCGCGTCCACAACATGCTGATAGGCAACAACACGATAGCCTGCGCAGGCGCGGTCGGCTACTTGAAAAAAAGAGGAGTTCCGGCGGTGCACCTTGGATCAGAGTTTGATGGCGAAGCAAAGGATTTTGGGGCATTTCTGGCGCGCATTGCGTCAGACCTTGGCAGCGGGCCCTTTGCAATAGTGGCCGGGGGCGAGACCACCGTCAGGCTGAACAGATCGGGAAACGGTACGGGCGGAAGAAACCAAGAGGCCGCGCTCGCGTGCTTGATCAAGCTTCGGCGGGACGACGCGGCGCTGGCATGCATGGGAACGGATGGTATAGATGGCAACTCTGAAGCGGCAGGCGCTCTGGTATCTCCTAAGACCATAGCTCTTGCCAAAAAAATGGATCTGAAAAGACACCTTGACAGCCACGACAGCTTTCACGCCTTCAAAAAATTGCACTCGCTAATTTTTAGCGGCTACACTGGCACCAACGTAAACGACATCGCGATATTGTGCAAAGCGCCGGCCTGATTCAGAAAGGGACGGCTATTTCGTTTCTTTTCTTGCAGGTTCCAGAGACTCGATGTTGTAGTCGATCTCTTTTTTCATGTTGTTCAAATACAGAATTGCATCGTCTAACTTTTTGCGCTTGAAGGCCACTTCAAAACCCTTGAAGTAGATCTGCAAGTCGTTTGGCACGATGCGGATGTTCTTTTCTGACATGTCTGTATCTTACCACGTGTAAATATTATTAAAGCATAGACGTAAGACGGTTACAGAAAATTAAGCGCGTACATTCTAGTAGTGAACATTGATGTCGGCAGAAACAATGTCGACATCACCCTGATCTGTCCGGAGAAGGAGCGACCCGTCATGGTTGATGTCCGCGGCCACGCCATGGATCGTCCTACCATTCTGCGTCACCGCAACATTGCGGCCCAGCATGTCCGAGTTCTTCTTCCACTGCTGCAAAATTGAGCCGGCGCCGCTCTGCTCCATCTCAAGGTAGTATTTCTCCAGATTCTCGAGAAGCGACTTTGTCAGCTCCAGCCTGCTCACCTCATGTCCAAGCTCGTCGCTTATCGACGTGACCGTAATGCCATTAAGGCGCGCCGAGACCGCGGCCGAGTCGATGTTTGCGTTTATCCCGATGCCGATGACAGCGTAGTTGACCTGATCCGCCTCTGCGCTGATGTCAAGCAGGATGCCTGCCACTTTCTTGCCAGAGACCATGACGTCGTTTGGCCACTTTAGCCGGGCGTCAAGCCCCGTAGCCCTTATCGCGTCGCACGCCGCAAGCGCGGCGACAAACGGCAGGAGTGTTATCTTGGTTGTTGGTA
Organism: Nitrososphaera sp.; assembly: GCA_035620415.1. Lineage (GTDB taxonomy): Archaea > Thermoproteota > Nitrososphaeria > Nitrososphaerales > Nitrososphaeraceae > Nitrososphaera. Next base: position 9,602 of record DASPGV010000059.1, read on the forward strand.
TCGCCGGCTTGAGCACGACCGAAAGCCATATGCCTCCCTTGGGCGACAGCCACTTTCTCTTTTGCCGTCCCCGCCCGCTCTTTTGCTGCTCTGCAATGACTACAGCGCCGTGCGAGCCGGGCTTGCCTGCAAGTGAAATCGCGAGGTTCTGCGTAGAGTCGGCGGCTTCGTGAAACATCACCTGCTTGCCGACAAACGAGGTGCGAAGCGCCCTTGACAGCTCCCAGGGGACCGGCAGGTCGGTCAGTCCGGCAAGCCGGTACCCGAGCCCGTGGCGCGACTCGATAGAATAGCCGTACCTGCGCAGCATCTTTATCTGCTTCCACACCGCGCTCCTTGAAATGCCGGCCTTTTTTGCCAGAGCCTGGCCGGAAATGTAGTCGGCTTCCGACCTGAGCAGTGAGAGAAACTCGCTAGGCTGCGGCATCCGGGCATTATGGCGCAGCAGCGGGTAATATACTGATCAAACTAATTCTACCAGCTTGTCTGCTATCTTGCTTCGATCATAATTTATATCGTCGGGGAGCCCTTTTACTTTGTGAAGAACCGTAGCAGGCCTGACATCATGGCCATTATTCTGGAGGCCGCTAATGGTGGAATTTCAAAGACGAAACTTTTGACCCGCGCGAACCTTACAAGTGGCCAACTGAGGCAGTATCTCTATGTCCTCGTGGAGAAAAAGCTGCTGCTCGAGCTGGCCGACGAAGACAAGAGGCATGCAGCCTACAGGACGACAGAGAAGGGCATGCGGTACCTATCTATCTACTCTTCCTTAAAGAGCATTGCAGTGTTTCAGGAAGAGGACTAGCTCTTGTTCCACTTGTAGTACACTGTTCCGCCCTGACAGGTTACGTAGATGTCAGACCTGTCCCTGAGCGAGCTTTTCACTTCGAGCTCGGCCAGCAGCTGCTCGATCTCTCTGTCCTTTCTCTTCGACGCAAGGAGGTTCAGGATCTCCTCCTTTGAATACATGCGCGAAGGATCCTTCCGCAGTATCCTTTCAATTTCGTGTAGTAGGTCTGACATCTTGATCACTTTTTCTTTGTCCTTGCAGAGACTATCGACAGCACGTCCCGGTCCTTCAGGTGGTAGTTTGTTGGGAGCCGCAGGCCGTCCCTTGCGTCCAGCGCGTATAGCATGCCCTTTGCCAGCTCGCTGTGGATCTCGCGCGCAAGGTCTTCGACCGTCGAGCCGGCCCGCATGAGGTAGACGTCTGGAAGCACGTTTCCGTGTTTGTCAGAGAACCTTTGCGCGTCAGCCACGGGGTAGACGGCGTTCATCTTTAGCAGCTTGAAAACCGCGACATTGATAGCGAACTGGACTCCCGTACGCATGTATTCGCCAAGGATGTCCTTGCGGATGAAGTTGAGCGCCCACTTTTGCTTGTCGTTGAGCTTTGTCTGGTCGCTTATTTCAAAGCGCTCGTCTCCAGGCAGGTAGCGGATTATCCCTCTGCTCTCTGCGCGCCGGAGCGTCAATTCCGCGTCGGCGCTTGCCGGAACTACTATCACGTCCTTGTACTCTTCTCGCAGGCGGTTGAAGTTCTCTGTCGCGCTGGGCAGGTCGACCTTGTTAGCCACAATGAGCGTGGGCTTTGAGATGTCGCGCAGGCTCCAGCAAAAGTCCTTGCTCTCCTGCGGCCCAAAGTCGTCAAACGGGATGTCGGTCAGGTTGTTCTGCGCAAGCGCCATCTTGACATGATCTTCGCGCACGCCGATTCCACGGAACACCTCTGTTATCGCCGGGACCGTTTCCGTGCCGGTGCTGATGGCGTGTGATATCTTGTCGCGGTTGCCTTCAAGCAGCTTCAAGTACCACATGACCAGCTCCTCTTCAATGTCGGCTACGTCCGCGACTGGGTCGCCGGTACCCGGCTCGGCTATCCTGCCTGACGCGTCGATGCTTCCAGACGCGTCAACGATGTGGAGCAGGGCGTCCGACTGGGCGGCAATCGTCAGGAACTGGTTGCCAAGCCCCTTGCCCTCCCACGCGCCCTTGATCAAGCCCGGCAGGTCCACCAGCTCGATTGGAATAAAACGCCAGCCGTCGACGCAGCGTGAGTTCTTGGGCTGGTCCTGAAGGTTGAACTCCTTGTGGACGCAGAGCGTGATCGCGTGGGCGTTGCCCGTGGCCGGCTGCTTTGTTGTAAACGGGTAATTGGATATCTCGGCTGACAGGAGCGTCGCTGAGTTAAAGAATGTCGTCTTGCCTGTGTTGGTCTTGCCAATTAGCCCGATCTTTATCATGGGTTTTTCACTCTTTGTTATTATTTATATACTCTTATCAGTGGAGGTGGTGGCACGCTACAGCAAGGTACCCGACCAGGCCCACGAACCCTCCAAGGAGCGACGCGCGAGTGATGAACCCGGGGTTGCTTGCAAGCGCAGATTTCCTTTGCTTTGAAACGGCCTTTGAAACTTGCATATGACATTATGGGACCGCTGACGGATAAGACTTTCTAGAACAGGCCGAACCTTTTTCCCGGTTTTGATCCCCAGAAGCCTTGCTTTTCCTCTTCTTCCGGCTCGTCTTCCAGTTCTTTAAGATCTCCCAGCTCCTGCTGCTGCGCAGCAACTTCCTTTACGATCTTGAGCAGCTCCTCTTGCTGTTCGTTAACAGGTTCGGGCGTCCTGCTCTGCACCTGATCTGCTTCTTTGTGCATTTCAGGAATTCCATCGTCTAATTGACGCAGGTGCTCCTTGAACGACACGACTTCGGCGTTGCGCTTGTCAAGATCCTGCACGAGCTCGGCAAGCCGCAGTTCATTTGACAGCTTGTCCTGTTCCAGCTGGCCGACCTTCTCTTTCAACTCGCCGACCAGCTTGTCCTCGAGATATTTCTGTATGGTTTCAATCTGCCTCTGGTTGCTTGCCGACAGGCCTTCATAGTTCTTTTTCATCCCCTCGAGCTGGGTCGCATACGAACTCTTTAGCTCGTTCTGAAGAACCGCGTTCTGGCTGCCGTAGAACTCGCGCATATGTTCCAGCTGCGCCTGGTAATTCTTCTTGAGCTGCGTCATCTCGCGCTTGTTGCTTTCCTTGCTCTTCCTTGCCTGCTCGACCATCCTTTTCTGCAGCGTCTTTTTCTCGCCCTGCTGCCTCTTTGTCATGGCCTGCATCTGCTTGCGCTGTGCCTGCTTGAGCTTGGTCAGGCTTTTTGCGTGCTCCTGCTTTGTCTTCTTTAGCTGGTCGCGGTACTCTTGAAGAACGCTCTTTTCAAGCTGCCTGATCGCGTGATCGTGCTCTATTGCATCTAGCGTCTTGCTACAAACTGGGCATGTAAGGTCGGCAGAGCTCAAGGCACTACGACTTCGCTTTTTCCTTTTTAAAAGGACTTGTATGTAGTCAAACGCCCATACTTGCCGTGAGAGGGCCTCACTTGCGCGCCAGCCTTTCCAAGGCCGCCTTGATCTCGTCGCAGCGCCAAGACATTTCGCTTATCTGGTCTGCAGTCAGGTCGGACTCCCATTTTTCAAGGGCCGCCTTTGAAATTTCTGCCGCGTGGTACAGCACCGCCCAGTACAGGTGGTGCTCTGCTGTGGTGTAGGCAAGCTCGAGCACCTCTGCAAGACCGGAGGATGCGCTCCTGATATAGTCCGAGCCCTCGCCGTAGATCCTGATGATGCCGGCTTCCCTGTCAACTCCGATCTTGGTTGAAATCTTGTCCGTCTTTTCCAGCTCTTCCAAAACCGGCCTGACCCGCTCTAACACAGTGTCGATGCTTGACATCGGATATTGTTGGAGAAGCTGTATAATTTAACCTAGTCCCCGAAAAGCCGGTGATGCTCTGCAAGCATGCACCTGTTGTAGACCACTTCGATCCCCTTTTCCCTTGCCGTCCGCTCGGCCGCCTCGCTGTAGATGCCCTCCTGCATCCAGATCACCTTGATGCCCTCTTTCTTTAAGGCGTCTTCCACAACCGCCGGCACGTCTTCCGATGGCCTGAAAATATCGACGATATCTATTTTTTCCTGCACGCTGCTGACCGCCGGATACGACCTGCGCCCCTGAATTTCATTTGCGGTCGGGTTGACAGGTATAACATTGTAGCCGAGATCTATCAGATATTTTGGTACATAGTGGGCTGCCTTGCCTTCATTTTTCGACATGCCAACCACGACAATGTTCTTCAGGTCGTAGAACTTTTTTATTTCGCCGTCAGAGTGTGAGTCTGTATCCATCATCCTAATTTTATTCTTACATTATTTAAACGCAGTCAGGAGCCTATCATGCCGGGAAGTTTTATCGGGGTGCGGTATGGCTGCACTATGTGTATTCCGTGGTCTGCGGTGACCGTGACTTGATCAAGCTGCGCCTCTTCAGGAGGTGAAAAGTTCATGGTCTGGCCCGGCTGGAGCACCGGTATCACCGGCTCTTTTTCGCTGCCATAATCGATCAGGACATTCGTGAGCTGCAGCTTGCCCGTGTTCTTGACCACCACTCGCGCGTTTGTAAAGAGCGACTGCTCGTCCTTAAGCGCGTCGACGCTCAGGTCGTAGTCTTTTGTCGGCAGGGCAGAAGCAAACATTGCGATCAGGGCTACCGCGACGATCCCGGCCGCTATCGCCACGACGAACGCAAGGCGCATTATGGATAAATAAGTGAGAGAATATTTAAGCGATTATTCGCCCTTCATCTGGATTCTTGACTTGAAGACCGGCTTGATGCCAAGTGGTGCGTAGTTGCCGGTTGAGCAGGTGAAGCAGAGCTCTTCTTCCGGCATGCCGATCGCCTTTGCAAGGTTGGCCGTGTCATTGTACGCGACACACTCGGCGCCGATCACCTGCGAGACGCGCGCCCCTATCGTCTTGTTAGAGTTCTCTGTCGCGCCATGCTGGTACGCGACCAGCTCCTCCTGCGACGGAAAGTCGATGCCGGCGTAGCACGGGTAGCGTATAGGCGGGTACGTGACCACAAGGCTCACCCTGCTCGCCCCCACCATCCGGAGCGTCTTGATTATCTCTGCCGAGCTCGTGCCCCTGACGATGCTGTCGTCGACTACTATCACGTGCTTGCCCTCGACCACTTCCCGGATCGGGATTATCCCCTTGTTTATCTCAACCCTTGCGCTCTGGTACGGCTCGATGAAACTCCTCATGGAACCTTTCTTGCTGTACCTGTCCTTGAGCAATCCTTCTTCAAACGGCAGCCCAAGCTCCTGCGCGTAGCCAAGCGCAGCCGGCCGCGCCGAATCAGGCACGGGAACAACGACGTCCGCGTTTGCAATCGGGAACTTTTTCGCAAGATACTGCCCGATCCTCTTCCTTGCCGCGTAAATGTTGATCCCCTCCATTATGCTGGAAGGATGGGCAAAGTAGGTGTATTCAAAGGCGCAGTGGGCGTGCGGCTTTTCGTTTGCAAACTGCTGCGAGGTGATGCCGCCCTTGCTCATCTTCACAAGCTCGCCCGGCTCGACGTCGCGCACAAGTTGCGCCCCTACTGCAGATAATGCGCACGACTCTGACGCCACCATGTAGGTGTTGGTCTCCTTGTGGTGTCCAAGCACCAAGGGTCTGAAGCCCCGTGGATCCCTTGCGGCGTATACAGAGCCGTCGTCTGTCAGAAACGTAAAGCAGAAAGACCCGACCATCTCGCCTTTCAGAATGTGCATCGCCTCCGCCATGTCCTCCTTATCCGCAAGGTGCATGACGAGGCGCTGGGCAGCAACGAGCGTGTCGCTCATTGTCTGCGGGGTGAAGGTGCATCCGCCTACCATGCCGGACAGTTCTTCTACATTAGCTATTGTCCCATTGTGGGCGACGCACAGGTCCTTGACCTTGAGCGGCTGGGCGTTTTCAAGCGTGCTCTTGCCTAGCGTTGAATATCTGATGTGGCCTATCGCGGCGTGCGACTTGTACTTCTTGACCACCGTCGGAAACTCCGCCGCTGCCGACGATATGAGCCCAAGTCTTCTGAAAGGAGTCTTGTTGGGGACCGCGATGCCCCACGCCTCCTGCCCCCTGTGCTGCAGCGCTCGCAGCGAGTCTATTACAAACGGTATGACGTTGTGCCCGTCAAGCGAAAATATGCCGACTACGCCACAATTCTCATGAACCAACGCTGCCACCCCAAGATGTACTAGGTTTAGCCGCATGCGTTAAAAAACGTATCTTCATTGCATCATCTTGACAAGTGAGTCAAAGCTTGTCTGCAGCTGCTTTAGCGTCAGCCTGATCACCTTTTTCTTGCCTTTTGAAAATTCTATGCTGCCTGCGGCTTGCCCGATTTTTGCAAACGTCACGCCTGCAGACGACAGAGCTCTCCTGACCTTGTCCGGCTCCTTTGTTCCAATTATGTATCTTGAATGCGATTCTGAAAATAGCAGGTCGTCTGTCCTATTGCAAGAGTTCGGAACGGAGTCGAGGTCAACCCGGAATCCGGTCGAGCCGGCGATCGCCATTTCTGCAAGCGCCACCGCAAGGCCGCCCTTTGAGCAATCGTGGGCGCATGTTGCAAGCCCGGTTCTTATCAAATCCAACACGGCGCTCCCTTTCTGCCTGTCCGCCTGCATGTCGACCTTTGGTACCGGCCCGCCGGTTATGCCGTGGACGTATTCATAGTATTCAGAGCCCCCCATTTCAGGAGCGGTGTTGCCAATGACAAAGATCGAGGCGCCTTTTGACAACGCCGGCAGGGTAATGTGCGATGCGTCTTCAATCAGGCCGAGCGTCCCCATTACAGGCGACGGCTTGATGGGCCCCTTGGCGGTTTCGTTGTAAAAGCTCACCTTGCCTCCGACCACCGGGATGTCCATGAACTTGCAATAGTCGACTATAGCGTTTATAGCCTGAGTGAACGTCCAGTAGATTTCAGGGTCCTCAGGACTTGCAAACTGTAAATGATCGACCACTCCGATGGGCTCTGCGCCGGAGCAGATCATGTTCCTGCGGCCTTCAGAGAGGCAGCCCAGCGTCCCCTGAAACGGGTCGAGGTAGCAGTGCTTTGAGTTGCCGTCCAGTTTTATCGCCACGAACCTCCCGTTGTCAAGCCTCATGACCGCCGCGTCTCCCATCCCCGGCTTGACCACCGTCCGCACTCCGACTTCGTGGTCGTACTGCTGGTAGACCCAGCGCTTGCTCGCTATCGTCGGATTTGACAGTAGCGACAGCAATACTTTGCCAAGGTTTGCCGGAGCCTTTGGCTGCTTGGTTGCTTTTAATTTATCCAGATACGCGGGACGCTTGAAAGCCCTGTCGGCAAGCGGGGCATGCGCAACCAAGTGCGACGGCATCTCTGCCAGCACCTTTCCCCCTTGCCGGACTACCAGATCGCGATGATCCTGCACTTCGCCAAGCACCGAATGAGCGATCTCGTACTTGTCCAAGATCGATTGTAGCGCCGGCAGCCTTGCCTTGTCCGTGACGTACAGCATGCGCTCCTGCGATTCCGAGATCATCAGCTCGTTCGGTGTCATGCCACTTTCCCTAGCGCGGACCTGCATGAGCTCGACGTCAAAGCCCTGGCCCAGAGTGTCAGAAGTTTCAGAAAGGCAGCACGACAGCCCTCCGCCGCCAAGGTCCTTGATCCCCTTGATGCAGCCCTGCTTTACTGCCTCCATCGTGGCTTCGAGCAGCAGTTTCTCAAGGAACGGATCCGGGATCTGGACTGCAGACCGGTTCTCCGCTTCAAGCATTTTTGACGCAAAGGACGCGCCGTGTATCCCGTCGCGGCCGGTCGAGCCGCCTGCGAGCACTATCACGTCGCCAACGTCGGCCTGGTTTGCGACGATTTCCTCCTTTTTTCCAAAGCCTATCGACGCCACGTCAACAAGACAATAGTCTTCAAACGACGGGTCGAACTCGATCTCGCCCCCCACAGTCGGGATGCCCATGCAGTTGCCATAGTCTGCGATGCCCTTGACCACGTTCTTGAAAAGCCACTTTGACTTTGCGACGGCCTTGCCCCTGCCGGTTATCGGAGCAAAGCGCAGCGCGTCAAGGACTGCTATGGGCCGGGTGCCCATAGACAGGATGTCGCGTAGCACGCCTCCGACTCCTGTAGCGGCGCCCCCAAACGGCTCGACCGCCGACGGGTGGTTGTGGCTTTCGATGTGTACCGTTAGGACGTAGCCGTCGCCAACGTCAAGCACCCCGGCGTCGTAACCTGGCCCCACCACCACGCGCCTGCCCTTTGTAGGCAGCAAGCGCAGGTATTTTTTTGACGACTTGTAACTGCAGTGCTCAGACCACTCGGCGCCGACAATGTCCTGCTCGATCTCGCTTGCCTTGCGCTTCAGGTTTTCTTCGAGGTAGTCGAGCTCTTGCTTTGTCAGGACGCCCATCTACGCTATCGCCTTTTGCTTCAGGTTGGAGACAAGGGATCTGAAAATCGTGATTGCGTCGTTTCTTGTGGAAGACGAAAGGATTCCTTCGCTCGCTCTCTCCGGGTGCGGCATCATGCCCATCACGTTGCCCTCTTCGTTGCAGATTGCCGCGATGAGGTCTGACGATCCATTGGGATCGTCGTTTGAATACTGCAAGACGATCTGGTTCTTTTTCTTCAGATCTTTCAAGATCTTGCTGTCGGCCATGTAGCGGCCCTCGCCGTGCGCCACCGGGATGTCAAAGGTCTGCCTCGGCGCAAACTGGCTGGTGAAAGGAGTCCTGTTGTTCCTAACCTCGACCCTTGTCCACCGGCAAACAAAGCGGAGCGAGTCGTTCATCATGAGAGCGCCGGGCAAAAGCCCGGATTCGACCAGAATCTGAAAGCCATTGCAGATGCCCAGCACCGGCAGGCCGTCCTTTGCCATCCTCTTCACTTCCTGCACTATGGGGCTGTGGGCCGCGATTATGCCGGCGCGTAAGCGGTCGCCAAAAGCAAAGCCGCCGGGGATTATCAACGCGTCATAGCCGGCGATCCGGTCCTTGGTGTGCCAGATAAAGTCGGCCTGGACACCTATTACATCATTTAGAACGTGGTGCACGTCGCGGTCGCAGTTGCTGCCGGGGAAAACGGCAATGCCAATCTTTGCCATTACAGCGAGTGAAACTTGACAGAGCTCGTATTAATATCTTCAGATTAGCGGATTTCGCACAGGCGCCATAGCATTGTTTTTATCTCCGGCCGATTCTGGGAAATTGGGATGGCAGCTGGAGTGGTCCGCGACATCATGACAAAGCAGATAGTCATGATAGATCACGACAAGTTGGCACTGGAGGCCGCCAAGACGATGGCAGAGAGGGGCATCAGCTCTGTCTTTGTAGTGAGGGACGGCCAGCCAGTCGGCATAGTGAGCGAGCGGGACTTTATCAAAAAGATATGCGCAAAAGAGCTCCCGATCGCAGAGGTAAAGATAGGCGACATCATGTCAAAGATACTGACTACTGCCGACCCTGACACCCCGATCGAAGTCGCGGTGCAAAGGATGGTGAACCACAAGATACGCCGGCTCCCGATAATGGACAACGGGAAACTGGTCGGAATCATCACGGTGACTGACTTGGCAAAGTACCTGAGGACAACGCTCTTGCTTGAGGGGGCGCTGAGCGACTCGAGCTTCCTTGACGACGTGTTTTCAGCAGATCATGACGACAAGTAATAAAAAATGGCGGCCTTAGGCCGCGTCTGTTGCAGTTTTGTCCAGCTTTTTCATCCGCGTTTCCAGCACGAGTATCGCGGCGGCGAGGCCGATGAACGCCCATTCCAGTGCTTGGACTGCGAACCCCATTGTGTTGGGTTCAAAGCCCCTCCCGGTTATCGGGTTGCCCGGCATCCTAGTAATTATCCATATTGCGCTTAGGACTACTGCGCCACCAATGCCGACTCCATACCAAACCTTTCCCCACCTTCTTATCATAGGAACAACCCAGAACGCCTGCGCGGCCCCGCCAACAATGAAGAGCATGGCCCCGTTTGGGTTAAAGTTCAGCATGCCTGGTGCCATTGTCAGGTGGATTATGCCGGCTACAGCGGTAGTCGCGGCTGCCGCGTAGTACAGACTCTGTTTTCAATCTCCCAGCCTCCTTAAGAATAGGCGAAGTTCAGCTCGTAGTCTGTTCCTCTTTGCACATCCAGTCTGGCTGTCTCATCTGTCCCATCAGGGTATGCGACATAGAATATGTATTCGCCCGGCGGCAGGTCGAGGCTGTACTGGCCATCGACTGAAACGAACGCACTTGTATGGAAATCGGTCCCTTGCTGCACAGCTAGTACCGATGCTCCGACCGCGGGCAAGCCGCCCGGCCCGCCCACGTACCCGCGCAACACTCCCGGCTCCACTCCTGCGGGAACAGTCTGGCCAACATTTGTGTTGGGCGGCATTCCGCCGCTTATGATAAAGCCTGCAAGGGCTATCGCCCCCACAATTCCCGCGGCAACGTACGCCGCTATTCTATAGTCGTTCTTCTTTCCCTGAACCTCGGGCGCAACTTGCATCCCTGGTTCCATCGAGCGTTCGGCTGGCGTCGGGATGTGCCACTTTTCATGCGTCCGGTGCTCGTGCGAGGGAGCCCAGTTTCCAAAGTCCCCGCTGTACTCTCCGGTGATCTCTATCACTCCCTCATATTCCGATATCCTCTTCAGCATATCCAGAGTTAGCCTGTGGTGCGGCGCGACGTGCGTCCCGTTGTCATAAATCGCGGGAGCCACGCCGTTTTCCTGTATTACCGTTTGCCTTATCTTTTCGCTATCTATGCCCGGCTCGAGAAACACCTCGACCATGTACATCGGCGCCACGCCGGGGTTCTCCATCTGGCGTAGGAGGAGGTCGTCCAGCAGCGCAGGGTCGACCTTGGGAAGGTGCTGACTGTACTTTTTTTGCAGTTCTTCGAACTGATCCTTTAGTTCAAACAGTTCAGATGTCATGGCTTATTATGCAGGAGGTTGCCTGATATTCCTGCCTTAACGGACTGGTTTAACTTCAACGGTTTTGTTTAGCTTCAACATGCTTTAGACACAGTTACAGAAGATTTACGTGGTAAAATCTTAAAAGGCCGTACTGGCATATTTTAACATGGACGGCAGAGAAGAACATACCCTCGCCTAAAACCTCTTTATGGAGCTGGGCAGCGAGATTAGGTGCTCTATGCTCGTGTCGCTCAATAAAGGGCCGGCAAAGCTAAGCTCGCTTGCTAGGCAGCTTGACATTACCGTCCAGCACGCCCACCAGAACTTGAACAGGCTGTGAGACATCGGTTTGGTTGAAAGAGGGGACGGCATGTTTCAGATAACAGAATTTGGCAGAATGGTAATGGGACAGATTCCTTATTTCCAGTTTGCAAAAAGGCACAGCGCATTTTTCAAGGATCACACCCTTGGCGGCATACCCGAAAAGTTTGTTCAGAGGATCGGCGCGCTGCAGAATTGCAAGATGGTGAACAGCGTGACTGCAGTTCTCCAGAAGTTGAAGGAGCTGGAATCGTCAGCGACAAAATCCATCAAGGTCATGGCCCCACAGGCTTGGCCTGAAGAGGGCCCGATATTCCTTGACAAGGCGGGCCTTGGAGTTGACATATACGTGTTGGTAGGCTATAACACTCTCATGCCAAAAAATGTGATGGAGGACATCACTCCACGATTTCAAAAGCTCGCTTCCAAGGGGATCATCAAGGGAGGAATGCTGGAACAGCTGAACATCGGCCTGTACATCGCAGACGACTCGCAGGCTGCGGTCATGTTCCCCAGTTCAAAGGGCGAGGTTGACATGAACACGATGTTTGTGGGTGAAGATCCGGCGTTCTGCGAATGGTGCTCCGACTACTTTAATTCCGCGTGGGAAACTTCGTCAAAGCCAATCAATCCGAACAAGATGAAAGTTGCAGAATACTAGACCTTGCCTGCAGCCTTGACAGTGCAGTTGCTAACGACGGGGTTGAATATGCGCAGCTCCTCGCACAGCTTATTCACGGTCGCTTCGGCGTCCTTCTCCGATTTCGAGTTCACGACCATCTTTAACATCTTGGCCGACCTGACAGACTGGACGCTCGAGTAGCCGCCCTTTACCACAAGGTCTCGATGGATGGTCTCCCCCTCTGGATCGTTGATGTAGGGCTTGTTTTCGATCACTACCTGCACCAGGAACTTTGGCACAGGTTCCGAAAGATTAATGCGATTTAAATACATTACATGAACCGGCCCAGAACTTTGGTGAAGAGCAGGAACGTCCCCACAGATGGCGGTACAAGCCCGAGCATGAACATGTTTGGCGCGACGTCTCCGGGTATGTCCGCGTTGTTTATCGCGACTATCACGATAAAGAACGAGATAAGAAGCGTGACTGCAAAGAACGCCACGGCCCCTATCATGTAGGCGAGCAGCTTCAGGTTGTCACGCTTTGTAACGGTGTTCGCCAACTCTGGCAGCTAGCAGCCAAGCCATAGATTAACCTTTTCAAAAAAACGCCGTTTACTTAATAAAACGCAGCATCATTAGAGCGCACGAGGTCACGTAGCTCAGCCTGGCCAGAGCGGCTGACTTGTAAACATCTGTGTCAAGAAATCAGCAGGTCGTGGGTCCAAATCCCACCGTGACCTTCATGTTCGTATTTTTACTAGGCTTACCTAAGAATTGGGGTTTGGCAGACGAAAACCAACAGCAAATAACGAAGAGTTTTATTCAGACGGCGAGTTCAAAGCTGTCAAGCGGTCTAAAGAGACGAGCCACACGAGCGTTATTAGGGCAACTATCAATACAATAAAACCCAGCTGTGTCATTCGCCTTGCGTAATTGATAGATTTTTCGTCAAACGCCCAGAAACACGAAGCCGCAAAAGCACATCGGCTCACTGCGCTACGCTTCGTTCGCCGTTAGCCCAGCAAATCTTTGTACGATACTAACGGCGAACTCGACGCAAGTAATGAACCAATACAAGACCTATTTCTTAAGGTAGACACGCGTTTCAAGTGTAATGTTCGAAAGAATACTAGGTCAAATCGGCCCATCAGAGCAATGTGGTATCGATATCGGCTATGGTTGCGACCCTAACAATACTTGGCTTTACTTCATTTACGTTGTTATCGTTGCAACGATAGGATTGGTTATTTACCATAAAATTTCTGGCAAGAGAGCTAACATGCAGAAACAGTAAGCTCTACTTCAATAATCGGTGTCAGGTATACAGCGTTTCTTTGATTCTTCTTGTATCTTCGATCATCTTTAGCGAATGCCCGACTACCCGCACATCTGGTGCTTTGCTTTTTTCAACTTTCTCTTTGAGCACTTGAAGGTCTTTATCGTCTAGTGCATTATGCTTTTCTGGCATGCCGAATACACGACTGTAAAGTAAATTGGTCTCAACGCGAGGGTCTTCAAAAGTTAGATCGACCGTGTGGACCATGTTAAAGTCTCTAAGCATGTTCAATAAGTTGCCGGGCATTCTAGTCGTTGTTACTCTGAATTCAAATACAAAGCGTAAATCGCCAAAATCTATTGACTTGAAGAATGCCCGCGCATCTAGCACAAATTTTTCGTCTAGTTTCAAGCTCGGCGGCATTTGCATGACAAGAATTTTGCTATTTAAAATCTCACAATATTTTTGCATCATTGCAAACACTCTAAACGCATCTTCGACGGGCCTAAGACCTATCTTATGCGTCAATGCCTGATAGCACTTGATGCTAAATTCAAAGTCAGTCGGCACGCTTTTGCGCCAGCGTTCGACAGTCTGCGGGTGTATTAACTGATAGAATAGAGAATTGACCTCAACAAAATCAAACTCATTAGCGTAAGCGCTTAGCCTCTCGTCAGTAGGTACTTTATGTTCTTTGTATTGTAACCAACCGCCGGCGCCCACAAGCGCGTTCTTGCCATCTAGCCTACCCATTGATCAAGACCTGTTTTCGTGGTTTTCTTGCCAGTCAGGTACTCTTCAGCCTTTGCAAGGGCCTCTTTTTCTTTCTCGGTCAGCTCGCCCATTAACTCTTTGAATTGCAAAGCATTGAGAACAGCCTTACCACCGGGGTGATTGTTGAAGTAGACGCGTATAGTCTTTGCCTTATTCTTGATCTCACTGACCTTATCGACCCAAGGCCCCAGCTCATCTTTGCTGTATAGATAGTTGTACCAAAAACCCTCATTGCGACCGTGCAATCTGATAAATGCGTGATCTGCCGTTACAATTGGTTCAGACAAGTATTGTAGTTTCGGGTCTGGTGAATCTGTTATCACGCTTGCAATGTTGTAGTGTTGTAGTAATTCAGGCGCGCCTTCTGTCTGCCAGCTCTCATGTCTAAACTCTAGCGCGTAATCGTATTCACGAGGCAGTTTGTCTATGAATTGTTCGGCGTTTCTAAAGTCTTCTACCGTAAAGTTAGGCGACATTTGAAACAAGATAGCGCCTAGCTTGCCGGCTTTCTCTAATGGCTCGATTCGTCGCAAGTACTCTTCAAATAATGGCGTTGCGTCTGTGCCTAGCTTTTCTTTTCTAGTTATCGTTTCAGGCACTTTGATCGAAAACTCGAAATTCTTGGGCGTTGCGTTAATCATGCCCTCAAAAGTCTTTGCGCCCATGTGCTCGTAGAATTTTTCGTAGTAAATTGCATTAAACTCGGCAGTGCGAAAGTATTGAGAATAATAAGGCAGTGGTTTTGTCGATTTGTTAGGGTAGAATGGGCCGACCCAGCCGCCTTCTTCGCTCAGGTCTGAATAAGACCAGCCAGAGCAACCGATTAACAGATCTGCCACAACTGATCTTGATCGACCCTCTACAAATACCAGCTAGGTCTTTTTGCGTCTTTTTCTGCGTGGCTTGAATCTTAACTTTGAACCACAACAGCCGCAATGCGTTGCCGATGGGTTAAAGTGTACCTCGCATTCTTGACAATACGGGTAGCCCGCCCTGTAACCCGAAGTGCCAAGAACGGCTGATACTCTCTGGCACAAGTTCTTGCAAAGAAACATTTCAAATCAAACGCCTTTTGACCTGCCGTTGAAGCCACTCTAATGCGTCTAGCTCTGCGAACATGGTCTCAGTTTCGAAAGCATTCTTGCATGTCTTTAGGTCATTACGCCTAATTGCTATTAGTTCGTCTAGCCGGTCTAGCTGCGCAGTTTGCAATACCATGATCTGGGCTCGAAATGTTCTGATGTATGCCGGGTCGTCTTCATTGCCTAGTTGCACTTGCAAAAAAAGTATTCGGTCTAAGATTAGATCGTCTAACGTAGTGCTCATAACGCCAGCTGAAATAAGCTGATTTTAACCCAGCTAGCACCTTACCGAGAGGGGGGGGTGGTAAATACAGCCCGATTTTTAACGAAAGTACCTAAAATACCAGCCACATTTACGAAGTCTGTTGATAGACCGTCAAGTGTGGCAATGTAATGGCATTGTTGTAATTCTCGATGTGCTTGGCTGGCAGGCTGGCAAGTCTGAATTTTCAAAATCGTGGTACAAGGTTACCAGAGCAGCCGACACAGGCACGCTTGATACATTGAAAACTTACCCAGACTTTAAAGGTATTAATTCTCTCGTCGGTCTATTTGAGACTGACAGTTATCTAATTTCAGCATGGCGAGACAGTAACGAAATAGATGTGGGCTTACAAAACGAACATTATTTTCATTTTCGTAGGTCCAAATCCCACCGTGACCTCCATTATTCTTCGTCGCCCCTTTCTCGCCGACCGGTGGCCTTTACAGATTTTGTCTTGTCATCCTTTGTCAGGTCGTAGATCGGCTCTGGCGGCGGCTCCTTGCCAACATGCCTGTTTTCACGCCGCTCTTCACTCGCTGCAACAATGGACAGCATCGTTTAAGAAGATGACAGCTAGCTCTCCCGCCATATCGCCTTCGTCTTTGCCAGCGCGACAAAGCCAATCAGGTAGGCTATTTGCACGGCAAAGCCAAATCCTAGCGACCACCCTTCCGGCGAATCTCCGGCCATCATGTACTTGATTATCAGCGAAGCGTGTGTCGTAGGCATCGCGTAGGCAAGCGGCCACAGCTCAGCCGGCAGGGCTTCTATCGGGTAGAACACCGGCGGCAGGATAGCAAGTATCACGTTCACAAACGAGATCACCTGCGTCGCGTTTCGCATGTGGAGCATGTGCGACGAAAGGAAGAACCCCATTGCCGACATCGATCCCCACACGAGCAGGATTGTTGCGACAAGCAGCGGGACGCTGAGTATCGATATAGATGCGCCAAAGATCATGACAAGCGACGCCAGCACGATCAGGGCCGGCAGCCCAAAGAGCAGCTCCGACAGAGCAAGCCCCATCATGTATGTCAGGGGCGACACCGGCGAGGCGACGAACACGTCCTGCACCTTGTATTCCGTCTTGTAAAAAGAGATGTCCTGCCCGAGAGCAAGCCCATAGCCCACTAGCGCCATCACGAGGCTGCCCGCAACGGCAGGCATGAGGTATTGTCCACCGGATATGACAAAGAGCACGAACAGGAGCGAGAAAGGGCTTATCGCGGTAAAGACAAGCGACATCGGGTTCCTGCGGAGCCACAGCACTCCGGTCATGTAAGCGATCAGAAACGCCTGCCTTACCGGCAGCATGCTAGTCTCTGCCGTTCTGGTCATCTCCAATTCCCCTTCCCACAAGGTAGACAAACACATCATCGAGCGTTACCGGCGACACCGTAAAAGTCAGGTTCTTGCGCAGCGCAAGTTCGGAAAGCTCCCGAACGGCCGACTCGAATGTAAAGACGCGCAGTATCCCGGCGCCCGTGTCGACCACAGAACCGTACGACTTTAGTGCATTAACGTCGAGTCCGTCACGCGCAATGTCGACTCGGATGTTCTGAGGTATCACTTTCCGCAGCTCCTGTATTGTCCCGTGCGCGATAACAGCTCCCCTGTCGATTATGACTATATAGTCAGACAGCATCTCTGCCTCGTCCATGTAATGCGTCGTAAGAAGTATCGAGCCGCCCTTGCTCTTCCAGTCCTTTATCGCGGACCAGACCTGCCTCCTTGACACAGGATCGAGCCCTATGGTCGGCTCGTCCAGAAACAACAACTGCGCGTCGGTGGCCATTGCCATAGCGACTAGAATTTTCTGCTTCATGCCTCCTGACAGGTTCATGGCCGGCCGGTCCCGCGCTCCGTACAGCTCGAGCTTGCGAAGGATCTCCTCCGTCTTTTCCTTTGCAGACTGCTTGCCCTCGCCCCTTATTTGGAGCCAGTTGTAGACGTGGTCCCAAGACGTCAGGGCCCTCAGCGGCCTGCCCTCCTGCGGGACAATCGAGATGAGCTCGCGGATCTGCCTTGCCTGTTTTGTAACGTCGTAGCCAAGCACGGTTATGCTGCCTGCAGTGGGCATCAGTTGCGTCGCGCACATGCGCACAAAGGTTGTCTTGCCCGCCCCGTTCCTTCCAAGCAGGGTAAAGATCCTGCCTGCCTCTATCTTGAGCGAAATGTCAGACAGAGCGGCCTTCCGGGCACCCTTGTACACCTTGGTGACTCCGGCCGCCTCGATCGCAAGCACGAGATACAAGTGCGCAACCCTCTAATGTAGACTTTATGTCAGCGAAACGAGAACGGGCACCTGTCGCAGCCCTTCTGGAACTTCAAGCAGTCCCTGCTGTCGCAGTCGTATACCACCCCGCATTTTGGGAACTCGTGAAGGTGAAGCTGGCCCGCCAGCATGCCAACAGATGCCGTTATTTGGTATTTGTCCCTGGAGGAAAAAGTTGTTGACATGCTTGTGAGGTCTTGTACTAGAGGCGGACGGTAGACAAATGATCAATGACCTTTTTATTGCAAATCCTGCCAACCAGTATTACTAAACCGCCCTTCCGAAAACATGTGACTATGCTGGAAGGACCCTGCTCTCCCAATGTGCAGGGTCGTCCAGCCCGTTTTAGATATGCAAATAAGTCCCTCTGTGCAAGATACCGCGTAAATGAGAAGGGAATACATAGTCGCCAGGATTGAGGCGTCGCAAGATGGAAGCCCGTACGTGTACGTCACGTTCAACGACCCAAAGGAGTACAAGCCCGACAAGCCCAACATGAACCCGTTTGGCCCCGGCACGGCGACGTTCAGCTCGATAGAGGATCTCATGAAGAACATGCCCAAGGTCATGGCGAGCATCCCCGGCATGGGAGGCGGCCTGACAGAGACGCCAACCATCAAGCTGAGCATGAGGGAATACCAGGACATGGGCATCAAGGTCGGCGACAAGGTCTACATCGAAATACAAAAGACGGAGAGCAGCGGCGTCTAGATGTTGTATGCTAAAGAGGACGCTTTGATTTAAATACAGAAGGAGCGTAATATAGTCGGTTGGAACAGCAAAAGAACAGGGTGCGCGCCGAAGTAAAACTCCCCCTGATACTTATCCACACGCCTTTTGGCCTTGAATTCTTTGACAGGGTCGCCAAGTGGCGCGCTGCCAAATTCTATGCCGACTTTAACACGTACCTTATGCCGGCGATAACCGGCCTTGCGATCTTCCTCATAATAGGCTCGCTATTGATCATGATTGGAAACGCCAATGCGAGGGGCGCCGTTGCTGATGTTGGTCTAGAGGCCAACCTGCTCATCCCCGGGCTCAACCCATTCCTGCCGATAACATACGGCTGGGCCGCGCTCATTATCACGATAGTCATTCATGAAGCCGGCCACGGGATTGTGGCCAGGGTATACAACATCAGGGTGGACTCGACCGGCCTTGTGCTTTTCCTAGGGATTCCGATAGGCGCGTTTGTCAACATTGAAAGAGATGAGCTGAACAGGGCGACACTGAAGCAAAAGAGCGCGGTGCTCACGGCCGGCCCGCTCAACAACATGATACTTGCCGGTGCTTCGCTGCTGATGTTGTACCTTGTAGTTTCGACGCTTACGCCGCTTCCGCCGGATCCAAACGCGCCGCAGTTTGGCGTGTTGGTCGTCAATGTAAACAGCGGCTCCCTTGCCGAGTCCGTAGGCATAGAGCCCGAGTCCGTAATCCAGTACGTCGCAGGTCATCAGATCGTGTCGCTCGAAGATCTGGGCGAGAACCTGCGCGCAAATCTTGGCAGCACGGTTGACATCATCTGGATGAACGCGGCTGGCGACATCATAACGCGGCAGGTCACTTTGCCTCCCGCAGTAGAGCCGGGCCAGGGCATTCTGGGCGTAGGCGTAAGGACCCTTTCGCCTGACGCGCAGGCAGTGCTCGACAGGTACACGGGCGCGTTTGGCACGAACCCTCTGGCGCTGCTGTTGCCTCCGACGATGCAGCAGGACGTGGTCCCCTACTCTGACCTTATGGCGCCCAGGTACGAATCAAGCGTGCTTGGCAGCGCGTTCGCGCCTATAGCCAACATGCTGTTCTGGCTCTGGTTCATCAACTTTAACGTCGGCATATTCAACGCGCTCCCGATCGGCCCGCTTGACGGAGGCCAGATGTATGGTGCTCTGATAGAAAAGCGTGCCAAGTCGCAGGCGCTTGCCAAGAACGCCAACACGCTCCTGACACTTGTCATGGTAGCCATAGTTGCAGCAGCGATACTGCTCCCCCAAGCTGAAAGGTTATTGATTCCGTAATGCCACGAGGCCGCGGAATTGACAAAACCAATTAGCAGTATCCTTTTATAATGGAAATACGGATATGGTTGTGGCTTATTACCGGTTTGTGCCTTATCCGATTTATCGTGTCCACGAGGCATAGCACTTTGGTGGTATAGCCAAACGAACGGCAATGGGAGAATTGGAAAAGAACGAGAAAGTTGGCGAAATTATAGCTCAGGAGCAGGCTGCACCTCAAAGGAGGACCAAGCCGTCAACTGATATCGACGGCCCTGTCACCAAGGTGACCACCGAGAGCGAGGAGGCAGTCGGCAGGATCATACTCAAGTCGATCCCGTCCGACTCCCAGATATCGCTTGTGAGGTTCGAGGGCCCCAACATCGCACTTTACACAAAGAACGCCAAGTTTGCGCTCACAGAGTTGACGTATTATCTGTCGTCGCTGTCAAAGACCCTGAAAAAGAGGTTCATCATACGCACCGACCCTTCGATCCGGCTTCCGGAAGACCAGACGCGGCAGGTGGTCGTGAAACTTTTGCCAAAGGACGTGCTCGTTTCGGCGGTGTTCTGCGACGATGCGACTGGCGAAGTGGTGCTCGAGGTAAGCAAGCCCGAGTCCATCGACCCCAACATGATAGTCCAGATCGCGCAGTCGACCGGGTGGACCGCCCACACGAGACGGTCGCCCCACATCCCGTCAACTAGCATCAACATCATCCACTCTACACTCAAGGGATCGGCCAAGGAGAGGACAGACTTTTTGCAAAAGCTGGGCAAGCGCATCTTTCGGGAACCTCTTGTGGTAGGGAACGGCAACGGCAGCGCGCGCCAGCAGGCAGCCGCCGAGCCGGGCTCGGGAAGGCCCCAGTCGTGGTCTACCAACAAGGAAGAGGTGATGCTATTTTGTCTCGGAGGCGTCAAGCAGGTTGGAAGGTCCTGCTTTATCGTGGTGACGCCTGAGAGCAAGGTGATGCTCGACTGCGGCATAAACCCCGGCGAGATGTCAGGCCTCGACGCGTACCCGCGGCTTGACTGGTTTAATTTCGATCTAGACGACCTGGACGCGGTCGTGATAGGGCACGCCCACATCGACCACCAGGGATTCCTGCCGGCTCTCTTCAAGTACGGCTACAGGGGGCCGGTCTACTGCACCGAGCCCACGCTTCCTCTCATGACGCTTCTCCAGATGGACTCTGTCAAGATTGCAAACAGCAACGGCACGTACCTGCCATACGAGGCAAGGGACGTCAACGAAGTTATAAAACACTGCATCACCCTGCCCTACGGCAAGCCGACCGACATTTCGCCCGACATCACAATCACGCTCAACAACGCCGGCCACATCATGGGCAGTGCTACCGTCCACCTGAACATTTCCGGCGCGCACAATATCCTGTACTCCGGCGACTACAAGTACGCCAAGACGCAGCTCTTGGACAGCGCGGTGTCGATGTACCCCAGGGTAGAGACGCTCATCACGGAAAGCACGTACGGCAACACCACCGATGTCATGCCTGACCAGCAGATGGTCTACCGCAGCTTTTCTGAGTCGATAAACAAGACGCTAACAGAGGGGGGCAAGGTGCTGATCCCGGTCCCCGCGGTCGGGAGGGCGCAGGAGATAATGCTGGTCATGGCAAAAGAGATGAAGGAGGGCAGGCTCGTCGAGTCGCCCATATACATCGAGGGTATGATATCGGAGGCAAGCGCCATCCACATGTCGTACGCCCACTACCTTGGATCAGAGGTGCGCAGGTCGGTGTCACAGGGTATCAACCCGTTCCAGTCAGAATATTTCACTGTGATAAGCGGCGGCAAGCGCGAAGACGTGCTAAACGACGAAAACCCCGGGATAGTCATGGCAACGTCCGGCATGCTTGAAGGCGGCCCGTCCGTGGAATATTTCAAGGAGCTGGCACCGAACCCAAAGAACAAGATAATGTTCGTTTCCTACCAGATAAACGGCACCCTTGGCAGGCGCGTCCTTGACGGGGCCATGTCAGAGGTCAGCATGATGGACAGGACAGGCAAGGTCAAGGTTGTGCCCGTCCGGTCCCAGACGCAAAAGATAGACGGCTTCTCGGGTCACAGCGACTTTAACCAGATAATGAACTTTGTTTCGAGAGTCAAGCCAAAGCGCGTTCTGGTCAACCACGGCGAGAAGAGCAAGTCCGAGAACGTGGCAAGTGCCATCTATTCGCGCCTCAAGATAAGGTCCGGCGTCCCCGACAACAGGGAAATCGTGCGCTTGCGGTAATTTTCTGTAGTATTATTTCCATAGCGTTTTTAGCCATGTGCAAGCTATACCGGTTGCGCTGACATGGCGATAAGGTACAGATGTGTCCACTGCAACATTGTGCTCTCCGGCGAGGGTGCCTCTAGGCATTACCTTGCCAACCCCACGCACAAGCTGGAAAAGCTGCCCCCGCCAGTCAAGCCGGTAAAGAACCTGCGATAGTTATTCCCTTATGCTTTCAAGCGTCGAAACTACTTGCCAGAGCATAGTGCGTATGTGCGACTGCATCTGCGGGCTCTGGGTCGCGTTGTCAAGAAGGCTGATCGCGTTTGCGGCCCTGACAGACACGCTGCCGCCCTTTTCGTCCTTGAGCGCTAGGAGAACTTCCTTTATCATGTTGCGGATGCTCTTCTGGATGTCGTTGTTCTTTGTGATAGAATCAAGGGTTTCGACGGCGCGCGCCAGCCGTTCCTGGTTTTCCTTCTCTTTCAGTTCTTTTTTGGACGAAGTCATTACGCATCACTCCAGCTTACGAGTGCTCACTTAGCTACCAGTTGCTTTTGAATGTTTTCGTCGTCACTGCTCGACGCTTGCAGCCGCCAGCTCTTCCACGTACGTGGTGCCCTTGGCAGTCAGGAAAAACACCCGGGCGTCGCCGTCGTCTATCCCGTCGCGGACAGAGGAAGAGATGTAGCCTCCAGCGACAAGGTCGCTTATGGTCTGCCTGAGCAGGGCTTCAAAGTAGCTCTGGTTGATGCTGTAGTCGTGATCCTGTTCCCCCTTTTGCGGCACGACCCACATCCTGATCTGGGTTAGGCTGACCGCCGGCTGGCCCTCGCCCGACATGCTCTTCATGCGCGCCAGAACGGCACGGGACACAATGTCCGTCTCCATCGATCAGCTGACGACGGCATCTCATAAATGGCTTACTGTTTTTATATTGCCGGCGAGCACAACGCGGCATGCCTGAGGAACGGTTAAGGTGCAACATCTGCGGCGTGGCGGTGGGCGCCAGCCAGGCGAAGCAGCATGCGTCGACATCTTCCCACGAGTCGAAAAAGTCAGAGCTTGAGCGGGAGCTCAAGGCGGTAAGAAAAGAGAGCTACAAAAACGACAGCTCTGTGATAGTGCAGTGGGAAAACTCTATTTTACAATGAGCACAGCGCACTTTGCGTGGTGCAGCACCTTGTTCGAAACGCTGCCAAGCACCATCTCCTTGAACCTGCCGAGGCCGCGGCTGCCGATGATTATCAGGTCAAAGCCTTCCTTGTGCGCGTAGCCGACGATGTTGGAGGCCGCGTCGCCCTCGGCTATCACAGTCTCGATCTTGACCCCGCTCTTCTCCGCTATCTGTTCGCACTTGTCAAGCACCTTTTCCGACTCTGCCCTGTAGTTGGCGAGAAGGTCGTTGAGCAGCTTCTGGGACTCGACGTAGACCGTGGGCGGGCTCTCTATCACGTGCATCGCAGTCAGGCTGGCGCCCGTGCTCTTGGCAATGAATATCGCCTGATCGAGGGCCCGGAGCGAGTTGTCAGACCCGTCCACCGGCACCAGTATCTTTGAGAACATGTGCATATTCTTTGTCAGTGGTATTATTTTAATGAAGAGTAAGATCCTGAGGCAGGAGGAACTGGATGAACAGTGCTATTATGTACACGATGGCAAGGATTATCCCCACCTTGAGCCCGATCTCTTTCTTGATCATCATTGCAAGCGCGCCGATGGTCACCACCGTAACAAGGATCATCTGGTATTCCAGTATAGGGTTCAGGGCAATGGTGGCGTAAAAGCCGCCGTGGTACATCGCGCCAAACACCGCGACTGCGAGCAGCAGGGTGTTGTTGAGTATTTTTGAGCCAAGGACGTTTGCGACCGCTATCGACGCGCCCGCTGCCCCCTTTCTTGCAAGGAGCATCATTGAAATCTTTTCCGGCATCTCTCCGGCTATTGGGCTGATTATCACTGCTAGTATGATCACGGAAACGCCGACTTCGAGCGAAAACCCTTGCAGCGACTCGATGAACGGCGAAGCTCCTAAAAAGATGCCGGCCGTGCCTGCTGCAAAGGCCAGCGCGGCCTTTGTCATCTCCTTGCTCGGCCCCTTCCCCAGCGCGCCGTTTACCTTGACAACTTTGCGGCGCTCGCCGGCATGCGCCTCCTTCTTTGCCTTGTTCTCCACCTTCATCTCTCTTAAGGCCATGACGAGGTACGCGCCGAACATGCCGGCAAAGATAAAGCCGTCGATGAAGTTGTAGCCATCGATGAACAGGACCGCGCTAATGATCGCGGTGGCGAACAGGAATATCTTGTCCAGCTTGAACGTCGACACGTCCACCCCCTTTAGCGGCGCCTTTGACAGGCGCGTGGTGGCTATGAGGAGCATCAGCGCCAGCCCGAGGGTCATCATGAGCAGGTTGCTTCCAAGGCCGGCCCCGATCGCCGTGCCATACAGGCCGTCGGCTGCCGCGTAAATGACTATTGCTATTTCGGGGAGCGTCGTCGCGACGCTCAGCAGCGTCCGGCCGACGAATTTCGCGCCATACTTTTTTGACAGGTGCTCGGCCCCGTACGAAAGTAAAAAGCTCGCGCCTGTTAGCTCGGCAAGCCACAAAAGCATCGTAAGAAGATCCCCGGCCAACTGCTGCTTCTCAGCGCCAAGGTCAATATAAATTAGATTTCAGGCTGACTTTGTATACACATACGCCGTGTCGACTGGCTGATCCGCCGTCCAGAGGGTCGGCAGCGTGAAAGTGTCTACTACGTCCAAGTCGTAACCGGCGATTACGCTGCCCCAGCCCCAGCCGGTCTTGTCCCGCGTGTGCTCCTTCATGACATGGCTCCCCATAAAGTTGAAGCCTGCCCGGTGCTTTATCCCGTCTATGCGCATGACCTGCCTTATCACGCTGTTGGCCAGCATCTCTCCCATTTCCGGAAGCCCCGAGATAAAGAAGATCGGCCTCGACAATTTCAGCGCGCCATAGTCAAAGCGCGTCGCGTCGGCACTTATCGCATTATAGCTTACGCCGGTGGCAGAAGATATCGAATGTTGCAACTCCACAAGGTCGGAGTCGATCTCTATGCCGTACGACTCCATTCCAAGCAGACTGGCACAGTACGCCACCCTGCCGTCTCCGGACCCGATGTCGACCAGCTGCTCAAATCCAAGCGACCTTGCCCCATGAGCGAGCGCGAATGCCGACAGCATCCAAGTTGGATAGAATGGCTGGTAGCTTGTGTCGTGCTTTTTGCTTGCGAGCCAGTAGCTGTTGATGTCGCCTTCGTAAACCCTGCAGGCGATCCCGGAGATCTCTAATTCGTACGACCTGTCGTAGATCGGGTTTGCTGCTGCAAATCTGTGAAGCGGCTGCAGCATTTCATCGTCGATTGCGAGGTATTCCGAACTCCTCAATGGCACAACTTCTGGAAAGAGGCTCCGGCCCCTGTAGTCGCGCATGAATTCGTTCTTCAAGCCGGTGATTGCGCGCGGTATTGAATCGTCCATGACACTAGTAGACCGACTCTGCGCTTGGGCGCAGCCCCCGCCTGTAGCTCTTGTGGCCGCATTCCTTGCACCGGTAAAGCCTCCTGCGTTTGTAGGTGTAGATGGCCTCTGGATCCTCTATGATTTCATGGTGCGTCTTTACCATGCACCGGTCGCAAAAGCGCAGTTCAGACGACAATACACATCATGATGTAGCTGCGATGTTTAATACATATTGGTGTAATCGTGTTTATTTTCTCATCTTTTTCGCCAAAAGCTCTGGCACTTCGGCAGGCCGCTTTGCAACGGGCACGTTTGCCTTTGCGTAGTTGGCGACCTTTGACTCTGCAGAGCCATAGTTTCCATACACTATTGCGCCGGCGTGCCCCATCCTCTTTTCCTTCGGAGCCGCCCTGCCTGCAATGTAGGCAATGACAGGCTTGTCAAACGATGTCCGCACAATGTATTCTGCAAGCTGCTCCTCCGCGTCGCCTCCGATCTCGCCGACTACGACCACCGAGTCGACGTCCTTCCTGTCCCGGATAAGCCCGAACGCCTCTATCAGGTTCGTCCCGTTTATCGGGTCGCCCCCTATCCCGAGGCACAGTCTCTGGCCGTAGCCCCCGTTCGTGAGGTTGTACGAGACCTCGTACATCAGGGTCCCGCTGCGCGAGAACACGACCGTGTTGCCCGCCTTGAAGGGCTGGGCCGGCATGATGCCGACCTTCATCACCTCCGGCACGATTACGCCAGGCGTGTTTGGCCCAATCATTCTCGCGCCTTTTTTCCTTGCGTGCTCGAGGACTTTGATCGAGTCCCTAATCGGGACGTGCTCCGGTATCGCAACCAGCAGTTTTATGCCGCTGTCCAGGGCTTCGGCGGCCGCTTTCAGAAAGAACGGCGCAGGGACAAAGATCCCGGATATCTGCGCGCCTGTGGCTTTGACTGCATCGGCCATCGTGTCATAAACGGGCGTCCCTTCAAAGTCCTGGCCGCCCTTGCCCGGCGTGACTCCTCCTGCGATGTTTGTGCCATACGCCTTCATCAGGCGCGTGTGGGTCGAGCCGTAGCTTCCGGTTATGCCCTGAATGACCACCGGCTTTTTGCCAAAGTCCTTGTCGCCCTTGCTTCCGACGAGGATGTCAAAGATGTTGAATGTCTTTTCTACCGTTGCCATTTCGATCACCTAACCGCCGCGACCGCGGCCTGTATTGCCTCCTCGACCGTATTATAGAGGTTCGCCCTGCTCCCGTTGAGCATCGCCCGCGCCTTCTCCGACTCGGCGCCGGAGATCCTTGCAAACACCGGGACCGCTATCAGGTTGTTCTTGTACGCGTCCAGTATCGCCTGCGCGACGAGGTTAGTCCTAACGATCCCGCCGAACAGGTTCACTAAAATCGCGTCGACCTGTTTTATCCTGCTTATCACTTTCAGTGCCTCGTAGATGGTCTCGGTGGTGGCCCTCCCCCCAAAGTCCAAGAACGCGCCGGCCCTGCCGCCCGCGTCAGAGACCATGTCAAGAGTCGACATGACCAGCCCAGCTCCGTTCCCGATTATCGCGATGTTGCCGTCCAGCTCGACTAGCGAGAAACCGCTGACCTCCGCCTGCTTCTCAAGCTCCGAGACGTGCTCGTACTTTTTCAGCTCGGGGTGGCGGAACAGCGCGTTGTCGTCGATTATCACCTTGGAATCAAGCGCCATGAGCGAGCCGTCGCCCAGGATTGCGACCGGGTTTATCTCTGCCAGCTCGGCCTCCTTTTCGCTCACCAGCCTTGACAGCTTTGTCGTAAAGTCGACAAACGACACCACCTTCCTGCCGGTCAGGCCCAGCTTTGACGCTGTCTCCTCTGCCGTCTGGGCCGTCAGGCCCTCGATTGGAATGTTGATGACAACCTTGTTGCCGGCGCTTTCGATCTCTACTCCGCCTTCAGCAGAGGAAATGAGTGAATAGCAGCGCTTGCTCCTGTTCAGGAAAAGCGAAAGGTAGAGCTCTTTCTTGATGTCGGCCATCTCCTCCAGCAGGATGCCGCGGGGGAGCTCGCCCTTGACCTCCTTGTGCAAAAGCTCGTTGAACTTTGCTTCCAGCTCAGCCTCGCTCTTGCACTTCACAATCGCTCCGGCCTTGCCCCTGCCGCCTACGGTAAGCTGCGACTTGAGCACCAGCGGGTAGCCGAGTTTCCTGCCACCCTCCCTTGCCTCCTGCATGTTGTTGGCAAGGTGCGACCGGGGTATCCTGATTCCATACTGTTCAAAGAGCTCCTTTCCCTGATATTCGAGCAGCCTCATGTTTTCAGCTGGACAGTCCATTCACGCTATTTATAAATTAAATTCCTGCCCGTTGCATGCAATTCCGCATCAACCGGAAAGAGTCATGGTTTAATGATAGCCGCGGACAGCCTCTGGATCTCCTTGTCGAAACAAGCCGGGCAGAGCAGCACCGAATTGAACTCTATCAGGCTCACAGATATCTGGTTGCAGTTCTCGCAGCTTGTTCCCATCTCTCTCAAGTATGCCATCGGCAACCCGTGTATTTGTGAGTTATTGTGTAGTTTGTTTGAAGTGCGTCTGAGGCGGCTGTCCCTGTCTTTTTGATCCTTTGTCTGTAATGAAACCATACAGACTCTCACGTAAATCTACGAGCGCTCTCAGGTATGCTAGAATGTCGCGGTTAGTGATGTACATCCAAATAAAGGCCGCCGCCATGGCAAGCATAGGCGCTGCATTCTTTCTGTTCTATCTCCCCAAGCTCGGATAGAAAATGGTATTGTCTACGCTGCTGCTGAACCTTTCCCGAATTGCAACAGTGGCGATCATTGCGATCGCCGCGCTGTTCCATCTGGTCAAGTTCCTGGGCTAGCAACCGTATCTTTCCGCGGCCGCAGCCAGACAATTGCAAGGTAGATAAGCGAGGCCGCCGCCAGGCTCGGGATCGCCGCGCCAATCGCCGGCAGCTGTGGCATGTAGATAGGCGAGAGCGGCGACAGCAGGTAGTTTATCAATGCCCCTAGCGCCCACGCGATTATCGCCGGCGCGCCTATTCCAAGCCGGTTCTGTCGCGAATAGAACATCTGCTCGGTGTACTTTTGCCTCCTAACGACGTAATAGTCTGTGAGCACCACTCCAAAGAGCGGCACGAATATCGCGCCTATCAGGAGCAGGAATATTTCATAGTCCTGAATTGAAACCACCATCGCAAGTACCGCGCTGAGCGCTGTGAACCCTATTACTAGGTGCTTCTGGCTGATCTTGGAAAAAATGTCCTGCGTAGAAACGGCGGCAGAGTAGACGTCTGCGAACGCGTTGTCGGCCTCGTCCACTATCAGGAGCAGCATCAGGAACCCAAAGAACATCGCCTGTATCGCAATGACTATTGCGATTACGTCCGGCGTCCCTATCAATACGCCTCCAAAGTAGAACAGGATGTTTGTCATCGTAAAGCCGATGAACGTCCCCCAGAGCGCACTCTTGCTCCTTTTCGCAAACCTGTTGTAGTCGGCCACCAGCGGCAGCCAAGAAATTGGCATAGCTATGACAAGGTCGAGCGCGGAGAAGAACGACATGCCCTCTCCCGGCGACGAAATGAGTGCTGCCATGTCCACAGAGTTGACTAGGTTGATTATGATTATGGCAGAGGTGCCGTACGCTATCCACACCGCAAACTTGCCCAGCCACTTTCTCACCACGTTGAGCGGCCCGCTGATGCCAAGGAGCGCCACGAGCGCACCAAATATCGCGGCCCAGAAATAGTACGGCATTACGCTTCCGGCAAGCATTTCTGCGGCCCTTGCCATTATCATGATCTCAAACGTGGTCCAGCCAATAAGCTGCATCACGTTCAGTATCGCAGGCATGTACGAGCCGCGGATGCCAAGTGATGGCCTCATTGAAATGAGCGACGGTATCCCGTGGTCGCTCCCTATCTTGCCGGCAAGGGCGAGGAGGATCGAGCCGGTGACAGAGCCGACAATTATCGCAAGCGTCGCGTCGACAAAGCTCGCTGCAGAGAGGAACGAGCCGGCGGAGAAGACCAGCAGCCCAACGCCAAGGCTCGACCACAGGATAAAGTAGTCGAGGCCGCCAAGCCTTTTGTGCTCGCCTTTGACCGGCGCGACTCCCCACTCTGGTGTCTTGAATAATGCCAAACTCTAGTGATTAGAAAAGATCATGTTAATAATCTATGCATTTGCAAAAACCTGAGGCGCCGGCGCGCAAAGATAGCTAGCTTGTCTGTCTAAATTAGCTTGCTCTTTAGATTAACCCAGCTTGTCGCAGTGTTCATACATGCAGGCGATAACAAAGGAAATAGAATCTGGGAGATCGGTGTTCTGTGAAACTCATAGCAGGTATTGTGAGTTTGTATCCGGCAGCAGCAAGTGTCCGTGCTGCGGCAAGCGCGTGTGCCTCTGCAACTACGTCCTGTAAATCCGATAGACTGAATAAGTCTATCATTTTTTATCACTCTGCTTGAAGATTGCGTTATCAATAGCAGGCAGCGACTCTGGAGCCGGAGCCGGCATACAGGCAGACCTCAAGACGTTCTCCGCGCTTGGCGTTTACGGCTGCACGGCCATCACCGCGATAACCGCGCAGAACACAAAGAGAGTAGCAGAAATATTCGAAGTCTCGCCGGCAATGGTGGAGCAGCAGGTAAGGTCGGTCATGACTGACATGCCGCCCGACGCCATCAAGATAGGCATGGTCTACAGCAATCAGACAATAAACGCTGTCTATTGCTCGCTCAGAAAATCAAAAGTCCCGGTGGTGCTCGACCCGATCCTTGCGGCGGGCACCGGCGCAAAGCTGCTACGCGGCGACGCCTACGAATCATTTGTATCGAAGCTGGTGCCGCTGTGTGCTCTTGTCACACCGAACAGGATCGAGGCAGAGAAGCTTACAGGCGTCAGGATCAGGACAGAAAGCGACGTCATAGAGGCGGCAAAAAAGATCAGGAAGCTCGGCGCGAAAAACGTCATTGTAAAGGGCGGCCACTTTGGTGCTTTCAGCGTCACCGATATTTTGCTTGACGGCAGGGGCAGGGTTACAAAGATAACAAACCCTAGGATAAAGATAGAGGAAAGCCACGGCTCGGGCTGCAACTTTTCATCCGCAGTCACCGCGTACCTTGCAAAGGGCGCGGCTCTGGAAGACGCGTGTAGGATGGCAAACGAGTATGTCCACGTTGCGATCAAGAACGCGGTGAGGGTCGGAAGAGGCCTGCCGGTGACAAACCCGCTTTCAGCGATCTATCGCGACGCCAGCCGCTACCAGGTGCTTGCAGAGCTGCAGAAAGGGGTCGAGCATGTCAGCTCCATCGACGGCTTTTACAGGCTGATACCGGAGACGCAGACGAACTTTGTTTACGCGCTGCCCGGCGCCAACGACATTTCCGAAGTCGCGGGCGTCAGGGGAAGAATAGTCAGGATCGGCAACACTGCTGTTCCGGCCTCGTACATCGAGTTTGGTGCGTCAAGGCACATGGCATCTGCAATAATAGGTTACATGCAAGTCAACCCTTCATATCGGTCTGTCATCAACATCCGATTCAATGACGAGCTAGTCAAGATATGCAAAAGGCTCTTTTCTGTCTCGAGCTATGACAGGAGCAGGGAGCCAAAAGGCATCAAGAGAAAGGAGGGCTCGAGCGTCACGTGGGGCACCCTGAAGGCACTCTCAAAGAACCCAAATGTGGATGTCATTTACCACAGGGGCGACATCGGCAAGGAGCCCATGATAACTGTCTTTAGCAGAAATCCAAGTGAAGTCGTGATTAAGATCAAAGCAATATTGAGAAATTATTGAACTTCGATCGTTTTACCTTATATATAGCAGAGGGCTCAAAATGACAGGAAACATGAAAGCGGTTATACTGGCAGGGGGCCTAGGCACGAGGCTGCAGCCCTACACGTTCTTTATCCCAAAGCCGATGCTGCCTCTCGGCAACAAGCCGCTTCTCGAGCACATCATAGAGTGGCTAAAGAACGCCGGCGGAATCGACGAGATCGTGGTATGCGTCAGCTACCTCCACAGGACGATTGAAGACTATTTCGAGGACGGCGGACGGTTTGGAGTCGAGATAGAGTACGCAAGGTCAGAGAGGCCGCTTGCGACTGCCGGCCAGCTCAAGACCGCGGAAAAGCTGCTTGACGACTCGTTTGTCTGCGTCTACGGCGACTCTGTCTACGAATTCAACCTGCGCAAGATGCTAAGGCAGCACAAGGAGTCGAAGGCGTTTGTCACGATGGCGCTCTTGCAGTACTCGACGAAGCTGAGGTACGGCTTTATCGATGTTAGCGGCCAGGACAGGGTCACTGCTTGGCGCGAAAAGCCGGAGATAAGCGGGCTGATAAACATCGGCTGCTATGCGATGGAGCCTGATTTCCTAAAGATAATACCCAAGTCGGGCGCGTTTGGAATGGACGACGCGGTGCGAAAGGCGCTCGAGCAGAAAAAGACCGTCGAGAGCTTCAAGATAGATACCGGCTTTATCGACATTGGCGACAAAAAGTCGTACCTGGATGCCTACAAGCAGTACGCAAACAGGCTGGGCAAGATCTAGATGGGCATAGCCCTCTTTGAGGACGCGCACTGGCAGAACTTTTCCCCTCTGTCTCTCACAAAGGCGACGTTTGACGTCAAGGTTGGCGCAAGGAGCCTGTTTGAAGAGCACAAGGTTACACCAGAGGTTCTGTTCACGAGGGAATACCTTGCAGGCGTCACTGGCGAGAGGCACGTCCAGTGCAAGGTCAACCCCAGTTCCATCGACGGCGACACGGTGTTTGTAAACGGCCTGCTCCACCCCGGCGCGATATACCCAGAGCGCCTGTCAAAAGTGAGCCACACCTTTGTGATAACCGCCGGCGACAGGCTGCTGGTCGCAAGGCTCAACAAGAAGGGTGCAGGATATTTGTCTGACTGTGTTGCGGCCGGAAAAAAAATCGACATCAGGAAACTAAATGTGGAAAAATCAAACAAACTGAAGGCGGAAGAAAGCCAGGGGCTGCTGTCCGAGCCGTGGGACATCATCAGCGTCCTTGAAAACTCGCTTGCGCTGCAGGTGTCCGGCATGCAGGGCGAGAGCGACCTCGGCCCCGGCGTCAGGGCGGCCGGCAACAACACGATATCGATCAGCAGGAACGCCTCAGTAGAAGAGGGAACGGTGCTTGACGCCAGAAACGGCGGGATATACATCGGCCCCGATACTTACGTCGCAGCGAGCAGGATAGTAGGGCCGGCGTACATCGGAAGCAGGACGCAGGTAAAGCAGTTCACGATAATAGAGTCGAGCTACGTCGGTCACAACTGCAGGGTAGCCGGCGAGATAGAGCACTCGATAATCTCCGACCACACCAACAAGACGCATTCTGGATTTATCGGCCACTCGTACGTCGGCGAGTGGGTCAACGTGGGCGCCATGACCACCACTTCGGACCTGAAGATGACCTACGGAAACATCAAGATGTCAACCGGCAGGGGCAAGGTAGACACAGGCCAGAACAAGGTTGGATCGTTCATAGCAGACATGGCCAAGACGTCGATAGGCACGCTCATTTACAGCGGCAGGCGGATCGGCGTCTCCTCTCACCTTCATGGCCTTGTGGCTGAAGACGTGCCCAGCTTCACCATCTACGGCGCAAGCATCGGGGCGAATAACGCGGAGCTTGAGCTCAGATCAGCCATAGAAACGCAAAAGAAGATGATGTCCCGGCGCGGCCAGTCGATGAGCAAAGCCTACGAGCAGATGGTAAAGGACGTCTTTTCCATGACAGCGATCGACAGAAGGCAGGCGCGCGTGCGCAAGGGAAAATTTTCACTGTAACTACATGTAGTCAAGGCCCTGGTCTTCCTTCCACAGCCCCAGCCTCTGATGCAGCCAGGGGTAAAAGTTGGCGTCGCCGTTTTCAAACTCTTTCTTGATTATCTTGATTATGCTCTTTGACACCTGACCCGGTTTGCCGTAGATCTGCTTTTTGCGCCGGAGCTTCAGACCCAGGCCTTCCTCCCGGTTGTACGCTTCGTTGACGATTGAGGCGATCCAGCCGGGGCTCAGCGGCGGCACCAGTATGTTGCTCTTGGCGTCGAATACCGTCTCCGGCCTGTCGGTGTTCAGCCGGACTGTCAATGACGTCACTTTCGGGAAGTACAGCAATTCTTCCTGCATCGAGCCCGAATCGGTCATCTCGGCCCAGCACCGGCCGCTGTCGAGGAATTCGATCACGTTTGCGTATTTCTTCCATAGCGGCGTGATCAGGAACTTGTCAGGGTGCTGCTCTGCAAGGTTCTGGAGCTTCGATTCAAGGTTGTACTGCTTTAGCATGGCTGCAGTCGCGTTCAGCATCACAAGGACAACCTTCTTGTCGGTGTTTTTGATCAGCTCGGTCAGCCCGCCAATTATCGAAGTAAAGCGCCTCTGCGTCAGGTTCTCGCGCCGGTGTATGTCCATCCTTATCCACTCTCCCTTCTCCAGCTGCGGGTAAATGTCAAACACGCTCTGGCGCGACTTTTCCTTCCTCTTCTGGTGGATGGTGTCAACCACCGAGTTGCCCACCACGTGCACAAAGTTCTCCGGGTAGCCCTCCCTCACGAGGTTGTCCCTGTTCAGCTTGGTGGGCGCGAAAAAGAACTGGGTCCCGGCCGAGCATATCCAGGTGTCGATCTGCTCCGGGAAGGGCTCCTCCCTTGCAAGGAACCACTTGCCGTCGAACTGGCTTGCGATGAATTTGCGAATCTCTGCCTTTGTCGGCTCCCTGCCCGCCTTTAGTTTCTTGATCGCCTCCGGGCTCATGGAGCGGAGGCCGGCCTCGTTCTGCCCAACCTTCTGCCCCATCCCAAAGACCCACGCAAGCGGAGCGATGCCTGCAACAAGCGTGTCGCCGTGCACTATTGGGAGCAGCGACTCGGTGCCAAAGTTGTCCCTGCAGTACCGGCCGAACGAGCCGAACTTGATTATCAGCTCGCTTGCCTTTTCCATAAGGTCGCCCCTTATCTGGAGGTTGCAGCCGACAAACCGCTCCAAGTTGAACTCTTCTATGCCGAAACCCAGAACTTCGTCAAAGTGCTGGCCGGTGTTTATGACAAAGACAGGCAGGTCTTCCTTTGCTGCCTCGATCACAAGCGGCGCCTGCTTGTAAAAGTCCGGCTTGGTGCCTGTCACTATCGCAAGCACTGGCGTGCTGTACTTGCGCGCCTTGGCAAAGACCGACGCGAGGTTTTCAGAGACCTTTACCGGCAGCAGGCTGCGCGATACGTCAATCTCCCTTGCACTCAACGGAGATCATCCAGATCGCTTCTGATCGGCCTTCTTTTCGTCGCGGCTATCAGGTACCCGCCTACTGCAGTCACGCCGGCTCCCGCTCCTATGAAAAAGTACGGCGTAACACCAACAACGCCAACGATGTACTGGCTCGGTATCATTGCCACCATCGGGATTCCTGCCACCATGCCTGCGATCAATACGACGCCGGCCGCTACCAGAAGCATGCCGGCTAGCCGGTTGCCAAAGGACCTGGCCATGCCAAAGACAAAGCCGGCTAGCACCACGCAGGGAGCCGCCGAGATAAAGATATTCTGGAGCACGAGGCTGCCGGGGTCCACCACACGCTCGGGGCCCTCGCCTTCGGGCCCTATCAAAAAGTTGTAAAAGGAGAGCAAAAGGGCGACAAACATTGCCGACATGCCAAGGGACGCGAGGGCAGTCCATTCTTCCAGCTTCATTGCTACAACACAGTATCTTGCAGTTTGGTAATTAAATCATACTATGCCGACAAGGCCGGCCAGCTCTTTCCTGCTTGCCGAACCCAGAATTTCGGCCGACTTTTCGGGCCTGACGTTGTTGACGAAAACCCCAAAGCCGCGCTCTAGGCCGGACCACGTGTTCAGCTGCGGATAGACTTCAATATGCCAGTGGATCTGGCGGCTGTTCTTTTTCTCCGGCGACAGGTGGAACACAAGGTTGAACGGCACATCCTTGAGCGCCTTTGACATGCCGCCGAGTGTTGCCCTCAGAATCAGAGCAAGGTCGTTTATCTCCTTCTGCGTTATTTTCGAAAAAGAGGTGATGTGCCTCTTGGGATATATCCAGAACTCGTGCGGGTAGGTGGGCGCCCAAGGGCAGAACGCGAGGAAGCTGTCAGTCGCCAGAATCTGCCGGGGGCCGCTCGACTCGACCCCTATGATGTTGCAAGCCGGGCAGTTGCCGTTTTCGTTCATGTACCTGTGCGAGCCTTCTGCTTCCAGCTCTATCACCGGCGGTATCGTGGAAAACGTGACAATGTGGAGGTGTGGGTGCGGCAGGTGCGCGCCGGCACCCGCGCCGCTGTTGACATAGATCGAGACGTAGGTCACGCTCTTTTGGGTGTAGAGCCACCTCACGCGGTCCTGAATGACTACAAGCACGTTGCCCCACTGCTCGACCGACATTTGAGAGAGGCTCTGCTTGTGGTCCGGCGACGCGACCACTATCTGGTGGTAGCCATAAGCCGGCTCGCTGTAGAGCGGCTTGTCGCTGTAGCTAGTCGCGCTTGCCGTCGCGACCACCGGGTTTTTGCTCTGGAACACTCTGACTGACCAGTCCTCTATCACGCTGTCCTCGCTGTCGGAGAGCCGCTGGAGCATCCCGTCCTGGACGACAAGCGCGAGCATCGCCGGCTCGGTCATTGACTCGTTGCCGGGGCAGTAGGGGCACTTGCTGCCTTCCGGCTTGTCGCCGGCAGCCTGTCCGGCTTCAGGCACGACAACAAACTTGTCAAGAACATAGTCCTTCCGAAGGTCCCCCAAATCTTTCAGCCTGAAAAAGGCTCTATCTGCTTTTAATTAAAGGTTCTGCATGTGCTAGTGGCCTAGCGAAAACTCCAGAGCCCTTGCGCAGCGGGCGCAGACATATTTTCCGCGGCTTACCATCCCGAAATCTTGCGTCTTTTCTCCCCTG
Organism: Nitrososphaera sp.; assembly: GCA_035620415.1. Taxonomy (GTDB): domain Archaea; phylum Thermoproteota; class Nitrososphaeria; order Nitrososphaerales; family Nitrososphaeraceae; genus Nitrososphaera. The sequence continues at coordinate 45,641 of DASPGV010000059.1, forward strand.
TCATCCACGACGACGCGCCGGCAGAACGTGCACTGCTCCAACGCGTAATGGTAGGGCGCGCGTGCTATTAGAGTCTATGGACAAACAATAAATTGACCAAGGGCTCTTCCGTCGCTATGAAGGACATAAGGCTTGTCTACGTTTTGCTTGACGGCATCGGCGACCTGCCGCACCCGTCGCTCAACGATCTGACGCCCCTTGAGGCGGCGTACACCCCCAACCTCGACGCGCTGGCAAGGAACGGCGCGATGGGCAGGGTCATAAGCGTCGGCAAGGGCATCGCGCCCCAGTCCGACATCGCGGTCTTTAACATGCTTGGCTACAGTTTCAAGGACGGCAGCTACGTAGGCAGGGGAGTAATCGAGTCGATCGGCTGCAATATCGACTTTCGCGACGGCGACCTTGCGCTACGAGGCAACTTTGCGACAGTCGACGACAAATTGAAAATAGTCGACAGGCGCGCCGGCAGGATCATCAGCAACGAAGAAGCGAAGGCAGTCTGCAAGACACTCCGCGACAGCATAAAGTTCAGCTACAGGGACGCGTCGGTGGCGCTCGAGCCCACTGTTGCCCACCGCGTTGTCATCAGGCTCAGGCACGCCAAGATGAAGCTGTCAGACAAGATAACCAACACAGACCCGGCTTATGACAAGGTCGACGGCATGGGGATCGCAAAGGACACGTCCGGAGAGATGTTTGTGCAAAAATCGTCAGTCGAGGAGGACAGCGAGCCGGCAAGGACCGCCGCAAAGATGCTCAACGAATTCACCGCCCAGGTGGTGCAGCTTTTGCGCGACCACCCTGTCAACAAGGCAAGAATAGCTGCGGGCAAAAAGCCGATGAACTGCATACTTGCCCGCGATTCCGGCAACAGGTACCCAAAGGTAGACCCGATCAGTAAAAAGCACGGCATTTCTGTAGGCTGCATCGTCGACATGCCGGTGGAGATCGGGATTTCAAAGGTTCTCGGCATGAAGATGCTCCAGGCCGGCGACATCAACGCCTACGAAGAAAAGGCAAGAGGCGCGGCAAAGAGCCTAAAGTCGGTCAACGCTGTCTATGTCCACATCAAGGGGCCCGACGAGTTTGGGCACGATGGTGACGCAAGGGGCAAGAAAAAGAACATCGAAGACATCGACAAACGCTTTTTCGGCACACTCATGTCCGAGCTGAAGGGCAACGCGGCAATAGTCGTCTCTGGTGATCATTCTACGCCCTGCATAAAGAAGGGCCACAGCGACGACCCGGTCCCGCTTCTTGTTTCCGGCGGAATGGTCAAGCAGGACGGCAGCGCAAGGTTCACGGAAAACTATGGCAGGCGCGGCCGGCTCGGCCTGCTCATGGGAGCAGACGTCCTTCCCACCGCGATAAAGATGCTTGGCTAGTACGCGGTGCCCAGTATCTGCAGCAGGTACTTGCGGTAGATGGCAATGAGCACCACGCCCACCGCGACCGGCGTTAAGCCATAGATCCAGTATCCAAACAGCATAAGGAAAAGTCCGATTATGAGCATCGCAAGCCCTGCAAAGGTGTTGATGTACTCGAACCGGACCAAGAACAGGAACGCTATGGTATAAATCTAGAAAAGCTTTTTGCTCTGGTGTGCTGTCACTGCTTGCGATACTGCCGGAAGGGAGCGTCAGAGACGAGACCACCTTTCTTGCATTGATTGCCGGCCTCGCGGTGCTAGTCGGCGCGGCGATATACCTCAGAATGAGAAG
>DASPGV010000060.1:0-5658 GCA_035620415.1 Nitrososphaera sp.
CAGACAATATCTCGTCCCTGTCCCTGCCACATGATGAATTAAAGTCGCTGTTATTTGTTGCCCAGCCTCCCCTATCCTCGTATACCGATGCAAGGTTCCAATTGTTTTTCACATCAAGGTTGCCATCTTCATCAGTTACATCATCGTCGATGTAGCTTTCAAGCCTGACGTATGTGTTTCCATCTTCTACAAAATTGTATATCACAGCCTTGAAGCCGATCCACCTGTCTTCGAGCGGTTCATTAGTGACTTGCACGGATCCGCGGTTGCCAGCATATGCCGGGTGCGTCACTTCCTTGTTCCATGCCGCCCCGCCGTCTCCATAGAGCCTTGCCTTGTACGCGCTACCGAGGCATTGGTCGCGGTTGGTGTGATGGCCTCCACGCGAATACATCTGCAAAAGCTCGTTTGAGCCGCTCTCTATCTTGGCATATTCGGTGATCTCGACATCGAGCCACTTTTCGCCGTCTGGCGACCATGCCTCCATCCTCATCTGGTCCGCTGATACCCGCCACGATCCGTCCGGATTCCTGTCAAACCCAATGTTGCCCAAGTTACGGAAATTCAGATCACTGTTTGGGTCTTCCATATTAACATACCATTCATTTCCTCCTTCCGCCGTTGGATAGATCTCTTCGACGCCAAAGCTGTCCAGTCTGTCGCTGTAAGCAGGAGTGCTTGCCAGCTGGAATGAAGCTATTGTGAGCGCCGCTAGTGCTATTGCTGCAATTGTCTTCGAATGTTTTTCTAGCACATTTCTCCAGCAGAGCTCTACTGTATATTAGAGATGGGTTACTGAAAGAAAGGGGATTCCAGATTTAGTATGGTAATCTCGATTCAGAAGTTGTTTGTAGCTCAAATCCATCGTGTCTGTCTTATTGCTAAATCTGTTGGGAAACCTTTGAACCTTCAGTGGTCATTGTAAACCGGAACACCTGCTCGACTTCGGAATCTTCAAAAATGTCCGAGTCGTGAGTTATTATTATCAACTGGGCTAGCGGTCCGGCCCCTTCTCTAAACGCCTCCGATATTATCCTGACAAGCGCCTTCCTCCTTTCTTCGTCAAGGTGCGTGGTCGGCTCGTCCAGAATAATGAAATCAAGCTTGTTAGAGCCCATCATGTATGCGATGCCAAGCCGCAGAGCAAGCGCGACAGATACCTTCTCGCCTCCGCTCAGCGAGTCCATGTCTATCTCGCCCTGCCGGCCATAGCACGTTATAGCTATCTCCCGGGCATCCTCTGAGAGCTCGATCCTTGAAATGCCGATGTTGAAAAGCGAAGCGTACTCGGATGCCTTTTCTGATATTACTTTCACAGCCCACGAGCGGATACTCTTTCCGAGCGTCCCGTCCCTATAGAATACTGAAGAGCGTATCTTTTCCAGCATCCTGACAAATTCTGATGCCTGTTGTAGCTGTACGATTGTCTTATTGGAGGAGTCTATGAATTTTCTCGCTTCTTCTGCCGTATGTTGGTATCCTCCTATTTTCTTGTGAGCCTGCTCCAGCCGGCCTAGCAGTCCTATTTTTTCTTCCTTTGCGCTGTTATACTGGGCGGGGCTAAAGCTCCTAATCAATTCCTTTATGGTCACGATCTCTTCCGCAAGCGACATCGACACATCGTCTATCGAGAGTTGCATGGGATCTTCTACGCGAAATATTTCACTTGGCAGCTTGGACACGTGGTCTCTCTTTTTTGCCAGCTCAATTTCTATCCTTAACACGTCGTCAAGGGAACTGATCGAATTGCTCAGGAGGAGCTTTTCTGAAACTGCAATCTTTTTATTAGTCTCAAGCAGGTGGGCCTCTTCTTTCCTCAGCTCAAGTTTTGCAAGCTGGAGCTTTGACCTTTCATCCGTCTTGCTCTTGATCTCCGACTGGATGTGTGAGATGTCGAACAGATCGTTCACTTTTGTGACAGCCGAGTTGCACACGGGGCACCTGCCTTCATCTGTGAGCTTGATCCTGCCGGCGAATTCCAGAAATGCACGCAGCTTGCCCATGGCGCCTTCGTTTTCACCTATCTTTGATTCGAGCTCATCTATTTCCGACCTGACCATCTCTAGCTGTATGTCGACCTCGTCCTTGTCCTTCACGGCCTGCAGTGACAGCCGCGCCTCCTTTGCAATCCTTTCCTGCTTGGCTATTTCGTCAATTATCTGGCTGCGCTTTTCATTTATGTAATGCAGCAGGCGCCTCTCCCGGTTCTGGAGCTCTCGGGCCTGCTGGCTTATCGGCTCCATCCTTTCGATCTCTTTCTCGAGCTGCCGTATCCTTTCGTCCAGCATCCTCTCCTCCTCCTCGAACTCTATCAGGGCAGATTCTGCTGCCTTCAGCTCTCTCTTCCTTTCTTCCAGCAGCTTTTCCACCTTGGCGATTTCCTCGTCTGTGTATCCTAATTCGTCGCGCAGCCTGTCGCGGAATTCCCGTATCACTTCGTGCATTGTTTCGTATGCTGAATCGAGCCTGTCGATCCCGACAAGTCCGTTCAACAATTCCTTAAAGTCTTTTGGCTTGGCCTCTATTATCCTGAGGAGCTCTCCCTGTTGCACTATGGCAGCAACGCACATTTTTCTATAGTCGAGGCCCAGCACCTTCTCGACCTCTCTCTTCATCGACTCATCAAACTGCCGCCTTTCGCCGCCAGCAAGCGGCCTGTTCACGACTTTGCTGCCGTCAGAAACAAGCATGAGCTGAGAGAAAGACTGCTGTCCCGAGCTGCTCAGTCCCCTTACAACGCTGAACTCCCTCGAATTCATGGTAAAGTGCATCTGCACCATTGCAGAGTTGGCACCCCTTCTCACGAGGTTCTTGTTGGACCTGCCGCGCATGTGCTCTGCAAAGAGCGCAAATGTTATCGCGTCTATGACCGACGACTTGCCCGAGCCGTTGTGTCCCACAAATATAGTCACGCCCCTGCCAAACTCCAGCCGGGTGTCCCTGTGCGCGATGAAATCCTTCAGCTGTATGTCCTTTATCATTTCGCGCTGCCTCCGAACTTGTTTGCCTTGTAAGCCTGCCACACTATTTCCAAGACGGACTTGGCGTCCCTGTCGGCCGCCGGCGGCAGTATTTCGCCCACCGCGAATTTTGCCAGCTCGTCAGAGCCAAGCGCCATTGCCGAAAGCCTGTATAGCTCGCTGTCGATGTCTGCGGGTTTCGAATCATAAACAGTCGTTGCCACGCGCTCGTCGAGCGGCTGCCAGACGTAGTGCAGGCAGCAGTCGTTGAGCCGCTTCAGGCGTTCGGCTATCACCTTGGAATCGATGCCGCTCCCGGCGACTTCGATCTTGGCAATAGGCTTTTTGTCGCCAAGTAACCTAGCTTTTTCGACAACCCTCTCAACATCGCTTGCAATGTCATCATAGCTTATCCTGAGAGAATACTGCTGGCGCCGGTTGAGGCGAACCCAGTGGGTGGACGGCTCCTCGCCAGACATGTCCGCGATGATAAAGCCTTTTTCTACCTCCTTGATCCCCTCGCTTGGCGTAAGGTCGATCGAGCCGGGGTACGCAAGCGGTCCGCCAAGCTGGCTGAACCTTTTTTCCTGGTGGTCGTGGTAGTGGCCCAACGCGTAGTAATTGAAGCCGGCTGGCAGGTCCGTGGAATTGACCTCGCCGGCAAACTTGTTGAAGTCCGTCAGGCCCTGGTGCAGCACCAGTATCTTCTTGCCGTCGTGCTGCTTTGCGACCTGCTCTGCGTGGTGCATTTTTTCGATCAGCGAATTTATGTTGATGCGCCGCTCCTTGTCCGCGCCAAACACCGCGCAATTGTCAACAATAAAGGGCTCGTCGTGCCTGAGCTTTTTCGCAAGCCCAAGGTTGCTGTAGATGTGCGCAAAGGGCACGTCGCGGAGGCGGCTGATGTCGTGCTCGCCAAGAACAAAAACAGCAGGGATCTGCTTATCCTTCAATTTTTTCAGCGCGTTGCCAAGCGTGATTATCGCCTTGCCGCACGGCCGGGGGTTGTGGAAGAGGTCGCCGGCTAGTATGACCAGCTTTACGCCCTCCCTTATTGAGATGTCTATGGCCTCATGGAAAGTCTGGTAGACGTCTTCCTCGCGCTCCTCCAGCCCGAATTGCGCGTAGCCGAGGTGGAGGTCAGAGATGTGAGAGATTAGCATGCCGCTGCTAGTCCTGTATATACCCTGACGGGACGTACGAGTTAGACGATTCCTTTGCCACCTGCTTCATCGCCGCCAGCTGGTTCCATTCTTCGACCGCCTTCTGGTCGCCGCCTATCTTGCGCTCCTTGACCTCGTTCACCTTGACAAACGTGGGCAGGTTGACCCACTGGCCGGCAAATATCGCTTCTCCCGGGTTCAGCGACGTCAATTGATCGATAAGGTCCCTGCTGAGCGCTTCGCTTGCCGCAGAAACGTGGGCCTGGTCGTCCTGCTGGATCATGCGCATGACCGCAAGCGATCCCATCTGGCTCAATATGTTGGCGTCGATGCCGCGTGGCCGCTGCGACACAATTACTAGGCCGAGGCCGAATTTTCTGCCTTCCCGCGCGACCTTGGAGGCGAAATATTTCGTGTCCGTCTCCTCGTCCTTTGGTATGAAAACATGAGCTTCTTCAATGACGACAAGCACCGGCGCTGGAAAGCGCGGCTGCGACTTGCTCGGGCCCTTCTTTTGCCTAGTCGCCTTTTTGCGGTCGTCCAGCAGCTCCTCGAGGTAGAACGACACGGCGATGTTGGCCTGCCTCTCTGTCAGCTCTACGAGGTTGATGACGTTTATCTTGCCGTTCTTGAGAAGCGCCAGCGGGTCGGCGAGCCCGGCGTCCAGAATGTTGTGGAACTTGCGCCTTGCGTCGTCTATCTTGTCCACCACCTTCGCCGCCGCTTCGCGGTACGACTTGTCGGCACCGACTGCCGCAGAGGCGTTGATGAGCGCCTCCCAAAAGTCGTCGCCCTTGCGCTGCTTTACCTCTTCGGTGAACGCGACGCGGAGCACGTGCATCTGGTTCGACGCGTTCTCCTGAATTTCAATCACTTCTGCAAGCTTGTCTGCAGACAAAAGGCGCGGGTTTATCCTTGCGTCCATCAGGTTGCTGTGGTTGCTCCCCATGTCCAGAGTCGAATAATCGTCGTGGTAGTCGAATACAACCATCGTGCCGGAGATCCTAGAGATCTCTTTTGCCAGCAATGATACAAGGTTGCTCTTGCCCATGCCAGTCATTGCAAGCACCGCCAGGTGGCGCGAAACCACCTTGTCCACGTTTACCCGCGCGTCGACAGCAGTATTGCGCAAAAGATTGCCAATCCTAATCCACTGCGGGCCCGTTGGCGCAAATATCGTGGTCAGATCCTCGGCAGACGCTTCATAGACTTCTGTGCCCGGCTCTGGCGGAAGCGCCGGCAGAATCGCCTTGCACTTTTTCAGCTCGTCGAGATACCCCAGTATGCGCACGTGGCCCTTGTAGCTCTTGTCCCGGAGGTTTTCTGCCGCCACCTGCTTGCTCTCATTCGCCTCCTCGTAGTTGCGGATGCTGCTTCCAAGCGCGTCGCTGCTGATGGACGACCTTTCGACGAGTCCGAGGACCTCTCCTTTGCCGTAATTCAGTATGACGTACTCGCCGATGCTCACCGGCCTTTTTGACTCGAAGGTAACCTGGTCAGGCTTTGCTATTCCGATCAGGATGCCTAGTTCTTTG
>DASPGV010000061.1:0-22325 GCA_035620415.1 Nitrososphaera sp.
GGACGTTATTCTTATTGATATAGTCCCACACTATATCAGAGCTCCAGTCAGCTATGGGGTTCAATTTTATGATGCCGCCGTGAGCCGCGTCAAGCTCTATCTTTTTAGTGGTGGATCTCGTGGCAACCTGATCCCTTCGCAGTCCTGTTATCCAGCCATCAAGTGTGGAGAGTGCGCGGTTGAGCGGATGCACCTTCCTTATTTCGCAACAAAGCTTGCGGTTCTCTACGCTGGCATACATCAGGTTCATGCCCTTTGACCTGATCATTTCTTCAACCTCTTTCTGGTCTGGAAAATAAGCATCAATAGGGACTTCGTACCTTTCCCTAATCGCGTCCATGACATCGTACGTTTCTTGGTTTAGCCGTCCTGTTTCAAGGGTGAACACTTTGGTCCTGCTCTTGTCTATATTGGCCATCATGTCTATAATTACGACATCCTCTGCGCCAAAACTTGACGCAAGTGCGATCTTTGTGCTAAAAGTGTCAATGGCCCATTTCAGGATCTGCTGGGCCGACTTGCTTTCAAATTCGTCTGCGAGCTTCTCAACCTGACCCGGCGTAAGTTTCATATGAAAAATTGAGATCAAGACTCCTTATAATACTTGTTCTCAATATTTCACGTCACATTGCAAAGACATGAGGCAGACAAAAGAAGTTGTTTATTAAGCAGTATTTTCTATATATCGTGTAAACTCGTCTATTAACTATAGTGATTGCTAGGAGAGATTGTGATTGTCTGATAATTTTTGGGAACATGTCGATCAATACAGGAAGCTCGGCTTTGACCCTATTCGATGGATCCCGACCTGCTCGAATGAAGTTGACAGCCACACCCTGAAGAACGCGATCACAGAAGTAAAAAAGAGCACCATCAAGGTCTCTTCTTCATGGTTTGACTCGTTTCACCACATAGAGGGCAAGATGCCCGAGCTTACAAGGCGCGTGTACAGCCTTGCAAATCCCGTGCTTGACAAGGAAGTCGAAGTAAAGAGGGCACTTGCAATCTTCCGTGTACACACCGGAGCCGGAGAATACATGCCGCTGCTGTCAGAAGCGCTGCAGAACTTTTTCAAGGTGTTCAGCGCCAAGGTGTCGGTGACCTGCGCTTCAGCGGTCCTTACAGAACACCCCGACGCGCAGTTTGGAATGCTTGATTACATAGAGCTCCACAGGGGTGACAAGGTGGGCTACATGCCCGGCGTCACTTCGGCTACGCAGATAACTGACGTGACAAGGGCGCCGGACGCAGACGTGCATAGCAACATTGCCATGACATCCGCAATCGACCTTCTGAACCTCCTCGGCTGCGGAGTCCAGTCTTCTTTCAAGCTCTTCCCTGTCTACGACGCGCCGTCAGAGGAGATCCTAGACAGGATAAGGTCCAACCTGGACTCGTTTACCTCGCGCTACAACCTTGCAATGGAGGACTATAGCTCGCTCAAGATAGGCAAGCTGTTCTACGGCACCAGCGCGATGGCCAGCACCACGAAAGAGCTGCCTACACGCTACGACCAGGTAGAAGAAGGGATGGAGATCATAATCACAAACAAGTTCGGCGGGCTGCCGGCCATGAGCCTCTACACGCTTGCGCGCATGGACTCGGAAAATATCATCAAGTACGAGCAGAACGGCATATCGTTTGCCGGCGTAAGCGAGGCTAGGGACCAGGTCGTAAAGAACTTGAGCGAGCCGCACTTTGCACTGGGCAAGATAATCGCAAAATACTGCCCGGATTTTGGCGCAGCCTTTGACAAGAGCGCCCATATCACGGCGGTTCAGCCTGTCGGACCGCATGGCGTATTTGCCGTCGGGTCTCTGGCCGAGCTTGCGAACGCACACTTGATGATAGATGAGCTCCCAATAAGAAATGCAGATATCGCAAAATTCGCCACCAAGGAATTTCTGGTTGAAAACGCGACAGCATCTCTGAACGGTTGCCACCTGATAGTCGCTACAAAGGACGCAGCCAGCCTGCTAATCGATGACCTGAAAAAGCATAACTTTGCGCCGGAAAGGATCGGGCTAGTAGCCAAAAAGGGCTCAGCCTCGGTTGCGTTTACGCCGGACGTCAGCCAGTTCGTGGCCTCGAAGGCAAAGCTTGCGCGCCTCACGGCAAGCCCAGCGCAGCAGCCAACGGCCAGTTAGACAATGTTATAGTACATTTTTTCGCTAGATTTTATATGGCCGTAGCCAAGTCTAATCCGTAACGCCGTGACGCTGATCTCAGGCAAGGAAAAACAGAGGTGTGGCAGGGCGCCCAAAACGTTGAAAGTAAATCTCTGCAGGTTCTGCGCAAGGTGCAAAAGACATTCGACCTGTGCATCGACGTTAATGGGCCGTCGGTGATACTGGTAAACAAAATGATGGCAGAAGCCTACGCCAAGCTGCAGAGCCGGGGAGTAAAGATGAGGTTCATCACAGAAATCACAAAGGGCAATGTACATCATTGCAAAGAGATGATGAAAATCGCCGAACTGCGCCACCTGAGCGGGATAAGGGGCAGCTTTGTGATAGCCGACGGGACTGACTATGCCGGAGTCGCAAACACGGAAGAAGCGCAGCCCATAACACAGCTCATAGTAAGCAACGTCCGGGCTTTTGTAGAGCAGCAAAAGTACTTGTTTGAAACGCTTTGGAGCAAATCGATTCCGGCAGAGCAGAGGATAAGGGAAATTCAAGAAGGGATCGTGCGCCCAGAAACCCGGGTGCTGGGCAGGCCGGAGGAAATCCTAGCCGAGATGACGCGCATGAACAATCAATCAAATGAAATATGCGTCTGCGCGACATCCGGCGGTCTGCGGTTCACGCGAAACTTTCTCTTCGATCCTGTAAATAGGCTGCTGGACCTGCAGCGGAAGGACAAGCACCGCGGGATAAAATACATAACCAAAATCAACAATGAAGACGTGGCGCCGGCCAAGGAATTTCTTGAGCTCGGGATGCAGATAAGGCATGTAAAGTACACGCCGCCGATGAGCTTTGCAGTCTCGGACAAGGAGATGGGAGCTACCATAGAAAAGATAGAGGGAGACAGGATGGTCCAGAGCCTCCTGATGAGCAACGAGCTGCTGTACGTCCGGCACTTCCAGTCGATGTTTGAAAAGCTGTGGAAGGGCGGTATAGACGCGGCCGAGCGAATAAAAGAGATAAAGCAGGGAGTGGAAGCGGCCGACATCGAGATAATGCACAACCCGAAGCAGTCACTTAAAGGCATGGAACATGATCAAGGAGTCACGTCATAAGGTGCTGCTGATGTTCTCGACAACCGGCGCATTCCAGAGGCAGCTGAAAATGGGCGGCCTGGAGATAATCAAGCGCGCGATCAGGTCGGGCAGCAAAGTCAGGGTGCTGCTGCCAGCCGAAGATCAGATCAGGGGAATTATCGCGCAGGCTAGCGCGCAACTGCCGCAGGTCGAGATCAGGATGATGGACAAAAGCCTGCAGGCCAAGATAACGATACTGGCTGTGGACAGGAAGGAGTGCATGCTATTTGAGCTAAAGGACGACACAAAGCAGATCTCTTATGAAGCAGTAGGCCTCTCGATGCACTCGAGCAGCAAGACAATCGTCATCTCCTACGCATCGATATTTGACAGCCTGTGGAAGCAGACCGAGCTTTACGAGCAGCTGGTATCTGCAAAGGAGCAGCTCGAGCTGCATGACAAGATTCAGCAAGAGTTCATCAACATTGCGGCCCACGAGCTGCGCACGCCCATCCAGCCGATCTTCGGCATGGCGGAGATGCTAGAATCAGAGATAAGCGACAGGAACGAAGAGATCAGGATGATCGTACGCAACGCGAGGAGGCTTGAAGAGCTCACCCGCAACATTCTGGACGTGAGCAAGATAGAGAGCCAGTCGCTCAAGCTGGACATGAAAGAGTTTAACCTCAATGACGTCATATTGAACGTGATGGAGGACTATAGCGACCAGCTTGCCTCAGGCATCGTCAGGCTGCTCTACCAGCCAGTCGACATTTTCGTAAGAGCAGACAAGAGCAGGATGACGCAGGTCATTTCAAACCTGCTGAACAATACGCTCAAGTTCACAGATGACGGCACGGTAACGGTGGCCGCGCACAAGAACGGCCGGGACATCGTGTTTTCAGTCAGCGACACGGGCGCCGGCATAGACCCGGAAATATTTCCAAGGCCGTTCACAAAATTTGCGACAAAATCTGCAAGGGGCACCGGGCTCGGCCTGTTCATCTCAAAGAGCATCGTGGAGGCGCACGGGGGGAGGATATGGGCAGAAAACAACAAGGACGGCAAAGGCGCAACACTATCATTCAGCATACCCGCGCTGCAATGATAATATACTAAAATAAAGCATGGAATGCATGCAAGATCCAAACTGCGTCTTTTGCAAGATCGCGGCCGGCAGTATATCCGCAAGGGTCGTGATGCAAAACGACAGGACCATGGCGTTTCTCGACGCCTTTCCGCTCGCCGCAGGCCACACTCTTGTAATTCCCAAGTCGCACTATGCCAAGGTGCAGGACATGGGGGAGCAGGATGCCATGGCGGTTTTCGAAATCACGTGGAAGGTTGCCGGCGCGGTAGAGTCCGGGTCGGGGGCAGCCGGTTCAACAATAGCAATCCACAACGGAAGCGAGGCCGGGCAGGAGATACCACACGTTCACGTGCACGTCGTGCCAAGGAAAAGGGGTGATGGCGCCGGCCCGATTCATTCAATGTTCAAGAACCGGCCAAAGCCAAGCCCGCAAGAGATGGACTCGCTGCGCGACAAAATCATGGGCAACCTTTGACAGCAGCCTGAAGAGGAGCATGTGAATCATGGACCAGACGTTGCCTTCTATCTTGTGACCCGTCACAAACATGACCACCGCAGCAGCCCAAATTGCAACGCTGCTGGCCAGGTCAGTCTGCATCCCTGCAAAATGGCCGAGCGTCATCGCCGCGCCAATAGCATAGAACGGCGCGCCTGTGAAGTGGAGCGCCCTGTTGACAGGGTGCCTGTGGGTATTTTTAATCACTTTTATGAAGACGCGCATGCAATTGATTCGCAGCATCATCTGATAACGCTTTCTACTATTCCGGGGATTTCTGACAGGCTTGCCACAGTGTACGCGGCCTGCTCGCACTTTTGCGCGGGCACCTGAAGGGCGAAAAGCGAGTTTGTGGTCCTTATCGTGGTCATGCCAAGCGCGTTCGCGGGACAGATGTCACTATCGAGCCTATCGCCCACCATAATGCATTCCCGAGCGGAGCGGCCGGCCTTCTCCAACGCGAGCTCAAAGATCTTCGGGTCGGGCTTTTTCAATTTGACCAAAGACGATATCACTTGTACCTTGAAGAGCCGGCGAAGGCTAGATTTTTCAATCAGTTCTTGGATGTCTTCAGACTGGTTGGCTATCAGCCCCATTTCGCAATGCTTTGAAAGCGCCTGCAGGGCGGGCTCGGCGTCGTCGAAAAACCGGAACAGCTCGCGCCTGCCCTGGATTATCTGGGGCTCGAGCCTGCCTGCGATGACGCTCTCGTAGCCCGGGGGCGACAGCATCCTGCAGACTTCGACTACCAGCTCCCTAACGCCTCCATACCCTATCCTGCGGTCGCGGATGATGCTGTCGCGCACCGCGCGGTAGTTGTGCTGGTCTATCCGCGCCCCAAAGCCGTTCAGAAGTTCTAGAAACTTTTGGTCAAAATGTGCGATAAAGTCCCACTCGTCAACCAGGGTCTGGCCCAGATCAAAGAATATGAACGGGCTGCGCATCTGGACATTCTGGACATGCAACTGTTATTCTGCCTTTCTCTTTTGACGGCAACACTTTAAATAGCGTTTTTTGCCTTCACGCCTTGTCTAACTGATGAATAGGGATTTTGACATTATTGTGGCAGGTGGTGGCCTCGCCGGCCTCATCGTGGCATCCTCGGCCGCGTACTACTCCAACCAGTCGATGAAGATCCTAGTCATTGACAGGAACGCCGCCCCGCAGCAAGGCAGGAAAACCGTTTCCGGCTGGGTCTGCGGCGACGCGGTTGGCAAGAACACCGTCGACTACATGACAGAGCGGATCAAGATAAGCTGGGGGCAGCCTGAAATAGAGCACCCCGTGAAGGGCGTGATCGCCTACTCGCCGGACCACGAGACGGGCATTTCGTTCGATGGAGAGGGCTACATCCTCAACCGCCGGCTTCTGCCCCAGAGGCAGCTGAGGGATGCAACAAAGGCAGGCGTCGAGATAAAGGAGAGGGTCGCGCTGCGCTCGCTCATCATCGAAGACAACACAGTAGTGGGAGTGGAGGGCGACGACCTTGACAACAAGACCGCGTTCAAGAAAACCGCAAAACTGGTGGTCGACTGCACTGGCGTGACTTCCGTCCTGCGCACCAACCTGCCTGTCAAGTCATTCATACAGCGCAGGATCGACCGCGACGACCTTGAAGCTACGGGCCGGTACATCTACAATTTCGATCTTGCACACGACGACAAGACCTATTTCGATCCCGATTATTGCATTATCCACCTTGATCAAAAGCTCGCGCCGGGCGGCTACGGCTGGGTTTTCCCAAAGGGCAGGAGCAAGGTGAACATCGGGCTTGGCGTTCAGCAAAAGGCGTTTGACGCGCGCAACAAGGCGATGGGCGTCCACACAGACCTTAAGACACTCATAGACGAATACGTGGAGGCGAATCCTGTCATCGAGAATCCGCGCTTGGCAGACGGTCCAAGCGATGACGGCAACGCGTGGGGCACCTGGCAAGTCTCGGTAAGGCGGCAGAACGACTGCCTTGTGGCAAACGGCTACATGCTGGTGGGCGACTCGGCGTGGATGCCCAAACCCCTCGATGCGGGCGGGATCGGGCCGGCGATAATAGCAGCCACAATAGCTGGCAAGGACGTCGTTGAAGCGGTGCAGGCCGGCGACACTTCTGAAAAGGGCCTGTGGAAATACAACAAGCACTTCATCAACGACTATGGCTACAAGACTGCCGGGCTCGAGGTGTTTCGCAGGATGCTCCAGGGCCTGACAAACGAGCAGATCAACTATGGCATGAAGCACTTTTTGAGCAAGATGGACATCGACAAGATAACAAAGGGCGAACATCCAGAGTTCAGCACAGTAGACAAGCTGGGCATGATAATTCGCGGCGCTATGAACAAGAAACTTGCTGATGACCTAAAGTACTGCGCAAGCATAAACAAGGTGTTGGTGGATCACTACTACAACTACCCAGACGCGCCAGAAGGTTTCCCCGAGTGGCACAAAAAGCTGACCGGGCATCTCGAACAAGCGTTTGCGAAATACAAGTAATCTTACCTCGGACTTCGATTCCGCGACGGTCACTATGACAGTCGAGAGCCCGCCGTAGAATGGATTTTATCTGATTCAACTCTTTGTTTGCAATAATGCCTGATTCGCCCTATGCCAGATTTCCGGTGATAGAGACGATAGACATACGGGAGGCGTCAGACATACGGAGGGCGGTTGACAGGATGGTCGAAGAATACATGCTCGACTCGCAGGGCAGGTTCAGCTACAGAATACTTCTGCCAAGGGACCCGAAATCGAGCGCAAAGGCAAAGCGGATAGGCCTCGCGTTTCAGGGCGAATTCGTGCTTGCGTTGCGAAAGCGCAACGTCATACCACGGGTAAGAGAGGTGCGCTATGTACATGACGAAAGCCACTATGGATGGTTGCTGGCAAACCCCGATGTATATGAGCGGTTTGAAAAAGGAATAATCTAGGCAGTTTTCAGCCGCGCTTTTTTTCCAGGCTGTCGATCGCGTTTATGAGCGCCTTTCTCCTGCTCTCCTCGGTGACCACAGCCCTGATGTCTTCAATAAGCATCCTCGCCACGTCCAGCTTTTTGCGCAGGCCGGCGACAATGTTGTCATAGACTGCAAAGGGGTAGATCGCGTTGTAGATCTCCTCCATCGTTGCAAACAGCTTCTCGGCATCCTTTTCGTTGCCCGAGCGCATCCTGTCATAAACCAAACGCTTTATCTCGCCGACGCAGTCAAGCAATCCGGTAAGGTAGGACGGCCCGGTGACATCCAAATCTCGCATTGCCAGCACGGGCGCGTTTTCCATCACCGCGCGCAGTGCGTACGCCTCAACCAGCTCCTGCTCTGCCACAGAGATGTAGCGGTAGAGGTCTTCCCTTGAATACTTGCGAAATTCTTCGAGCATTGTTTTTGCACTCTCCATCTTGCTCTTTGCGTCATCAATCTGGCCGTGGTGCAGCGCGACTATGGACTTGCTGCACAGCATCACCACGTCACGCGTGCCCTTGATCAGCTTTTCCCGGCGCTCCTGTACGTCCTTCAGCTCATTGTTGATAGCTTCAAGCGAGCTCTGCATGTTGCTACAGCCGGCATTTTGCAATAAAAGACTTGCTACCCTGAGAAACTTTAAAGATACGAAATGTTCAACGCTAGCTAGTTGGGAAATATCAGACGTTCACGAGGTTATTCGTACGAGCACACACTCGTCCAGAGACTCAACAACGGGGTATGGCACGCGCGGCGCCTCGGCGGAAGCAGCACCGGCCTCCCGGACATCGTAGCGGTCAACAACACCGACGGCATACTGCTGACCATCGAGGCCAAGTCGGGGACAAGCGACATCCTGTATGTCCCTGAGGACCAGATAGAACGGTGCCTGATAATCCGCAATATGTTTGGCATCTATCCCGAGAGACACATCATTCTAGCGTTCAAGTTCATGGGCAAAAAGAGGTTCCGACGAAAAAACGAGACCGTCTATGAAAGCCGCAAGCTTCTGGAATACTACAAGGTTGCAGACGTTGTATCCGAGATGAGCGTGCTTCCGATAATAAAGTGCACCTACGATGGCAAAACTTTTGCCATCCACAAGAACAAGACCGTAGCCCTGAACCTACCGGAATATTCAATGCCCTTCCAGAAACCCGTACGGCAGGTTTCTGCACTGGCGCCGGCAGAAGGGACAACATGAAAACCTCTCCTGCCATTACTGACAGGATGAAAAAGGCTGCATCGCTCGAGTTGTCTGAATTGCACGAAAAGGTCGCTATAGAGCTTGATGATTCGCTGTCGCCAAAAACCGTACTGGCGGTTATCCGCAGCCTGCCGATCAAGATGACAATAAACAGATGGGGCTACGAGCTGTACACAGACGAGACGCCCATCAAGGAGGAAGAGGAGAATGGCAAGTCCGTTGTCAGCCTATTTGATGTCGCGTACTGGCCCGAAGGAAGCGCGCTCTGCTTTTTCTACGGGCCGACGCCAGTAAGCAAGCAGGGCAAGATAATGCCCTACTCTCCTGTCAACATAATTGGAAGGATAATAAGCAAACCAACGGATGCGAGGAAATTCTTGGATTCCATCGAAAAGTTACATGTCAACAAAAAGGTAACAGTGTGGCTGCACTAGCAGTACTTGGCAACCCAGTCCTCGTTTGAGAATTCACTTTCGTCACAATATTGAGTATAAACCTCAGCATGACCGGCAAGTAACAGCTCTTCATTTAACATCTTGCCGCCGCAATACAACTTTGCAACTATCCTGCCGTAACTGCCGTCTGTTTGCCCATCGTCTTCGTCAACAAGCGCGGAAGAACCGACCGGACATATCGCAGGGGTAAAGGCAGTTGCCTCTGAATATCCCGAGTCACCCCTCTCCGGTGTGTTGACAAGAGAGAGCCTTATCGCAATATCATCTACGCGGAGAGTATCGCCGTCTGTCACCTTGGTCACTCTTCCAGTGAAACACGATGCAGAGCCTGAGCAGTCATTGACATCTATTGATGACTTTTGCACCGCAAGTGAAAGCGGGGCAGAGGCATCGATGTTTGTCCAGAGAATCGCTTGCACTGCGTAAGAACCTGTTTTTTCCGGCTGCCAGCTGATACCTGGCGCATTGCTGACTTATAATGTCCCGCTTGTCCATGCTAGAAATACCGTATAGCCTGCAGAGTCTTGCACTTGTACGATATACACAAATGCTTGCTCTGTCTGATTGTTAATCTCCAACCTTGACTGGATCAGCACACTGTCGTCAGGTCTGACATTTTGCATAGGCTCGCCATTTTCGTCAAAGACTTCGAGCCCTGTCATAGTGACAGCTTCGTCGGCAAGAACCTGTGGGAATGCTGCAAAAAGCAAAATCGCTGCGCAGAATAACGTCTTCTGCATCAAGAGTTTTAATAATTTCATCTATATTAGCAAGTAGCAAAGCATTTGCAGTCTGTCCTGCAGCTTGATGCATGTACAAACTGTCAATTTACACGAAAAATCACATGAATATCGTAATGTCTATTGATCGAGAATTGAGAAATTAACATTATTCCCTGCATATTTGTTGAGAATATTGTTCTAGTTAATTATTATCATAGATTATGATCAATAATTCTCAGAAACAATGTACTATGCCATTTTTCCCATAATCGCGGCGATGCTCATCGCCGCTCCCTTCGCGCACACCTCGGCTGAAACCGCGGTTATCGTTTCCTTTGCAGAGGGCAAGTACGACCCTGACGTGGTCGAAGCTGCCGGAGGCAAGGTGGCAGAGGAATTTGAAAACATGGGGATGCTTTACGCGGTTATTCCACTCAGCGCGTTTGCCCGCCTCGCGCAAAACCCCGAGATAGAGTTTGTGGAAAGCGACAGGCAGTTCGAGATCGCAAAGGCTGAAGCATCAGAGTATTCAGAATCATGGGCACTAGAAGACGTTGGTGCAGAGCCGGTGCACTCGTCAGGATATACGGGCAAGGGCGTCAAGATAGCCGTGCTTGATACCGGCATCGACTACAAACACCCAGAGCTTGCCCGGAACTACAAGGGGGGATACGACTTTATCAACAAGGACAAGGACCCGATGGACGATAACGGGCACGGCACACACGTTGCGGGAATACTTGCGGCTGCAAAAAATGGAAAGGGGATTGTTGGAGCTGCGCCTGACGCCCAGATTTATGCCATAAAGGTGTCCGATGCAAAGGGCAAGGGCTCGTTCAGCGGCCTAGTCAAAGGGATCGACTGGGCGATTGAACATGACATGGACATCATCACCATGAGCATCACCGGCAAGGGAGGCAGCAAGGCCTTGGCAAAAGCAGTAGATGCTGCATACAACAAGCAGGGGCTGGTGCTGGTCGCGGCTGTCGGCAACGGAGAAGGAGACGTGCTCTACCCGGCCGCCTATCCGCAGGTGATCGGGGTTGGCTCTGTAAGCAAGGACAATGCCCTCTCGTCGTTCTCGCTTACCGGAAGCGAAGTGGAATTCGTAGCTCCCGGCTCGGGAATCAAGTCCACAGCAATAGGGGGCAAGTATCGATTGTCGAGCGGGACCTCTATGGCCACCCCTCTTGTCACCGGAGCTATCGCGCTTTTGCTTGGGAGCGACGAAGAGGAATGGGAGGATACCGGCATGGTAGACGGTGACGGAAAATGGACAAACGACGAGCTCAGAGAAGTGCTGAGGGGGACTGCAAGCGACCTTGGGAAAAAGGGCAAGGACAACCTGTTCGGGTACGGCCTGCTCAACCTTGACTTTCCAGACAACAACGTTTCCATAGCCTCGCCGGCAGAAAAAGAAGAGCCTGAAAACAAGCCAGTCGTGCTAAAGCTTGTGTGGCTCACGTTCAGGATAACGCTACAGCCGGTATCCTAGACCACGGGATCGTCGCATATGCATTCAGCAGGTGAAAACCCGCAGGTGGCGCACTTTGTGTCCAAGTGCTTAATCACTATCTTGTAGTGGTGCTGCCACTGCCCATCCCACTCTTCGTGCACGTACTTGACTGTTATCTCGTCGCCTATCTGGGCGGCCAAAAGATACCTGCTGCCAAGGATGCTCTCCACTACCCCGGCCTCTTCAGACCAGTTCCTGGTGCGGACTACCTTGCTCCCCTTTTTTCCGCGGATCAGGCCGCCTAGTTTTACTGGCACCGGTAAAATATCGTACAACAAACTATGTGAAGATTAACAGCAGGTGGAGCGCCTGCAATTGCAAAAGATCGTTAAATACAATGATCCCTAGTGTGTACCGTGGGTCTGAAACAGCAGGACAAGGTGCAAACCATAATGATAATAGAAGACGAGGAAGATGTCCTTGTGGTCTACAGGGACTTTCTTGAAAGGAAAGGATACAAGATAGAAGTCAGCGCGCCCACGGCCAACGAAATACAGAACGACTATGAAGCCTATATGCCAGATCTTGTTATCTTGGACTATAGGCTCCCTGGATCAATGAATGGACTTCAGGCCGCAGAAAAAATCCTGCGCAGCCACCCGGCTGCAAGAATACTGATTGTCACCGCATTTGAAGACGTGAAAAAAGAGCTCGCGGAAAACAGGTTCTTTGACGGCAAGAAAATCTCGGTATTGATCAAGCCGGTCCAGCTGACCCACCTCGTCCGGCTCATAGCCGGCCTCTAGAAAATCTAGTGCATTCAGGTAGTAAAATTATGGATACTGGTGCCAGATCGCCATGTTTTGCACAATATAGGAATGTCGCTGTTACGACCTGTATTTCAATAAATTTACAGAAAATTATCTCGCCGATCAGAATCTGAATGGAAATGGAATCATAACAATAATATCTCACAATTCGTATTGTTTATTAGTTCGAATCACGATAATATTAGTACCTCATTCTAGAAAAAATGCAAACGGCAATAATGTGCAGTATGTGCAAATCCGGTCAGACGGTCACAGATCCTGAATCGGGCGAAATCATTTGCAGGAATTGCGGACTTGTGCTGTCAGACAAAGTTCAGGAAAGCCGCCCTGAATGGCGCGCTTTTACAACCGAAGAAGCAAACGACAGGAGCAGAACAGGAATTCCAAGCTCTTTGGCTCGCCACGACATGGGTCTGTCTACGGTAATCGGTAGAACAGACAAGGATGCAAGCGGGCGCGCGATCGATGTCGCCATGCGCTCCACTATGGGCCGGCTCAGGGCCTGGGATTTCCGCACTCAGGCTCATTCGCCTACAGACAGGAACCTGCGTCAGGCGTTCTCCGAGCTTGACAGGCTCAAGGACAAGATCGGCGTTTCAGACGCGGTGATCGAAAAGACCGCGTACATTTACCGGAAGGCGCAGGAACGCGGCCTCGTCAGAGGAAGGACGATATCTGCAATGGTTGGCGCTGCGCTTTACATAGCTTGCAGGGAAACCGGCGCATCCAGGACGCTCAAGGACATTGCGGAAATAGGCAACATCAAGCGTAAGGACTTGGCCAGGATATACAGGCTCGTCGTGATGGAGCTCGACCTAAAGATCCCGATGATAGACCCGATGAAGTGCATCGTCAGGGTGGCGAACAGGGCCAACCTGAGCGAACGCACAAAGCGCGTCGCCATGAACATAATGAAGGGCGTCACAAAGAGCGGCATATCCGCTGGCAAGGACCCGATGGGCCTTGCGGCATCAGTGCTGTACCTTGCGTGCCTTAACACAGGAGAGAGCAGGACTCAGACAGACATCGCGGAGGCAGCCGGCGTGACAGAAGTGACCGTCAGAAACAGATACAAGAATCTAAAAAGTCAGCTTGACTTGAATTAGATTCTCCCTATTTTTTGGACTTAGCTCGTTGTAATTTTAGTAGCTGGTGGAAACACAAATGCCTAAATAACAAATTTTGCCATAATTTGCTAACAGTGGCAGAGCGGTTAACAACAGCCGATGTTGGTGCCATCAAGAGAAATGCCTTACGGATGTCGCTTGTCGCCATCACCTCTGTCTTCGTGTTCGAGTTTGCCGCTGGCATATTCACAAACAGCCTTGCTCTCGTAACCGACGGCGCCCACGCCCTGCTCGACGCGGTGGTCACGGCGATACTGATAATCGCCACCACGCTAGCGCTCAAGCCGCGCGACACCGACCACACCTACGGGCACGGCAAGATCGAGACAATCGGTGGGTTCATTGGTGGCGTAGCGCTTTTTGTCATCGCGATATTCTTCATCTTCGAGGCCACTGCAAGGCTCGCTGCCGGCGGCCTGGCCCCAGCGGTGACCCCCGGCGCGATAGGCTTTGCGGCGGTCGTTTATACTCTGGCGGTCGACGGCTTTAGGATAATCGTGCTTGGAAGGGCGATGAAAAAGGCGGCCGCCACAACCCTGAAGGCGGATTGGTACCACGCCTTTGCAGACCTTGCCTCGACTTCCGTCGCGTTCGTTGGGCTGTGGCTCGTCACCATGGGCTTTGGCCACGGCGACTCTGTGGCCGCGATGGTGCTTGGAGGCTTTCTCGCGTACCTCAGCAGCAGGTTCGCGTACCAGAACGCGATGGAGCTGACCGATGTCATCTCGCCCAAGCTTGTCGCAAGGGTACGGCAGGCAGCAGATGGCACCAAAGGCGTGCTGGGCAGCGGCGACATCAAGATGCGGCGCGTCGGCAGGGAAATATTTGTTGAAGCCACGATCACCCTGCCGGCTGAAATAAGTTTTGAAAGCGCGCACGACATCAGCGCGCAGGTGGAAAGCAACATAGCCGGGAGCCTGGCAGGGTCGGGCCTTGATGTCAGGCCGGACAGCATAACAGTGCATTTTGAGCCGACGGGCAGCGTCGATCCGTCGCCAGAGTCGATAATCGAAAAGGCGGCGGGGAGGGTAAGCGGGGTGAGGGGCGTCCACAACATCCTGGTGTCAAAGATCGGCGGCACAGATTCCGTAGGAGTGTCCCTACACATCCAGGTCAACAGGTCCGCCACACTGGCCGAGGCCCACTCTATAGCCAATGCGGTCGAGGACTCGATAAGAAAGCGGCTGAAAGGCGCGGATAGCATAACTGTGCACTTGGAGCCCCTGATGCCAGACGTTGGCGGCATGGACCCTGTTGCAGACGCCGGCCTGCGGGATTCAATAAAAGCAGTCATCCTTGGTGCAAGCGATGTCAAAAGGGTGGGCAAGGTTGAAACCTATAGAGCTGCCGATAACGTCCTGATAGTGGATGTCGACTGCGCTTTCAGCAGCGAGATGACAATAGAGCAGATCCACGAGCGCGTCTCAGAGATAGAAAAGCAGGTGCGGGTCAAGTACCCCGGCTCTATTGTAACAATACACGCAGAACCTGGCTAGGCCGCCGCCAGAATGGCGTTGAGCCTTTCCACTAGGTCTGGAATCTTGATCGGCTTTTTGATAAAGTCCTGCACTTTTATCGAGGGAATGACCTTTGCAAACTCTTCCGCGTTAATTTCAAACGCTGTAATGAACGCGATTGGTATCGACCCGTTCTTTTCCCTTATCTTGCGGTACAGCTCAAAGCCATTCATCTTGGGCATCCTGATGTCGGTCAGGACAAGGTCGTAATAGTCAGGAGCATGACCCGCAAAAGCCTGCAGGGCAGCCTCCCCGTCGTTGAACGTTTCGACTGCAAACCCTCACCTTGCCTGGAGACCTGACTTTAGGATTGCAAGGATGTCTTTTTCATCGTCCACGATCATGATCCGCGGCGGTGAATTGTGGTGCCTACCGCCGCTTGTCATGCTATGACAAGCTCTCATCGCAACTATTTAACGGGATCGCAAGAAACATCGCATACAGCCGGATAAATAAAAGAAGGGAGGGCCGGCAATCCCACTCAGTCGGCCCAGTCAGCCTGATCCTCGATGTTTGAAGCCGCATGCATCCAGTCCGGTGCCTTGTATGCATAGCCCACGCTCTCGGTCAGTTCCTTGTACTCGCTCTCAGCTGGCTCGCCGCCGTATGAAAGCGCTCCAAGCTTGCTCTCCGGGATGCCCTTTGAATCAACACCTGAAGGGCTGCCGGAATTTTCGTACACTATGATTATGTCGCCGGCGTCTTCGTATGATTCAAGCACAGGAGCACCGGGGTTAAGCACGACTGTCTGGGACCCTTCCGGGTTTTCCGCATATTCACGGAGGTCCTTGTAGTAGCCATGATCCGAGGTGCTCACTTCGTCCAAGAATACTCCGTCAAGATCATACCAATCGTAGTAGCGGTCGATCTCGTCCTTGACTTCACCTTCGCTTCTTCCAGCGTATGAGGTAGTTGAATAGCCGACCACTTTTATCCCAGCGCCCTGCAGGTCGTCTGCAACGTCAACCCAGTGCGATTCCTTGCTCCCGCCCGGGCCGCTTGACGGGTTGATAACCACAATAATCTCGGTCCCTTCGTTCTATTCTTTAGCGTTTATGACGTCGTCCCATCCTGCGTCCCACCCGTACATCGGCCCGACCATCCCGTTGCCGTCTTCTGCAAATTCCTGGTTTGTGGGCGCAGGCGTTGCTGTCACCGACAGCGCTGCAGCAATCATTACTGCGGTTGCTATTGTTCTCCTTTTGTTTGGTTGTATCGGAGGCGAGCAACGATCCACTCGATTTATAATTTTTGGAATCGTTTTCAGACCTCATCTTCAGATAGATTCGAGCGTCACCTTAAAATGAAATGGCTGCATTAACAAGTCTTTCCAGCATCGGATCCGGCGTTGTCTTATGAAGGGATTGGCAAAGTTTATTCGCCCAAGGACAGTTACTACAGCAAGCATTTGCCATCGACAATCGCGGTCACGCCCAGATTGATAAGGCAGCTGATGCCCATGCGGTCGTTTTCGTCTAGAAAAGGCGACAACGGCATTGTGCTTGTGACCGGCGGCAGCAGGTCCTACCATGGCGCGCCGGTGCTTGCCTCGATGGCGGCCTTGCGCGCCGGCTCGGATCTGGTGTATACCACTGTCCCACGCTCGATAATCACTGCTGTCAGGTCGTTTTCCCCTGCGCTGATCGCACTTCCGCTGCCGGACGACAAGCTGACGGTGGGCTCGGCAAACAGGCTTGTCGCCATGCTGCCAAAGCGCGCAGACGCAGCTGCAATCGGAATGGGGATGAGCCTAGAGCCGGAAGGAATAGTTGTGCTTGTCAAACAGCTCAAACAGGCCGGCACAAAGATCCTGCTCGATGCCTCCGCCTTGATCCCGCAGGCGCTTGGCGAGATCACAAACACGGACAGCATAGTCACGCCGCACGCCGGCGAGTACAAACGACTATTCGGACGCGACCCGGGAACAAATGAAAGGGAAATGAAATCGAACGTGCAAAAACTTGCGAAGGAGTATGGAATCATTGTGACGCTAAAGGGCTGGCTCAACGTAGTTTCAGACGGCGACAAAATAGCCACAATAAAGAGGTCGACGCCGGCGATGACGGTGGGGGGCACCGGCGACGTGCTGTCAGGGCTCGCGGCGGGGCTCTTGGCCAAGAAGATGATGCCGTTTGACGCCGCGATCACCGCTGTGTATCTCAACGGTCTTGCAGGCGGCCTTGCCGTAAAGCGTGCCGGCCTGCACGTGATAGCGACGGACCTACTCGACAACCTGCCTGCAGTCATGAAGCCTTTCGACAGGGTCAGGCAGTAACCAATTTTAATGGCGCATTAACCTTTGGACTGTATACATGAGCGAGCCGGCTGAGCAGCTGATCACGTTTGAAGAGTTTTCAAAGGTGCGCCTGAGGGTGGGCAAGGTGATCCACGCAGAAAGCATGCAGGGAATGAAGAAGGTCTTCAAGGCGACGGTGGATCTTGGAAGCGAGCAGAGGGAGCTTGCAGTCGGGGGCGCAGAGCACTACAAGCCGGAGGAGTTTGTCGGAAGGACGGTCGTCGTCTGCACAAACTTGGAGCCGAAAAAGATAGGCGGCATCATCTCGAGGGGCATGCTCTTGGCAGCAGACGGGCCGGATGGCAGACCCGTCTTCCTGACCATAACGGAAGACGCGCCGGTTGGCGCGCCGATACACTGACAGACATGCGCGTTTCCAGTGGTTCCAGTGGAATTAGTTCTTTTATACTGGCTATACGCCTACCTGACCGAAATCCATAGATCCGGCTTCTGATATTTTCGACTTCCTGCCGTGCATTTCCTGTGTCTTTCAAGTCTCTCTTTGTCCTCAAATTCCATGTCACATATCTTGCACTCGGCAATGCCTGATTAAATAGCGAACAGATAGGATTAAAGAATATGCTCCTGCCACCTTTGATATCAGTTAGTTATTGGTTCTGCCCTGACAGACGCCATTATGGGGTTATGTACTCCACAGACATCAGGGCAGAACCTGCCTTTGGTGGAAAATCTGTGGAGTTGAAACCAATAGAAATAGTGGGACATATACGTAGTTTGTCTGCACTGCATTCCTACTTGATTAATACGCGGTGGCTGGAAAACAGACGCGGCCGAGACCAAAAATAGTGGGCATAAAGGCAATCTCTGTCCTGATTGCAACATCAACTATCCGCCCTTTGCCAAGAAGTGCCTAAAGTGCCGTAAGAGCCTGACTTGATGCAATAACCAAGGGTTCGAACTAGCCTATTCCCGGCCCAAATTTTGACGGCTCTTTCTTTTTCTGTATCTCTTCAAGAATCGACTCGTACTGCTTGTCGAGGGGCTTGGTGTCTATCGATACCACTTCCAGCTTTGAAAACGCCGAGACTATCGTCTTTGCTGCAAGCGGCTGCGGGACGGTTGTCTCGGCTATCTCACCAAACAGCCCTATCGCGTCGATGCCCCTCTCTGCTGCAAGCCCAAGGATGAGGCCGTTGAACCAAGTTATGCTCGTTATCTCGTTCCCGACGGGGTCGATCCCTGCCTTTGTAAGCACCTTTTTCAGCCCCGGCTTGTTCACCACCCCGCACACTCTGGGCGCGCCCGTCACCTGCTCGCGAAGGTATCCGCCGGCGCCGTAGAGCCTTGTCACCTTGCCGATCGACTGCACATAATCAAGCAGCATGTTGCAGAGCCTGTGGAGCTCGGCCGGGTCCTGCGGCTGCGACTCGCCGGCAAATACCAGCAGCTTGTGTCGCTTGTCGAAGCTTATCTTGTAGATGTCACTTGCGCTTTTCACCACGCCGTCGGCGTACGAGACCCACGGCTTGTCGCTTGATGTTATCTCGGCCACCGGCTCTGCCTTCAGGTGCTGCGAAAGAAACGACGACACAAGCCCACCGACTCTTCCCATGTCCGGCAGCGACGCAAACACCGTGAACTCGCCTGCCTTGAAGTCCTCTATTTTTTCGAGCTTCATTTCTCCATCCCGTTTATCTTTGCCAGAAAGGCGCAGATAGAAGTATAGTCCTGATCGGAAAAGCCTGTGTTGTTTGCCGCGGTAAAGACTTGCTGAGCAAGCGAGGTCTGGGGGAGCGTGATGCCGGCGGCCTGCGCGGTTGAATTGGCAAGCTCCAGGTCCTTCAGCATGTTCTTGAGGTGGAACGAAGGCGTAAAGTCGTTCTTTACCATCTTGGGACCCTTTTTTTCTGAAAGCCCGGTCTTGAAGTAAGTCGAGTTCAGTATCTGGACAAATATTGCAGGGTCGATTCCACAGCCCCTTGCAAGCGTTATCCCTTCGGAGACGGCGCTTGCCACGAGCGCGATGTTGAGGTTGAGCGCCAGCTTGATCGCGTTCGCGGCCCCGTCCTTTTCGCCGACGTAAAAGGTCTTGCCCAGCTTTTCAATGACCGGCCTTGCTTTTTCAAACGCCTGCCTGCTGCCGGCCACCATTGGAACGAGCTCGCCGGTTTCTGCAAGGGCAGGCCCTCCCATCACGGGCATTCCGAGCATCTCGAATCCTGCCTTGCGGAGCTCCATGGCGCAGTACTCTGATTGCGAAGGTGAGATCGTGCTGACATCTGCCACTATTACTTTTTTGTTGCCCGACTCGGCAATGCAGTCCCTGCCCAAGAGCACCTGCTTGACTGCCGCAAAGTCGGTGACGACTGTTATAACAAGGTCGCAATTGTCTGCAAGTTCCTTTGGGCTTGCGGCCACCTTGGCGCTCTTTGCAAACTTCACTGTTTTTTCTCTGTTGCGGTTGTACACCGACACTTCATGACCGGCATTTACAAGCCTAGTCGCGATTCCAGAACCCATCAGACCGAGGCCCGCCACGCCCACTCTCATAGGTGCACTCAGCACCGGCGACAATAAAAAACTATACTTTGGGTAAAAGTTCATTACAAGAAATCCCTCCTAATTACAAGATGCAGGTCAGCAAGACAACAAGACTTTACAGGCTTATTTCCATATCTATGATGGGCATTGGTATCGGTCTGCTACTGCTTTCGATGTCGCCTGTCCTAAATCAGCGCGCAGCCTGCCAAGATTACGTTCGCGAAGATGTCTTGAGTGTGGAGACTCATATCCCCTGTAATGACCCTTCATTTTATATAGAAAATCCCGCCAATAATAATTTCATTTTGACTGTTTTGTCCATCTGTCTCGCATCATTCGGGGCAGCGCTTCTGGGAATTGTATTAAGACTTGGCAAGTAATGCAGTCCCCCTCCCCTGCCGGTGCTGCCTGCTTTATTAGAAATGCCTTTGACATGCGTCAACATGCCTGCGCTATGGTACAGCGGAGCGGCGACGCTCGAAGAAAAGAAAAGCAAGTCGATAATCCACCCATTCTACGTCAAGAGCTACAATGGGCTTGCAATAAACCCATATCAGGGCTGCAGCCACCGCTGCGCCTACTGCTATGCCACGTATGAGTGGTCGCCAGAATTCTATGACAGGATTTACGCCAAGAGCAACGCCCCCGAGGTGCTGGACAGGCAGCTTGCCGCGTGGAAGTCAGACACCATCGACCCCGTGATGGTTGCATCCGCAACCGACGCGTACCAGCCAGCAGAGCTCCGCTACGGGTTGACCAGAAGGTGCGCGCAGGTATTGCAGAAATACAATGTGCCCTACATCGTGTTCACAAAGTCATCTATAATCGAGCGCGATCTAGAACTGCACAAGCAATACAGGGACAACTGCTTTGTCATATGGTCGATAACAACCTGCAACGAAAGGATACGGAGGGTGGTCGAGCCGGGGACGCCGCCGGCAAGCAAGATGTTTCAGGTCATGAAAAAGTTCACCGACGCCGGGGTGTGCTGCGGGGTCAATGTCGACCCGATAATGCCTCTTGTCACCGACACGGAAGAGGAGCTTGAGGCGGTGGTCAGGAGCTGCAAAAAAGCCGGCCTGAAATACGTCTTTGGAGCGGTGCTGCGGCTGCGGACCGACATCTGGGAGCGCATGAAGCTCGCCCTGCGGCTGCTTGAAGTCCCGGACGGCATCGAAAAGTACAAGCAGGTCTACGGGTTTGAAGAGCCGCTCGATTCCAATTATGTCGCTGCAGACAGAAAGTATGCAGAAAAAATCACCGGCTACCTGGAGGAAAGCATCAAAAACTACGGGATGGAGTGCGGCTTTCCGGACTATATCGGTTCAAGGCGGATCGATAGGACGCACCTAGGGCAGACCACGCTTCACAACTTCCTGATATAGGCTAGCGACGTGCCCGTACGATCACTGCGTCGGCTCACTTGCGTTTGTACCCTGCGAAGAATATCGCTTCGCATTCGCAGTGTCCGTCTATCCTTACCTGCCTCCCGCACCTTGGGCAAATTGCAAGCGGAGCCGGGGAATCTTCGGCCTCTAAAAAGAGCGCGGACATTTTCTATTACTTCGCGGCACATACTAATAAGAATTTAGCATATTTCAGAAATACCACAGTGATTTTAGTTCTATCCTCTTTAATTAGTGAGCTTACTATGGAAATAAGAAACATTCTTGTAATTTTTGCAGGCGCTAGAGCCATTAATAGCACCCCATCGTTCTTCAGATCGTGAAATATAGCAACCCGACCCCGACCGTCGACGTAATACTGCAGCGCGGCTCCAAGGTCCTGATGATAAAGAGCAAGAAAGACCCGTTCAAGGGGCAACTTGCACTACCCGGCGGCTTTGTCAACGAAGGCGAGACCGTAGAGGACGCGATGAAGCGGGAGGCGATGGAAGAGACGTCGCTTGAAGTGGAAGCGATTGACATCTTGGGCGTATATTCGGATCCAAGGCGCGACCCAAGGAAGCACATCATGACCACGGTCTTTGTGGGGATAATCTTGGGCGGGTCGGGCAAGGCAGGGGACGACGCAGCAAGCATCGAATGGGTAGAGCTTGCAGACATTGAAAGGCAGCAGATTGCGTTTGACCACGCCACCATACTTGCCGACTACAAAAAGTGGAAGGCGACCGGCGGGACCTTCTGGTCTACCAAAAGAAGAAATGAATAAAACCCCTTCGATGCCAAGGGATGGCAGTTTGCGCGCCGAAAAGGACCTCAGGCTCAGGATAGACCTGCTGGAAGGCCAGTCGAGCTCTATAGCAAAGATGCTTGCAAAGGCGATCCGGGACCACAACGAAAGCGCATTCAAGGAATATTCGGGCCGGCTTGCAGAAAACCGCGGCAGGATCGAAGAACTGCTGTGGGTTCTAGAGGAAAAGGCAGGCCAGAGCGTGCTAGACCTGCAGGTGGTAGGCAACCTGTCGGTGAAGCAGGCAATTGAAAAGCTCAAGACCGGCGAACTGAAGATGG
>DASPGV010000062.1:0-2811 GCA_035620415.1 Nitrososphaera sp.
TGCTTGTTGGGCGACTTGCTCATTATGGGGCCCGCCTTTGCCCGGATGGTTTCGCGGTAGTTGATGAGCGGCTCTGTTGTCACGATTTCAAGGCCCTTTTCCTGCAGAAGGGAAGTCGCGATCTCTAGGTGCAGCACGCCCATGCCTGCCATCAGCGTCTCGCCGGTCTCTTCGTTTATCTTCACCACGAGGTTCGGATCCTCTACCGTGATGGTGCGCAGCCCCTCGACCAGCTTGGGGAGGTCCTTAGGGTGCTTTGGCTCGACCGCGATCGTGACCACCGGCTCTGACACGTACTTGATCGACTCGAACGCCTGCGTGCCCTTGACAGTCGATATCGTTTCGCCTGCAATTGCATAGTCAAGCCCGAGCAGCGCCGGGATGTTGCCTGCCGGAATCACGCTCACTATTTCGCGGGTGTTGCCCATGTAGATGTTGACGGACTGCACCCTGCCGGGCCTCTTTGCGTCGATGAGGAAGACGTCGTCGCCGTCCTTTATCGTGCCAGAGAACAGCCTGCCGGTCGCCACCCTGCCGGCCTGCGGGTCGACGTTTATCGTCGTTACCATCATGAGCGCTGGGCCCTTTTCGTCGCATGCCACCAGCGCCTTCCCGATGTCGGAATTGAGGTCGCCGGGCCAGATCTTCGGGATCCTGTACTTCTGCGCGACGTGCGGAGGCGGGTGGTGCTGCACCACCATTCCAAGCACGGCGTCGTGCAGGGGCGACTTCTCAGACAGCGCCTTTATCGCGTTGGGATCGCTGCTGGTATAAGCCTCGTAAACCTGCTTGAAGCCGATTCCCGTCTTTTTGTACATGTTAAAGTTAAAGCCCCACCTGTCCTTGGCAGATCCAAAAGCCACTGTGTTGCTTTCGATGCTGACCTTCCACTTTTCCTTAACCTCGGGCTCGGCGTAAATGTCAATAAGCTGGTTAAAGTGCGAGATGATGTTGGCAAGCCACTTTTGCATGGCGGCCGCGTCCAGCTTCAGCTCCTTGACGAGCCTGTCTATCTTGTTGATGTACAGGACCGGCCTCACGCGCTCTTCAAGCGCCTGCCTCGTCACGGTCTCTGTCTGGGTCATGATGCCCTCCACCGAGTCAGACACCACCACCGCGCCATCTATGGCCCTGAGGGCGCGGGTCACCCTGCCGGTAAAGTCGATGTGGCCGGGCGTGTCTATCATGTTGATTACGTACTCCCTGCCGTCTGTTTCGTAGAATAGCGTCACGTTTGCACCCCTGATCGTCATCTGGCGGTTCTGCTCGAGCTTCATAGAGTCGAGCGCCAGAGCCTGCCCTGCCACCGATGGGGAAATGATGCCCGACGCGGCCAGCAGGCTGTCACTCATGGTAGTCTTGCCGTGGTCTACGTGGGCAATGACTCCAAAGTTGCGTATCTGATCCTTGTTGCCAATTATCCTCAATATGTCCTGTGTCGACTTGAACTTCGGCATACTTCAATCGAAAAAAGTTTTGCGAAGCACTATTAAATGTTGCCAAGAGTTAATAGTGGCAGGGGAAGACCCGGAGCCGATGAAGATAACGCTGGGCCACACGCCGGACGCGGACGACGCGTTCATGTTCTACGGCATCGCGTCTGGCAAGGTCAAGTCTAACTTTAACGTAAAGCACGTGATTCAGGACATTGAAACACTCAACAGGCGTGCCCTGAAGTACGAGCTTGACGTGACTGCTGTGTCGGCACACGCCTACGCCTACCTGACCGATTACGTCATTTTAAAGAGCGGCGGCAGTTTCGGGCTCAACTACGGACCCCTAGTTATCGTGAAAAAGGACAGCAGGCTGACGTCGGAGCAGCTGCAAAAGGCGACGATCGCAATCCCGGGCAAGATGACCTCCGCCAACCTGCTGCTAAAGCTGGCGATCGGCAGGTTCGAGGAGAAAGAGATGTCGTTTGAGGCGATACCGGACGCTGTTGCGTCAGGGAAGGTTGACGCCGGCCTCGTTATCCATGAGGCGCAGATAACATACGACAAGACGAAATTTGTCAGCACATTTGATCTTGGCAGCTGGTGGTCAGACAACATGGCCGGCCTGCCGGTGCCCCTTGGCATCAACGTGGCGAGCACGCGCACAATGAGCATGAAGCAGATAAAAGAATTCAGCGACGTATTTACCAGATCGGTCAAGTATGGCCTTGACAATGTTGACGCCGCCGTGGGCTATGCGATGCAGTACGGCCGGGGCCAGCCAAAGGAAACGATAACAAGGTTCGTGAAAATGTACGTCAATCAGCTGACGCTTGACATGGGCCACGACGGCAAGCGCGCGATTGAAAAGATGTTTGAAATGGCAAAAGAGCGCGGGATATTTGATTCTGACGTTGTTGTAAAGGTAGTCTAGTCGAACCGGTGCAAACTGTTAAAGAAGGTATCGCGCTCTGCCGGCACCCGCTTGATCTCCCTGATCAAACTAGCCAGCTCCTGAGTCGACGTGCCGGTCTCCTTGCCTGCGGCTTTGAATATCTCCTCGGAAAACGCTGTCCCCACCATGTCGTTGCCGCCGTACGATAGCGCCACCTGCGCGACCTTTTTGCCAAGCGCGACCCAGTAGACAGAGATATTGTTGAGCACGTTTGCTAGAAGCAGCCGGGACACTGCAATGACGCGGAGGTCGTAGGTCGCCGGGCTTTCAGCAGTGACAAGACCCTTCTGCTCCAGCTCGGTGTTCTCAAGGCTGAACTTGAGAGGGATGAATGTGGTGAACCCTTTCGTCTTTTTGTTGAGCTCTCTTATCTTGATCACGTGGTCGACAATATGCTCGGGCTTTTCCACGTGGCCAAAGAGC
>DASPGV010000063.1:0-21742 GCA_035620415.1 Nitrososphaera sp.
ATATACCATAAGCGTCGTTTTCCGTTCGTGGAGCTTTACATACTGCGACACGGCGAAGCCGGCAAGCGCATCCCAAGCGGAAGCAAGGATTCCGAGCGGCTGCTTACCGTCGCGGGTCTTGAAGAAGTTGAAGAGGTTGCAAGCGCGCTCGCCACGCTTGGCGTCAGCTTTGACTTTGTCGCCACGAGCCCGCTCAAGCGCGCCAGCCAGACTGCCGACGCGGTGGCCAAGATCCTGAAGGTCAAGAAGGGCAACGTGGAAGAGTGGGGCGAGCTCAAGCCTGAGGGCAGGAGGCCCGAGCTGTACCGCAAGCTGTCGCAGTTCAAGCCGGAGTCGTCCGTCCTTGTGGTCGGCCACGAGCCCTACCTGAGCACAATGGTAAGCGAAATTGCGTTTGGCACCGGGGCCGGCGGAATAGTGCTGAAAAAAGCTGGCCTTGCCAAGCTCACCGTGTCTTCGTTCCAGCCAAAAATAAAGGGCGAGCTGAGGTGGCTTTTGACCCCAAAGCATCTAAAGAAAGTCGCTAAGTGATCCATATAGATAATATTATTATCGTAGCCGCTGCATTCTTGCTGCGGAAAAATGAGAGTGTCGGTAATAGACCTTGGCTTCAACTCTGTCAAGCTTGTCGACTATGACATAAAGAAGGACGGGACATTCAAGGCGTACCAGCAGGAGGGGGTCAAGGTCAAGCTGGGCGAGGGCCTGAACGAAACAGGCTACCTTGGAAAGGAGCAGGTGGACCGCACGATAGCCGCGCTCCGCATGTTCCGTGACATCATCAATTTCGATTCCATCCGGCACGTGCTGCCGGTGGCTACCAGCGCTGTCAGGGAGGCCGGCAACAAGAACGACTTTTTGAAACAGGTCTACAGCCAGACCGGCTTTCAGTTCAAGGTGTTGTCGGGGCAGGAGGAGGGGCTGTATTCGTACATCGGCGCGCTCCAGGCGACCTGCGTCCCCACCGCTCTCTTTTTCGACCTTGGCGGCGGCAGTTTAGAATTGGTTTACACGGAAAATTACGGCATCAAAAAGATCAAGTCGTACCCGCTGGGCGCGCTCCGGCTGACACAGATGTTTGGCAGGAAGGACGGCACGTTTTCCAGAAAGGACTATGGAAAGATGGAGAAGCACATCCTTGAGACCCTGCCGGACAGAAAGGAGCTGGACATGAGCCCCGACACCACGCTCGTGGGGGTCGGAGGCACGCTGAGGGCGATGGCCCGGTACGACCAGGAGCTGAATGACTATGAGCTTGACAAGGTCCACAACTACAGAATGGACCCAGAGTCTGTGTCGTCTATTGCAAGGGAGCTGTACGAAATGGACGCGCACGAGCTGGCAGAAATAAAGGCGATCGGCAGCAACAGGGTCGAGACCGTGACCGCCGGCGCGGCAGTCATTGACGCGCTCTTGCAAAAGTTCGGCTTTGAGCGGCTGGTGGTGAGCGCGGAAGGCCTGCGCGAGGGAATACTGTCGGTTTTCATCCGCGACCCCAAGACGTTCTACCGCAGCGGAATCAGCAACGAAAAGGCAAAGGCGTTCGTGACGTTCGCCTGCCAGGCGGAGATGCTTCCGCAGCACACAGTCACGCTGGTCAGGCCGCTTGTATCAAATGGCATGTTGCGCGAAAAGGAGAGGATGATCCTGACGCACGCCATCAGGCAGGCGAAGGAGCTGCCGCCTGTCACCAACCTGAACAACCTGTTCTACATGATGATAGACGAGGACAGCGCGTTCTTGAGCCACAGGGAGCAGTTGATACTTGCGCTGTCGATTGTGCACACCCGGAAGGAAAAGGCAGCCGACTGGCTCTTTTCCCGCTACAGGTCAATTCTGGAACCGCAAAACAAAAGATCCATAGAAAAGATATCGGCGTGCCTTGTGCTCTCGGCCATACTTGAGAGAGCCAAGGCAAATGCCAAGCTTTCCATCAAGGGGAAAAAGGTGGACATCAAGATAATGCCGCAGCCGCGGCAGTTCGTGCCTGCGACGCTGCTTGAAAACGCGATAAAGAATTTCGAGCAGGCGTTTGACGTTTCCGTGAGCTGCACGGTCGAGCAGGCGGCATTAGCAAAGATAAAGGAGAAGGTTGAAGCATGAAAAAGTACGCCCCAAAGGGCAAGCTGATAATCGTAGAAGGCGTCGACGGCTCGGGCAAGTCCACCCAGATCCGGCTCTTGGAGAAGTGGCTCCGCTACATAGGGATGCCGGTCTTTTTCACAGAGTGGAACTCGTCAGAGCAGGTCAAGGAGATAATTTCAAAGGGCAAGAAGAAGAACCTGCTGACCCCCACAACGTTTTCCCTGCTGCATGCCACCGACTTTGCCGCGCGGTACGAGCGGAACATCTTTCCGCTCTTGCGCGCCGGCTATGTCGTGCTCGCTGATCGCTATATCTACACCGCGTTTGCCCGCGACGTGGTGCGCGGCTGCAGTCCCGATTGGGTGCGCCACGTCTACGGCTTTGCGATCAAGCCGGACATCGCGTTCTACTTCAGGGTGCCGGTGGAAGTCTCCTTTGATAGGATAGTGAAGAACCGGCCGAAGCTGAAGTACTACGAGGCGGGAATGGACCTCAACCTGAGCAACGACCCGTACGAAAGCTACAGGATCTTCCAGGGGAGGATAGTGGAGCAGTACGAGTCGATGGTAGGGCCGGAAGGGTTCACCGTGGTCGACGGCACAGTAGACATCGAGGAGCAGCAGAGGAATGTCAGGCAGAAGGTGATAGAGATCCTGCGGCTGCGCAAGAACATATCGCCGGGGGTACTGAACCAATGAAGCAGGCCGGAATCAGCCCGCGGCCCATCCGCTACTACGGCAAGGGGATCCCGTACCTCCAGGACACGGAGGTCAAGGGTCGGCTGATTGTAATCGAAGGACCGGACGCTTCCGGTAGGAGCACCCACATCGGCATGATAACGGCAAAGCTGGAGGCCGACGGCCACGCCGTGCTCAACACCGGCCTCCGGCGCTCCGAGCTCGTAAGCGAGGGGATAATGCAGGCAAAGCAGGAGCACATGCTGGGCCGGAGGACCATGAGCCTCTTTTACGCGGCCGACTTTGCAGACCAGTTTGAAAACAAGATAATGCCGGCACTGCGCGCCGGATACGTCGTGCTTGCTGACAGGTACATCTACACCCTGATGGCCAGGGACGCCGTCAGGGGCATGAGCAGGAGCTGGACGCATCAGCTGTTCGGATTTGCCATAGTGCCCGACCTGGTGTTCTACCTCGACGTAGACCCGGAGGAGCTAGTGCACAGGGTCTTCCAGAAGAACACGTTTCTGGATTACTACGAGTCGGGAGCGGACCTCGGGCTCTCTGACGACATGTACGAGTCGTTCATGATATACCAGCGCATGATAGCCAAAGAGTTTCGCAGAATGCAGAAGCGCTACAGCCTTGTGCTAGTTGACGGCAACAGGCCGATCCTAGAGGTAAACGCCGACCTGCAAAAGAGGATCGACCACTTCCTCGGATCAAACCAGCACTGAAATGTCATGGCAAAATCGGCGTTTGAGCGAAAATTCCGCCAGAACCAGAGGCGCGTCAACAGGAGGCTCAGGGAGTACATTGCAGACCCGGGGAACGAAAAGAACATCCACGACGTCAGGGTCTCCATCCGCAGGTTGGACGCGACTTTTTCCCTCCTCCCAAAAAAGGCGCGCCGGCGCCACCGCGCAGGGATTGAAAAGTACAGGGCGTTTCTGAAAGCGAGCAGCAAGGCCCGTGACTGCGACATCATAGCCGGCAGACTATCAGCACTTGGAGACCTTGACACAGGCGACCTGCAGAGGAAAAAGAGGGCCGAGCTTGCAAAGGCTACTAGGCTTGCGCGGCTGCTCAAAAAGTTGCCGGCCATAAAGCTTGGTGACGCGCCGGACAGCAAAAGGGTGACCAAGGTTGTGCGCAGGATTGCAGAAAGGATATGCAGGACGATGCCTTCAGTGCTCTCTGATAGCAGCAAGATCGAAGAGCTCCACCGGCTCAGGAAGGACTTCAGGAAGCTCCGCTACGTCCTTGAGATGGTGCCGGCCGGCGAGCGTAAGGGATACTTGAAAAAAGCGATCGGCAGGGAGGTGGAGCTCAAGGAGCTGCAGGCACTCCTCGGCCTCATCCACGACAGCGACATTACGATAGAGTACCTGCGGGGCAGGGGCAGCA
The DNA here is from genome assembly GCA_035620415.1 of Nitrososphaera sp. Lineage (GTDB taxonomy): Archaea > Thermoproteota > Nitrososphaeria > Nitrososphaerales > Nitrososphaeraceae > Nitrososphaera. The sequence goes on from DASPGV010000063.1 coordinate 4,170, forward strand.
TGCAGCTATCGAGCAAAGAAACAACCAGCAGGATGCAGCTGTACAAAAAGTTCGTCAGGTACATGAAATAGTCAGACATTGTTGTCCTAAATGAATCATGTTGGATAGATTTTTCTTGCAAGCATGCGGAGTGACTGATGCAGATGAGGTTGACTGGAAACCCCACCAGCCGATCCGACGCTGCGGGGCCACACCTTCAACCTCTACCTTGACCACTTTTTCATCCACTGCAATAGATACATGACCGACTCGACCAGCTCCTGTCCCTTGCCAGTCAGTCTGTATTCCACCCGGGGCGGGATCTCGTTGTATGCCTTTCTTTCGAGTATGCCTCCCTTCTCAAGCTCCTTGAGGCGGCTGGCAAGGGTCTTGCTGCTGACCCCTTTGAGCGCCTGACGGAACTGCTTGTACCTGACCGGCTCGGTAGTGCAGCAGAGTGGTATCAGGATTTCAAGCGTCCCCCTTTTCGTTATTATCCTGCGCAACCGGGCCGTCTCGGACATGAGCGACGAAGGGTCGTAGCCGGCAAAGCCGCAGTTCTGTATCACCGGGATCTTGGTTTCCATCGATACACCAACTGTAGGTGTAGCATCTTGACAACTTAAATAGTTTCCTAAGTAAAGCATTAGCATGGAAAAGAAGAGGCAACAGAACATCAAGCAGACGATACGCAGGAACTACGGCAAGATTGCGCTGGAGGATAGCAGCGAGGGCGTGTGCTGCGCGCCCGGCTGCTGCTCCAGCCCCTCGCCGGCCAAAGCCGCAGCTGATGTCGGCTATGACATGGGCGAGCTTGGCTCCTTGCCTGAGGGGTCGGTTCTGGGTGTTGGCTGCGGCGCGCCCGTCAAGTTTGCTGATTTGCATAAAGGCGAAACAGTGATCGACCTAGGGTCGGGAGCTGGAATAGACGTGTTCCTGTCGGCAAACAAGGTTGGAAGGTCTGCCAGGGTCATAGGCATAGACATGACCGAAGAGATGCTCGAGCGCGCAAAAAGAAATGCAAGGGGTTATGCAAACGTCGAGTTCAGGAAAGGCGATATTGAGAAGAGGATTCCGGTTGACAGCAATTCTGCGGATGTCGTCATCAGCAACTGCGTCATCAACCTCACCACCGACAAGGTGAAAACATTCAAAGAGATCCGCCGGGTCCTCAAAGACGGTGGGAGGATGGTGATTTCCGATCTGGTCGCAGACAGGAAGGCAGAGACGGTAGACTTGGAAATGTGGAGCAGCTGCATCGACGGCGCGCTGGCAAAGAGCGACTACCTTGCAAGCATCAAAAAGGCCGGCTTCAGGGACGCAAGCGTGCTTGAAGAGCGCAGGTTCATGGACGGCGAGCCGGTGAACGGCAGAAAGATAACGAGCATCGTAGTCAGGGCAGTGAAGTAACGGTGCAGGAAAAGGTAATCCTTTTTGTCTGTGTGGAGAACGCCGGCCGGAGCCAGATGGCGGAGGGTTTTTTCAGAAAATACGCGCCGGCCGGCTACCGGGCATCGAGCGCCGGGACGAAACCGGCCGGCAAGATAAACCCGCTTGCGGTGCAGGCGATGAAGGAGGCCGGCGTCGACATTAGCAGGCAAAAGTCCAAGATCATAACGGACGATATGATCAGGAATTCCGCCAGAGCGGTCAACATGGGCTGCATGGACAGGTCCGACTGCCCGCTCCTTCTTCTGAACAATCCGGTCGACTGGAGCATTGAGGACCCGAAGGGCAAGCCCATAGAGAATGTCCGCGAGATCAGGGACGAGATTGAGAGAAGAGTAAAAGAACTTGTTGAAAACCTCGAGTAGGCTGACTGCAGGCCAGAAGATATTTTTTGCCGAACTTGCCGGCACGTTTGTAGTGGTGCTGTGCGCGACAGGATCGGTTGTCGTAGATGCCAAGCTGGGCGGGGCGCCGGGGCTTGCATTCATAGCTTTTGCGCCATTTGCCGGCGTGGCCGCGATGGTCTATGCGTTTGGCAAGATTTCGATGGCTCATTTCAATCCGGCTGTCACAATAGGCTTCCTCGTCAGCGGCCACATCAGAAAATCGCAGCTGCCTCTCTACCTTGGCGCGGAAATAATCGGAGCCCTGCTTGCCAGCCTGTTCGTACTTGTCTTAATCGGGAGCGAGGCGAACCTAGGCACAAACGCGCCCAATTACTCGTTCCCGCTGCCGCTCATCTTTGGCGCTGAAATTCTGGTCACCGCATTTCTGATGGCAGTCATCCTTGCAGTCGTATACACAAGGGGCTTGAGAAGGTGGGGGGGCATTGCGATCGGCGGTATGGTGGGGCTTGACATCTTTTTCTTTTCCTTCATTTCTGGCGCTTCGATGAACCCGGTGAGATCGCTTGCGCCCGCGCTCCTGTCCGGTGCTCTTTCAGACCTGTGGCTTTACTGGACTGCGACCTTTGCTGGCTCCGCCGCGGTGGCGCTTGTGTGCCGGAAAAGATTCAAAGGCTAGGTTCCTTCCTCTTCCTTTTCCTTCTTTGAATCCGCTTCCGTGGGCTCGGAAAGCTTGAACCGGCTTCCCACCCTTATGATGAACGGGCCAATGAAGGTGGTCGCGATTGTGACGACGCCGAGCAGTGGCAGGATAAGCGGGGTGATCGCCCCAACATCCTGACCACCCTTTGCTATTACCAGCGACAGCTCACCCTTGGTGGCGGCCATCCCGAGCCCGGCCCTGAGCGCAGTGGTGTTGTCATACTTAAACCTGACCAGAATGCCAGTCACTATCAGGAACTTTGAGGCAAACGAGGTTAGGATGAGTATCATGGCCGGTACCATGAACGCGGGGAGCAGTGAGATGTTCATCAGCGCGCCTATCGATATGAAGAACAGGGCTGCAAACATGTCTCTCAGGGGGATCGTGATTATCCTTGCCACAGCTGCACTCTTGCTCTCGGCTACAAGCACTCCCGCAAGGAATGCGCCGATCACGACCGACATTCCAAGGCCGTTTGCAAGAAAAGATAGGCCAAAAGCGAGAGCTAAGATGGTTATCAGTAGGAGGGCATAGTCGTTGGTCTTACCGGCCCTATCTATGACCCGCGGAACGGCCTTGCTGCCGACTATTATTATGCCGCCGATAAAGCCGCCAACTATGCCGAGCGTGATCGCGATGTTCAGTAATGAGAGGCTGCCACCAGATGCAACAAAGGACTGCATGACGCCAAGCGCGCTGATCGCTATGATGTCTTCGACTATAAGCATCCCAAGAATGAGTGTCGACGACTTGTCGCGTATCAGGCCTACGTCTTCCAGTATTCTGATCGTGATTACGGTGCTCGTGATTGACAGTGCAAGGGCCAAGAATATCGAATCGTTGAAACTAAACCCTAGATTCTGGGCTATAAAGAACACTATCAAAAGTGTGCCTAGCGATTCTGCGAGTGCCGTAAATATTGATACCCTGCCTACCGAGCGAAGTTTGGCGATTGGGAATTCCGTACCCGTGACAAAGAGCAGCATGATTATGCCCAGCTCCGCGAACAAGTTAAGGGTTTCAAAGCTCTGTATAAAGCTGAAGGGCGGGGTGTAGGGCCCGATTATCATACCGGCAATAATATACCCGATGACCATCGGCTGCTTCAGTTTGTACGTGATCGCGAGCATTATCGCAGCGACAACCATGATTATCGCGATGTCCTGAACGACTAGGTCTAAGGGTTCGCTGCCGGGAGAAAAAAACTGCGGGAACAGCGAGTAGCCTACCTGTCTTATTGCTGTGGAGTAGCTCACCGCCTATTTTTATGACAAGCATGCATAAAAAGACCAGCTTGCTAGGTGCGAGATGACAAAACTAATTATACGATGCCACGCAATCCATCACTGTTGCGTTTTAAGACTAGCAAGCGGCGCCTCATGTATCTGGCTTTTGGCGTGGCCGCCTTTCTCGTATCCTATTCCGCCGGCGCTGCACTGCCCATGACGGAGGAGGAAGCAGAGGAACTAAAGGAACAGTTCTCAAAACAGATAGAGGGTATCGACGAGTATGGCATCTTCCTCAACAATGTCAGGATCGCCTTTGGCATGTTCATCCCGGCCCTAGGCGTAGGTCTAGGCGTGTTCTCAGGGTTTGCCACCGGGTCGGTCTTTAGCGCGCTTGTGAGCTCTGAGCCGCTGCTGAGCCAAGCCCCACCGCTCATAATCTTCCTTACGCCCTTTGGCGCAATGGAGCTTTTCACATACGGCTTAGCAATGTCGAGGAGCGGCATGTTGATCTATTATTTTGTAAAGAAAAGGCCTTGGCGCGATTACGCAGTTCCAACTCTAATCGAGCTTGGAATAGCTGCGGCAGTGCTCTTTGCAGCAGCATTGATAGAATGGTGGTTCATAGAATCATCTGGCGGCCTCGATAATATTCTGATAGAGCCTGTATGATCACTCTGGCGCGGTTGCTTGTGATCCCTTCAAGCCATATTTTTCAATGAACTCGTTGGCCTTAGCCGCTATTTCGTCCCACTTCCACCTAGCGACTCCCATCCTGCAGAGGTCAACCTTCCATTGATCATTTCGCTTCATCCACCGATAAGGTCTGAGATCCTTGCCAAACTGGCCCTGAACGACTACTAGCGCAACTATTAGATTGCTGCTGCGGTAAATGTCATGGCCGTCCAGAACAGTATATGTCTGGGAGACCGGATATTTGTTTTCGCTCATAATGTGAGATTCACATGTGGTATTTTAAAAAGATTGCAACAAAAAGGAGAGAGGAGTTATTGACTTTCGCCACATGCAGGACAGACTTTCTGCGACCGGGGTATCTTTGCGCCACATTCAACGCAATACTTGGCAGGGCCCTTGCCGGCGTCCTGCATGCCAACAGACTTCTCTTCCATTGGCATGGGAACGATCAGGTGCGATTTGATATTTAAACTTCCGGCTAGAACTCGAGGTAGGTCTGCCTCTTCGTCTGGTCAATAACCATCGCCGAGAGGTCTGAAAATTCCTTTACTTCGAGCTCTGCGACCGTGCCCCTGAACGTCGTCTCTTTTTCGGTGGTCAGGTTCTCAAACACCCAGGCTTTTAGCTTTGCAGTGTCGACGCCGTTCTGGCGCAGGAATTTCGCGATTTCAGACTGCATCAAGTGCTTTGCGGGGTCGTTCGGCCAGGGCCTTGGCAGCAGTACCACGCTCCTGCCCTGCTTCACCGCTTCCAGCAGCTCTTTCTTTTTCTGCTCGATGTCGCCCGTCACGTGGAACGTGACTATGAAAGCCTTGTCGGTGGGCACGCGGGCCTTGGCTGCGGCCACCTGAATAGAGCTGATGCCGGGGATCACCTCGACATTATCGTCGCCAAAAATTTCTAGCAGCCTGTCAACCACTTCTGATTCTGAAAAGTTGACGTCGCCGGTGAAGGGCACGGTGCAGTATTCACCGTCTTTCATCTTTCTGTAAACGTCCTGGTAGACCTGCTCCTGCGTCCTCATCGTGACTTCAAACACCTGCTGGCTTTTTCGGTCAATTGCGTCTTCGATGGTTGACAGCGTGTACCTGTAGCCGACGACGTAGCTCGACTTTTTGATCGCTTCCTTGGCGACATCGGTCAGGTACTTGGGCGAGCCGGGCCCGACGCCGATGACGAACAGCTTTTTTGGCAACGCTTCGCGGATACAAAAACGCCCAATATTACTACTTCGCGACCACCATCGTATTGGTGCTGCGTATCCCCTTTATCTTGCGCAGCTCCCACGAGACGACCTCGGCTACGTCCTTGCCCGTTTCCTGCTCCACGACTGCCATCAGGTCGTACTCGCCGTACAGATCATAGACTGCCTTGATGCCTTCAAGCGACTTGATCTCTTCGTGCACAAGCTTCTCCAGTCCAGCATCCGTGTTTATCAGGACGAATGCCTTTGTCTTTGTCATAAATCGGTTGAGCTCTGGATTGGGCAATTGCAATATAAATTTACATTTGCGTCGCCGTTTTTACCAGATTTATGAGCGGGGTCCAGTCCATCTTGTGGAACCCCATCGGCTCCTTTGCCGGGTACCTGACCCACCCCTTGACCATGGAGAACTTGTGTACCTTGGACTTGTCGCCCAGGTTCTGCTTGACCTTCAGGAGCGTCCCCCAGCCCTTCTCCTCCACAGTGATGTCGAGGATCTGGTTGAACGGTATTTCCAGGTTGTCCGGGCTCTTGTCGAGGTCCTTTTCAAGGTGCTCGAGCTTGTAGCCCTCGGCCGGGCGGAAGACGTTTTCTCCTGCCTGAAAGCGCTTTGCCTGCCTGATCGAATGGGTGTAGTGCATACTGACCGTCATCTCTGTTTTGGTAATGAAAACAAAGCGCTTATCCGTTATTACCATCATGCCCTCCTTGCCCTGCTTCAGGAAACCCTCCCCTTCCTTCCAGACCCAGAAGAGGTGCGCCTTGATCTGCTCGTCCCATTCGACCATGCGGAGAAGGCAGCAAATACGGTATTAATAATTTATTGAATAAAAATTAAAAAAGAAAAGTGTAGTTGAAGGACTTAACCTTCTTCCCAGCCCTTCTTGAAAAGGCCGGCCTTCTTCAGTGGGATTGGCTGTCCTGGGGTGTAATCCATCGGCCTCATCCAGAAGATTGCCTTTGTCGGGCAAACGCCAATGCACGCTCCGTCGGAGATGCACCTTTCTGGATAGAACACGAATGCCTTGCCCCTCTTCCATCCTTCCACTGGCTTTACCCTCAGCACATCTGGACCAAGGCTGGTACAAATTTCTACGCAGAGAGCACAGCCAATGCAGTGTTGTTCGCTAATATCAGGAAGTATTGCGACTGGCATCTAATTCACTTATCCAACGATCCATGCTGAAACTATTTAAACCCTATGCCGATTTTATAACAGCGATATAATTAAAGACTGATGAAGAACAGGCCAATCAGCCCTGCACATAGGGATACTAGCGGCGGTGGGCCGCTAATTTGGTCGTGGCTTTTTGTACAACGCTAGAGCGCCTGTTCCCGTCAGCCAGTCTATCTGGGCAGATAAGATTGGAGAAAGTCGACATTTGCACAATATTAATTCTTCTCAACTTTTGTACGTAGTTTTCTGGTTGGAACCAGAACCGGCTATATAGCTACGGCGCCTAATGCCGAACATGCAGACGCTCCACGTGGCATTCGACGACACCGACTCGCAAGTCGGCAGGTGCACAACGCACCTTGCGTTCAAGGTGGCCGAGCAGCTGAAGACGAAGGGAGCGAAGCTTGTGGACTACCCGCTCCTTATCAGGCTCAACCCCAACATCCCGTGGAAGACGCGGGGCAATGGGGCGGTCTGCCTGCGGCTGCGGGTGCCGGATGCAGGCAGGGTCGTCGATCACGTCAGGCAGGCGGTGGAGGAGGGCTCTGCCATAGGTAGCGGGGCAAACCCCGGGGTTGCGTTCTTGGAAAATGATCGCGTTCCGGCCGAGCTGCAGAGGTTCAGCGTCCTTGCGATGTGCGACGTGCTGAGCAGGCAGATGGCCGAAAAGGTGGCCAAGGCCGCCGGCGTCGGATATTTCACCTATGGCAATGGGCAGGGGCTCGTGGGATCGCTCGGGGCAATGGGTTGCCTGCTTGAATGCGACCACACGTACGAGCTGATCGCCTATCGCAAGATGGAGAACTGCGGCCTGCCGCGCATCGTGGACAAAGAGCGCGTGATCAGGTTCAGCGCCGACACTTACCCCAAAACGTTCAACAACTATGACAGGAACCACGGGAGGGTGCTTATCGCGCCGCACGGCCCGGACCCGGTGTTCTTTGGCGTGAGGGGGGAGAGCCCCGAGGTCGTCGGGTTGGCGCTTCAGGCGCTGCGGCCGGAGGAGGAGCTTGACGGCTGGACCATTTTCAGATCAAACCAGGGGACCAACATGCACCTACAAAACGAGATCAGGATTGAGCATGCCAAGGCGTACACCGCCGGCCACCTGAGGTGTAGGGTGGCAAGCAAGCCTTACGCGATGGAGGGCGGGCACGTAATCTTTACGGTAGAGCAGGACGGCTCGAAAATGCCGGCTGCAGTCTACGAACCTACCGGGCTTGCAAGCGTTGCGGCAAAGCTTGAAGCAGGCGACATTGTTGAAATCGGAGTCGGTGTAAGAAAGGGGACGACAAAGCATCCCAAGATCCTGAACGTCGAATACCTGTTAATACTGAAGCTTGCGCCCGTTTTTGACGTGCAAAACCCACTTTGTAAAATGTGCGGCAAGCGCATGAAATCTGAGGGTAGGAACAAGGGCTTCCAGTGCGATAGGTGCAAGCACAAGGACACGAATGCCAAGAAGGTTTTCGTGCCGCAGGAACGCGTGATCAAGGGTGGGCTCTACGTCCCCACTCCCAAGGCTCACCGGCACCTGACAAAGCCTCTGCAGAGGTATGGCCTTGAAAAGGCCGGCTTGCAGCTGGCCTAGAACCAAGACTTGTGGATGTTGGCCTTGATCTTGGTTTTCAGTTCTTCCGTGATCTCTTCAGGCTTCATTTTGTGATCCTTGGTGGCGTGAGCCGCGCACTGGGCCAGTATGTCGTCCTCCGTCTTGCCCTTTGCGCTCCAGCCGCAGTCAAACCCGACATCACGGCACTTGAATTTTAGCATGCAATATTTTTCGTCCGCATGCCTATAAAGATATGGCAGGCTGCTGTGAAAAAAGAATAGCGAGGGGTTGATTTGAACTTACGGCCACCTGCAATTTTGCAGAAAGTGGAAACCGCTCTGCGGGTTATGAGCCCGCCGGGATAACCTGGCTTCCCCACCTCGCTGTCAGCATCAAGACGCAAGGGGGATATAACTCTGTCTGCATCGCGCAATCTACGACAACCTCAACGCGGCGGAGCTAGCTTTTTATTTCCAGCTCACTGCCAGAATTGCAGGCTATGGCATTAGCCTTGGCGTGTGAGCCAAAACCGCCTTTTTCCAAAAAGCGCTGATTATGCCTACCAACGGAAAACATGGTGGGCATAATGAAAGGAATAGAATTCGCGTTTCTCGCTGTAGGAGCCGTGGCAGGCGCCTTTGTTAGGTACAAACTGGCCGAGTCGCCGCTGATATTGGGCACGCTCCCAGTCAACATCCTCGTAGTCAACGTGATTGGCAGCTTTATCTTGGGCGTCTTCTCGATACTGTCGGTGCTGTGGAATCTGGACACAAAATTTTCGTTCCTGGCGGCCGTCGGGTTCTGCGGATCGCTGACCACGATGTCGTCGTTTGCCCTTGAAACAACCAACATGATTGACAACTGGCAGTTTGGCAACGTCGCGATAAACATACTGGCAAACATCGGCCTGTCGCTTGGCGCGGTGATAGGCGGCAGGTCTATAGCAAGCCTGCTCGTAGTCAAGGGAGGTATGTAGCATGGTCGCAAAAAAGATGTGGACCCTGACTATAAGGATAAAAAAGAACGATGAGCTGCACGGCAAGCGGCTGTACAGAGCATTGCTCGATTTCATGATGGGCGCCGGCATATCCGGAGCAACGGTGGTGAACGCTGTGGACGGCTTTGGCAGGCGCGGCAGATCAACACTCCACATCGAGGGGATCTCTGTCAACTACCCTCTGATAATAGATGTGGTGGACGAGCAGACAAAGCTCGAGCCCCTACTCCTGCAAATAAGAAGGATGGTCGACGACAACGGCATAATCACGCTCCACGAAGTGGATCTGCTATAGATTTATTTCTGCCCAGCGTCGATATCAAGGGTGCATGAACAAGTCGCTCAAGGACATCGACTTTGAAAAGCGCGGTGGGTTGTTGCCAGTAATCGTCCAGGACAGGAAGACCAAGGACATCCTGATGCTGGCGTACGCCAACAAGGAGGCGCTTGCAAACACGGTCAAGACGGGCAACGCCTGGTTCTGGAGCACGTCGCGCAACAAGCTCTGGATGAAGGGCGAGGAGTCCGGAAACGTTCAGCCGGTGCACGAAATACTGGTCGACTGCGACAGCGACGCAATATTGTACATGGTCGACTCGGATAAGCCGGCCTGCCACACGGGCAATAGGTCATGCTTCCATAATGTGCTAAAAGAACCTGACAGCAAGTGAATAATCCGTGACATCACGGGTTATTTCTGTGATTTTTGCAGTAAACTGGCTATTAAGTAATGCAATATATCGACATGAAAAAGTTTAGTAATACTAAAATGGTGCTTAGCGATGTTTTAATCACATACCTGTTTCTGGAGAGTAGAAAATCATGGGCAGTATCAGGTCATTAAGATGCAGAGAGTGCGGCAAAGAGTACGAGCCACAGTTCCGCTACGTTTGCGAAGACTGCTTCGGTCCTCTGGACGTCATCTACAAAGAGCTGTCTGTAAACAGGCACACTTTTGAATCAAGGGAAAAGACGTACTGGCGATATTTCGAGCTCCTGCCGATTGCTGACAAAAATAATGTTGTCAGCCTGAACGCCGGGCTCACCCCGCTGCAGGTCGCGGACAAGTTGGGTGAAAAGCTCGGGCTGAAAAACCTATTTATCAAAAATGATTCCGTCAACCCAACTTTTTCGTTCAAGGACAGACCCGCCGGCGTCGCCGTGTCAAGGGCCAAGGAAACCAAATTAAGAGCAGTTGGCTGCGCGTCCACCGGCAACCTTGCGGCTGCAACCGCGGCCCACGCTGCCAAGGCAGGACTGCCATGCTATATTTTCGCGCCTTCTGACATCGAGCACGTCAAGATAGCGCAGGCGCTTTCGTATGGCGCGGAATTTGTCGCGGTGGAAGGAACGTACGACGACGCAAACAGGATCGCATCAATAATCGGCGACAAGAAGGGAATCGGCGTAGTCAACATCAACATGAGGCCATACTACGTCGAAGGCTCAAAGACGCTTGCCTACGAGGTGGCCGAGCAGCTGGACTGGAAGCTGCCAGACAGCCTGATAATCCCGGTGGGAAGCGGCGCGATGCTCAACGCGATTTGCAAGGGTTTTGAAGAGCTCCACGCGCTCGGACTGACCGACAGCCCCAAGAACATGAAGGTGGTAGCGGCCCAGCCGCACGGGTGCGCTCCAATAGTAGACGCTTGGAAGCGCAACAGCGACGAAGTTATTCCGGTTGAGCACCCGGAGACGATTGCAAAGAGCCTTGCAATAGGCGACCCCGGCGACGGCCTTTACGTTCTCAAGAGATTGAAGCAGTACAACGGCCTTGCAGAAGAGGCAAACGACCAGGAGATAGCAGACGGCATCATGCTGCTCGCCCAGACTGAAGGCATATTCACCGAGCCGGCCGGAGGCGTGTCAGTCGCGGTGTTGAGAAAGCTTGTGGAAGAGGGCAAGATCCAGAATGACGAGCTTGCTGTGTGCTACGTAACCGGCAACGGCCTGAAAGCCACGGAGGCGATTATAGGTCTGCTGCCGAAACTGAATGTCGTCAAACCGGACGCCGCGGAAATAGCGGCGATGATAAGGTGATAGAATTGGCCAAGGTCGAATTTGTAGTTCCTTCAGTTTTGAACAAGGGTCATGGCGAGAAGAAGGTCCCGCTGGAAGCTTCCGACCTTCAGGACGCATTTACAAAGATATCAGAGCAGATGGGCGACGACTTCAAGCGCCGGGTGTTCGACCACAACGGCAAGCCCAGATCACTTATCAACATCTATGTCAACGGCAAGAACATGCGCTTTAGCGGCGGGCTGACGACCGCGCTCAAGGACGGCGACTCAGTCTACATACTGCCGGCTGTTGCGGGAGGGGCGGAGCTGACAAGCGAGGAGCTCCAGCGCTACTCGAGGCAGGTGATGCTCGAGGAGATCGGCTTTGAGGGCATGGAAAAGCTAAGGGGCGCCAAGGTTTGCGTCGTTGGAGCGGGCGGCATCGGCAACCCCGTCATCACGCAGCTGACCGCTATGGGCGTTGGCAAATTGCGCATAGTCGACAGGGACGTGATTGAAGTCACCAACCTGCACAGGCAGCATCTGTATACTGACGACGACATTGGCCGCGTCAAGGTAGAAGCCGCTGCAGAGCGGCTGTGCAAGCTGAACCCGACGGTAGAGATAGAGCCGGTGCCGACTTCGGTCACGAAATACACTGCCGAAGATATTGTCAGAGGCTTTGACATTGTAATTGACGCTCTGGACAGCGTTGACGCGCGCTATGCTCTCAACGACGCGTGCATCAAGCACAACATCCCGCTAATCTACGCGGGAGCTATCGGCGTGACAGGCTCTGTCTGCACTATCCTGCCGAACAAGTCGGCGTGCCTGCGCTGCATGTTTCCCGAGCTTAATGAGGAAGAGATGCCGGCCTGCAGCACCGAAGGCGTGCACCCGTCGATACTTTACCTTGTGGCGGGCATACAGGTGTCCGAAGCTGTGAAGATAATCATCGGCAAAGAGCCGACGCTTGTGAACAGATTGCTGTACATCGACCTGAACGAGCTTTCGTTTGACAGGGTCCAGATGTTCAGGCAGGAAGAGTGTCCGTCGTGCGGCGCGACCCGCAGAGACATCGAGGTGGCCACAAAGGAGCTGATAATCGAAGAGCTGTGCGGGCGGGATCGGGGCAAGCGCACCTGGACCGTGACTCCGGCCCAGCCCGCGCCGATAAGCCTAGTCAGCATAAGCAAGAACGCCGAGTCGCTCGGCTACCAAGTCAAGACGCGCGGCAACCTTGGAATAACGGCGGTCAACTCGAGCAGGATGTCTGTCAGCTTCCTCTCAAGCGGTGCGGCCACCATCGTTGGCGCAAAGGATGAGGAAGATGCAGTCAAGATCTACAAGACGTTTGTAGCAGGCCATTAACCCATAAATTCGGTCAGGCTCGACTGCATCTTCTTTTCTTCCTTGAAGATCAGTTTAAGTTCCATTCCTAACGATTCCACTCTGCTGCGCAAATAGTCGTTTATCTTGTATTGATGGCACATGTCGGTCGCGATGCCAAGGTACTTTTCGACAGCGCCCCTTGTCACAGTCTGGATGAGTTCGCTCTGGCACTCGGTGCATTTTCCCAAGAGCGGCATCCTGCGGAACTTGGCGCCGCAGGCCGTGCAGCGGAAGATCTGCGAAGAGTACGACCGCATGTTGCCCATGATGTCCGGCAGAATGTGTGTCGTGAGCACCATCGCCGCGACTTCATCCACATCCACCGCGTTTATCAGCTTGGCAGTGTCAAACTGCATTTTCAACTTCTCCTCCATTGTGTTGAGAGTGGAATACGCGCTCCTCTGCTCCTTTGTGGTGAGGACGTCGGTGAAATGCGTGAAGCCGTAGCCAAAGAACTGGTGCTCGTCGCCTATCCTGTTCTTGATCGTCTCTATCATGTCTGCCACGTCGGCCGCTTTTTCCTGCTTCCAAGTCGCTTCGTAGAACTCGAATGGATACGAGTTGGCAATGTCGACGTTGTGCGCCTGCCTCTGCACTTCGTGCGGGAGCACCACCGGCTGTATCAGAAGCGGCGCGTCCATCAGCCCGCCTATCTTATCAGGCAAAAAGTCAAAGGAGAAGTTCAGGAACGCGTCCATCAGGAGCATGACAGAGTCGGCGTCGCCGTCGCAGTCCCGGCGCTTGGCAGAATGCCACACCGGCGAAGCAAGACAGACCTGCGAGTCTGTAAAGCCGATGATCCTGCCCATGATCCCGACAGACGTGTGGGGCGCAAGCCCGACGACAAGGTGGCCCACGAGGTCGTCAACTGAATTGACATTGTAGAACAGCTCTAGCTCGTACAGCTTTGCGAGCTCTTCGTCGATGAATTTCGCGGTGTTGAGCAGGTGCTTTGCCGAGTCGCGCGGGATAATGACGTCCTGCATCATCAATTCTACTATCTGGTCGGGCGAAGTGAGCTCTTTTCCAAGGTAGTCTCGGGTGTATCCCATCTCCCTCAGCTTCTCAATGCTTACGGATATCCAGGCCGGCTTGAAGTGTGTCAGTGGCTCGTTTGTCGCGTCGAACCTTATCGTGCCGTCCTTGAACGCGTGCAGCCCGTGCTTTTGGCGCAGTATCCCCTTCTCCAGAGGCTCTGCTGACCTGTGCCGGCTCATGAGCGACTTGACCCCCTTGAACGGCTCTTCCGGCGCCACGCCCAGCTTTTTCTTGGCCTGCTCTATCGCTGCTTTCAGGGGGTAGCTGGTAGCGGAATGCGTCCTGCCCTCCTTGCCGCAGCGCGTGCACTTTTCTCCTTCTTCTACCTCTGCCTTGCACACGATGCAGAGGTTGCGGATCATGGTCGACGCGCCGCAAGCGCGGCAGTGCGTGCCTATCGACGGCAGCTTGCAGCTGTCGCAGTAGCGGTTGGCTATTTCGGTGTAGAACGAGTCTTCCTTGCATGCCTTCAGGATGTCGCGGGTCGCTCCGCCCTTCGGTCCGACCGGGAACAGGACATGCACCGGCGGCTTCATCTTGCGCTCTGCTGCCTTTTCCGGCCTGCCGACCCTCACCGCTATGGTGGAGGCGAATTTGGGCATCACCTTGACGCCGGATGACTTGCTCACAAACTCGATAGCGTCCGCGGCTTCGACGGCCGGTCCGGACAGGAACCTTCCCAGTGAAAGCGACTGATCTTTGTCGTCCAGCCGGATCCTGTCATTTGATATCGAGTGCGTCACGCCTAGGCGCTCCAGGATGTCCTTTATCTTTGCGTCGTTGGGCAGGTCGCCCAGCCTGTCTTTCAAGTAGAGCAATTCGTCGAGGCCGATCGTGTCCCAGTAGAACAAATATTTCGGGTGAAGCGGCATCCCCAGCTTGCAGATGTCAAACGCTTCCTCTAATGTCGGAACAATGAGCGGGTTTTCGGCCAGCTGGATCAATCGCTCCCTGTTTGCGTCAACCGGCAATGACGGCAGTTTAGATTTTAACTGCTGCGCCCATATCTCCTCCACATAGCTTGCCGGCGGCAGCTGCGCATTGTTTTCGAGGAAGTCGCCGTAGCTTATCAGCATGTCACCAAGGTAGAGAATCTTGCTGACTCTTGCCCGGATCTTTTCTGCCTGCTCCACTGTCGGCACAGGCATCACCCGGCCGTCGTCTAGCCTGACTATCGGGGCCTCTAGTGTTTCGACGAGCGCGATTGTCGACGCCTTGCCGGGCACGTCCATCTTGATCTGCGTGCCGGCGACAATTGCATAGTTGAGCAGCGCCGGAACGGCCGGATGAATGCCTACAGTAGCAAAGCCGGTGTTGTAGCAGCGGCCATAGCGTAGGCGGAAGCCTCCTATCTTTTTGGACATGGAAAGCACTGGCCTGCCGGTTATGACCTCCGACATACGATGATGGGCCGCGTCGTCGTCCCCGGTCTGGATTGCCCCCTTCAGGTCCTTGAGCCAGCCCCAGCCGTCCAGCTTTAACGTCTCAACTAGCTTCAACAGCTTCCTGCTCCTGCCGATCAGCCCGTCGTTCATGACCCTGAGCGTGCCCCCGCGCACCCTGTCGGTCGATATCCGGCGCATGCCCTTGTGCCCCACCACTTCCACTGGGTCCGTGTCCACGCCGTCAAGCTCTACCGGTATGTTTGAAATGCATTTGACAACGTCTTCGTCAAGGACCTTGAACTGGAAGCCCATGACCTCCCGCTCGTAGATCCGCAATTCTTCTACGAACCTGCCGGTTTCGTCGTCAAACGAATTTGCGGCGTATTTCGCAAGCCCGGCCACCTTCCTTGCGTGATCAGCAATGAGCATGGTGAGCGCGGCTTCGGTCCCGCCCGCAGACCTGATAGGTCCGGCAAACGACACCGACAGGTACTGCGAGCCGTCGGCGTTGCTCTTGATCTTGACGTCAGATATCCCCTGCAGGGGCGCCACTGTGACGCCTTCCGTGACCACCGCCAGTGACACGCGCACCGCGTTGTCGAGCCGGGTCTTTAGGTCGCCCGAGCCGTATTCGCCTGCCGCGATTTCTTCCGCTATTTTTAGCGCGGCCTTTTCCTTTGTCGTCGCCGCAAGCAGGGTGCGCAGCCTGCCGGCGATTGGGATATCGTGCATCTTGGCTACCCTGTCCGCCAAATCATAGGCGATCTTTGGCTCCACGATGTCCGCGGCGTCGATGCCGCGCCGCCTTGCCTTGAGCGCGTGTTGGTAGTTCTGGTGGACGCTCTTCAGAATGTCCTGTTGGTAGCGCCTGTAATATGCCGGCATTCTCACGTCCTTGAGACGGGCCTCGGCTTCCTCCAGCATCATGGCTATCGCGCCCTAATGGCCTTTACAATAGACGAAAACTTGTCCTGCCAGTTGCCGTCCTTTTCTATCATTGTGCCGATGACGATTATGTCCGCGCCCGCCTTGGCCAGCTGGCCGGCAGTCTCCGGCGACCTGATGCCGCCGCCGACAATGAGCGTGCCTTCATAGCTCTTCCTGACTGCCGCCACCATTTCCGGAGGAACGTTCTGCGACGCGCCCGAGCCGGCTTCTAAATATACAAAGCGCATGCCCATGTACTGCGCTGCAAGTGAATACATCACTGCAATGCCGGGCTTGTTGAACGGGATCCCCCTTGCCCCGCCGACGAACCATGCAGCAGTCCCTTCGCCTACGATGATATAGGCTGTCGGCAGCGGCTCTATGCTGTATTTCTTTACTGCTGCTGCGCCAAGAGCCTGCGCTCCTGTTATGAAATATTGGTTCTCTGAATTCAAGAGTGAGCTGAACAGTATCGCGTCGGCCTTGGGTGACACGCCCGTGACGTTCCCGGGGAACAATATCACGGGTGACTTGATCTTGGATTTTATTTCCGCAACAACCTTTGCCAGTTCTATCTGGTCGATGGCGGACGAGCCGCCTACAAGAATGGCGGACGCGCCCTTTTCCTCTACCTTCCTTGCTATTGCTGCAGCGTCAGTAGAATTTTCAGAGTCGATGAGCGGAAGACAGATCGTGCCGTGTTTTTTTATTTCATCTCGTAAATACTGCTCGACCTTTCCTTGTGCCACTTCTCCTTTTGAAGAGTGTCAGTCATTTTAAAGTGTGCTGCTACCAATCTTTTTATTCCTGCACGCTATACAGATTTGTATAGTACCCTATGGCCGCCGAGAAATCCAATTCTAATAACCTTTATGCCTATTTAGTTGCAAATTCTCTATTTACTCCGCGGCAGATGTCAATAATTTTTAAAAAGCTGCAGGGCACTGGCCGGGCGCCTAACATGAGCGCGGGTGCCTATTATAGGCAGGTCAACCAGTGCCGGGACAAGGTAAACGCGGTCCTGTACAGCATGATCCTTCTGCAATCGACGGGGATTGTGCAGCCGGAAGGGTTGAGTGCTATCGGCAGGCTCGCGGAGCAGCTGGGCGTGATATTTGCTTCGGAAGGCAGTGATGTCGCCAGCCGGCTAAGCGTGAACGACGTGATATCCGTGATTGACCAGTTGGTAAAAAGAATGTCCAAGTTGTAAAATAATGTTGTTCTGTAGTCATAAATCACGGCGCTGCAACGTAATTCCGTGACATGATCGTCGACCTTTCTTACCTAGTCACGCTCTTTACGAGCGATCTTGTGATATCTGGTGTGCTTGCGTTTCTGGCAGGCATGGCTTGTGTGATGGCCTATTCAAGGGCAAGGATTGTGTTTGCGGATCGCCGCTACAGGGCCGACGAGGAAGTTGTTGAAGCAGTCGTTCTCGAGTACACGCGTAGGTTGCGCGACTACGACAGGGTGATTGCAGAACTCCGGTCAAGGGTTGACGTCA
>DASPGV010000064.1:0-11739 GCA_035620415.1 Nitrososphaera sp.
CAGCTCCTCAAAGTACAGCCTGTCGCAAATGTCATAGTCCGTAGACACCGTCTCGGGGTTGCAGTTGATTACTGAAATCTCCTTTACGCCGTTCTCCTTCAGCCCCCACACCATGTTGACGGTGCCCCAGTCGAACTCGACGCTGCTCCCTATCCTGTAGGGGCCGGCTCCGAGCACTATCATCCTGTTCTTGCCGTTCTGCTCGACCTTGACGTCGTCGGTGTCGCCGCCGTAGGTCATGTAGAGGTAGTTTGTCTTTGCCGGCCACTCTGCGGCCAGCGTGTCTATCTGCTTTACAACTGGCTTGATCCCAAACTTTTCCCGGAACGCCCGGACCTGCATCTCTTCCAAATTCTGGCAGCGCGCTATCTGCTTGTCTGAAAACCCTAACTTCTTTGCCTTCTTCACAATCCCTTCGTCAAAGCTGGTCTTGCGCAGCTGCGCCTCCATGTCTACGATGTTCTTTATCTTGACCAAGAACCATGGGTCTATGAACGACAGCTGGTGTATTCGCTCGATTGTCATGTCGGCCTTCATGGCCTCTACCACGTGGAAGATTATCTCGTCGTTCGGGTGGATGAGGGCTTGCTCTATCCGCTCCATGTCCTCCGGTGTCGCTGCTGGCGGCGAGCTGGCGTTCGCCACTAGCCCGTCCCTGCCGATGTCGCACATCCTGATAGCCTTCTGCATCACTTCTTCAAACATCCTGCCGATTGCCATCACCTCGCCAACCGACTTCATGGCGCTCCCAAGCTTGCGCTTTACCAGCTCGAACTTGCCAAAGTCCCACCGCGGCATCTTGAGCACGACGTAGTCTAGCGACGGCTCAAAGCAGGCCGTAGTCGCTTTCGTAATCCTGTTTATCAGCTCCGGCAATGTATAGCCCAATCCTATTTTTGCGGCCATGTACGCAAGCGGATACCCGGTGGCCTTGCTTGCCAGAGCCGATGACCTTGACAGCCTTGCGTTGATTTCAATTGCCGTGTACTGCTCTGACTGCGGGTCGAGCGCGAACTGGATGTTGCACTCGCCCACAATACCACAGTAGCTGGTCGCGCGTATTGCTGCAGATCGAAGCATGTGGTATTCATAGTTGTTGAGCGTCTGGGACGGCGCGATGACAATGTTG
Organism: Nitrososphaera sp.; assembly: GCA_035620415.1. Taxonomy (GTDB): domain Archaea; phylum Thermoproteota; class Nitrososphaeria; order Nitrososphaerales; family Nitrososphaeraceae; genus Nitrososphaera. The sequence goes on from DASPGV010000064.1 coordinate 1,130, forward strand.
TCGCCGGTGTGCACCCGCATCGCAAGGACGTTTTCCATGTTGCAGACAATCACGCTGTTGCCCTTGTAGTCGCGCATCACTTCGTACTCGATCTGCTTCCAGTGCCCGACGTAGCGTTCTATCAGTATCTGGTGAACCATGCTGAGGTTGAGGCCGCGCTGCGCAATCTCTTGCAATTCATATTCGTTGTACGCCACGCCTCCGCCCCTGCCTCCAAGCGTGTACGCCACCCTGATTATCACGGGGTAGCCAATCTCCTTTGCAGCCTTGAACGCTTCCTGCAATGAATTGACGGCAAAGCTCTGCAGCACCGGCACGTCGCTCTTGATCATTGCGTCCTTGAACAGCTGCCTGTCTTCTGTAATTTCGATTCCGTGTACCTGTGTGCCAAGAACCCTTATCCCGTACTTTGCCAGTATTCCCTTCTCGTGCAGAGCCACTCCGCAGTTAAGCGCGGTCTGGCCGCCAAACCCGAGCATTATCGAGTCCGGCTTTTCCGCCTGTATCACCTTTTCAACAAAGTCTACATTTATCGGGATTGGGTAGACCTTGTCTGCAAAGCGCGTGTCAGTCTGTATCGTCGCGATGTTGGGGTTTATGAGCACGCTCTTGACACCGTCCTCGGCCAGAGCCTTCAGGCACTGCGAACCGGAGTAGTCGAATTTGCGGCCAGTTTACTGGCTCTCGCCCGCTTCTCCGATCTTTAGTGCCCCGCTTCCCAGCACGAGGACCTTCTTTATCGACTCATCTTTTGGCGCGTTTTCTCACCTCTTTCTTCTTCTTTGCCGGTTTCTTGGCTGCTTTCTTTTTCGCCCGCCGCTTGGCCGCAGGTTCCTGTGTTACTCCGCTAGCGATAACTTCCTTGAACCGGTCAAACACGTACATGCAGTCGTAGGGCCCAGGCGACGCCTCCGGGTGGAACTGCACCGCGATTATCGGCTTGCTCTTGTGCTCGATGCCCTCCACGGTGTCGTCGTCCGCGTTTTCAAACCATATTTTGAAACCTGATTTTCCAAGCGTCTTCGGGTTTATGCCGTAGCCGTGGTTCTGGCTCGTGACGTAGACCTTGTTGTTACGCCGGTCGATGCATGGCTTGTTCTGCCCCCTGTGGCCGAACTTCAACTTGTAAGTATCGGCGCCGCCTGCAAGCGCGAGTATCTGGTTACCGAGGCAGATTCCGAGCGTGGGCGTCGACTCTTTGATCAATTTTGTAGCGGTCTTGATCGTGGGCGTGCAGACCTTGGGGTCGCCCGGCCCGTTGCTAATCACCACGCCCTTTGGATTGTATGACATCACCTGCTCGTGCGTCGCGTCCCACGGCAATCTCACCACGCGGTAGCCGGTGCGCAGAATGTTGCGTATTATGCTGTATTTCACGCCGGTGTCGAGTACGATGATACAGTCCTTGTCCTTGTCGCCGTACTCCTGCGGCTTGTCGGTCGATACCTCGGGCATGAAGTTGAGCCCTTCATATTTCGCGCTTCCCAGCGCCTTCTTCAACCGTGAATCGTCGATTTCATTTTCAGACACGACGACTGCGCCCATCATTACCCCGTGCACGCGCAATTTCTTGGTCAGCTCGCGCGTGTCGATCCCGTATATGCCGGGGATTTTCTCTTCGTACAGCCACTGGTCGAGCGTCCTTGTGGCGCTCCAGTGGCTCGCTATATCTGACAAGTCATGAATCAACAGCGCCTTGACCTGAATCTTGTCGGATTCGAAGAACTTGGGGAGGCCCCACTCATCCTTCACGTCCAAGCTGGGCACGCCATAGTTGCCCACCAGCGGGTAGGTCATGCATAGTATCTGGCCCCGGTACGACGGGTCAGTCAGGGTTTCAGTATACCCTACCATCCCTGTGTTGAACACGACTTCGCCGGCAATGTCTGAAGGGTAGCCAAATCCAACGCCGTCGAAAACACTGCCGTCCTCTAGAATCAGCCTGGCCTTGTAGCCAGTGTAGGTCTGTTGCAGTGTTGGAATTTTTTGAACCCTCACCAACTGTAAAGGTAAGCAAATTTAAATTTTGCTTTGTTCAGACGCTGTAAATCGAGTTCGACGCATTTGGGGGCATCTCCAGCATAGGATCCTTTTTTAAAAGAGCTATTACTGGGCCCTATCGCTGCGCGGTCACCACCGGCCCCGGCAAATCTTATTAGACATCGATTCGTATTCTTTTCATGGTGAACCGGCAACCCCTGTCGCTAAAAGTGCTCGCCGCTTATGCACGCGACATGGGCACTGGCGTGGTGCGAATAGACCACCAGTCAATGGATTCCTTGGGAATCACCGCCGGAGACACCGTAGAGATCATAGGCAAGAAGGAGGGGACCGATGCAAGATGCTACCCGCTCCTGCCTTCAGACGAGAATCAGGGCATTACAAGGATCGACCCAGACGTTAGGAAAATAATAGGCATTTCAATCGACGACACTGTTACTATAAGAAACCTAGCTCCTGTGCCTGCTGAAAGGTTTGAAAGGGATGAACAGGCGGTAGAAAAAACTGATGCCCCTGAAGAATACACAGCGCCTCCTGAAGTCAGCGATGACATCACTTCAGAGACAGCGGATGAAACTGCAGCCAGTACTGCGCCGAAATTTATTCTGTCGGGCTCCTGCATTGATTTTGAAAAAGAGAGGTCGAAGATGATGGGATTCATGACCACGCTAGAATCTGCCGCGCACGGCAAGAGCAATTGCAAGTGTTACTCTGATGGCAAGAAAGCACTAGGGTGGGATTTTTTCCTTCTCGAAGTGGATCAAAATTTTGTAGACAGCCTGCGCGACGTATATCCGGATATTGACAAGCAGGAGGCTAACACCACGGAGGAGCGGTTTGCGCTATGGATGAACAAGCAGCTGAAGAAGATGAAGCTGGACTTTCACCTAAAGCTAAGCGACGTGCCGCAGGAAAAGGTTGCAGGCTTTAGGCTTGATCCTGAACATTTTAGGGACAAGACCGACCTAGATGACCTCAGATAGGAATATCCGCAGAATGCAAGCAAAATCCTCGATGCGGGTTGACTGAACGATGCAGTGGCTGGGCAACCTGGATTTTACGCAACGCTGGCTTTTGATGGTTGCAGTAGCCACCGCCCTTCTTGCTGTTTCACTGCTTGCACTGCGGGTAAATGTCAGGACCGTCATTATCTTTTACGTAATCGGACTCTCAGTGGTCACCCTGTGGATGATCATCGATGCTAGGTATTTTTCCGCGCCAAGAAGGAACATCCAGCCGGGACAGCCATGCGCCTGCCCGATCTGCAAGCACGATTACGCCAGTAGATGCTTGCAAGAAAAGTGTGCATGCTGCCTGGTGACAAAAGACGAAAAAGTGATAGGGCACTCGACCAGTACGCTGCAGTAAAAAAGGAGGAGGGGCTGCCGACAATCACTCTATTGGGTTGAATTCCCAGTACTTGTCGAATTTCCTGTGGAATTGGTGGCACCTGCTGTCTGAACAGAGCTCCCTGACGGAATTTCAATAAAAGGCGTTGCTCCGCCGCCTCCCGTTACAAGCGGCAGAACCCCATCCCACTGCTGAGTCTTGAGCCATTCAAGATAGTTCGGGTTGTTTCTTAGCTGCTCGTCAATAATCCTTATTGCCTCTGCTTCGCCCTGCGCCTCGAGGATGTTTGCCTGTCTCAGGCCTTCTGCGCGGGCGATGTTCGCCTGCTGCTTGCCAGCAGCTTTAGCTTCTGCCTGCTGGGCTTCGATCTCTATCCTTCTCAGCTCGTTGTTAGCCTGAAGTGCCCTCTGCTCAGCCTCCACCTTGGCCTCGACAGCGGCCACAAAGCGCTCAGAAAACTGGAATTCAGTGATTGAAATGGCCTCCACCAATACGTTGTAGACTGCCAGCCTCTGCTTTATTTGCTGTTCAATCTCTGTCTTTACTGTTTCTCTGTTTGTGATAAGCTCCTCCGCATTGAACCGGGCTGTTACCTGCTTTACCGATTCTTGGATGGCGGGGCTGACCACTCTGGCTCCATATTCAAACCCCAATTGCTGGTACAGTATCGGGGCGTTGTCTGGGCTGACGTGGTAGTTCAGGGCTACTTCTGTCCTGACATCCTGCAGGTCTTTGGATACAGAGGCTGCGCTCTCGACAATCTTTTGCGTCCTCACTTCGAGCGGGATTACGTTGTCACGGAAGGGCACGACGAAATGTATGCCCTCATTCAGCGCTACAGAAGTGTCGACTGCCCCAAAGTTTGTCAGGACTCCTCTATGTCCTGCTTCAACTATCTTGACGCTTTACACAAGCACAACCGACAGGACTATGATTCCGATGATTGCAGGAATTACTAATCGTATTACTCTTCTTGGGAATCCGCCTCTTCTTTCATAGGAATGCGGGTCTTCAAGGGGCTCTCCTTCTGGCGTGGCCTTCCTGCCCGGGTATATTTTGCCGCCTCTAAAGCCTCTGGATGCGAATTTCCGCCTGTAGACAACAAATCCAATGATCCCCAGTACGACCACTGTGATCGCGATTGTGATTATGGTGCCCACTTCAACCATCGTTCAGCACCCCAATGAACTCCGGTCAGAAGACTCCTAGACGGAAAACTTCTGTCATCAACATTAATTACTTAATAACAATAACGATAATCACTTTTAAGAAATAATCGTTGGTATGCTTTTTTTAAATGGAAGGAATTTTGATTTTTTGAAGTAAAATGCATGAACTCCCTTTAAGTTACGGATAGAGTAATATTGTTGGATCGGTCATGATAACCGGCATTGCAGGACGAGCAACAGCGTTGCGTGATCTGCGGTTCGCGCTTTGCCGAGCGCAAGTGCTATTTCTGCGAGGGCAGGGTCTGCACCTCCTGCGTAGTGCCTGTCGAGGTCTCGGGTTCGACTACGAAGTGCCTGACCTGCGACAGGAAGAAGGTAAACGGGCTCACCTTTGCGCAGGTCATCAAAAGAAACTACTATCTCTTTGCCATTATCGTGGGGTTCTGGCTGTTCACCGTCTTTCCTATACCGTTCCTGAGCCTTGCAGGCATCGAGGTCGACCCGAGCGCCTTCCAGCCCGTGCTCATTGCCACTGGTGCCATGACCATCCCGTTCGTCTTCTTGTTCCTTGCGTGGCAGAGGAAGGCTCCCCGGGGCACCTAGTACATAGTCTTTGCAACCAGCTCGGTAAAATCGGTCGTCGAAAGTTTGCCTCCGATGTCCTTCGTCTTGCCCTTTTTCAGCGCGCCGATTATCGCGTCCTCTATGCGCCTTCCCTCCATGATCGCGTTCTTGTCGCCGTGCCTGTCGCCGAGCCACTCGAGCATCATCTTGGCCGACAGAAGTATCGAGGAGGGGTTTGCGGCGTTCTTGCCGGCGATGTCAAACGCGGCCCCGTGCACCGGCTCGAACAGCGCGAATGACTCGCCGATGTTGGAGGCCGGTCCCATCCCTAGGCCACCCACCACCTGAGCGGCTTCGTCGGACAATATGTCGCCAAAGAGGTTTGTCGTCACAATCACGTCAAACTCCTCCGGATTGCGGATCAGGTTCATGGAGCACGCGTCGACGTACAGTTCGCTGTACTGTATCTTCGGGTACTTCTTCGCAACGTCCCTGCAGGTCGCGGCAAAGAGCCCGTCGCCCTTGCGCAACACATTTGCCTTGTGCACCGCCACAACCTTGCGCTTGTCGTTTCGCAAGGTCGCAGTCTTGAATGCGTACTCGGCTATCCTGCGGCTTGCCCGCTCTGACGTTATTCTAAGAGCCACCACAGTGTTCTCGTCGGCATTGAACTCCCAGCCCAGGTAGACGTCCTCCGTGTTCTCACGCACCGTTACAAGATCGACCTTGTCAGAGAGGCTCGGGATGTTCGGGTACGACTTGGCCGGCCTCACGTTTGCGTAGAGGTCGAACATGCGCCTTAGCACGAGGATGACGTCTGCTGCGCTTTCGCCCACCGGCCCCTTCAGGCACGCCTGAGATTTCTTGATGATGTCGACTGTCGACTCTGGCAGCGCGTTGCCGTACCTTGCAAGCGCGCCGTCGCCGGCATCAACTTCGCTTATCGTGAATTTTGTCGAGGACTTGTCGCTGATAGTCTCCAGGATCTTTTTTGCCGCTGTCGCCTGCTCCGGCCCAATGCCGTCGCCCCTGAGCAGGGAAATGTTGTATCTAGCCAATCAAATCAGTCTAGCTTTTGGAATAGGGTCTGTCTTAGCAGCACCTTGTTGATGGCGTCCATCATTGCCTGCACCGACGCAACGACAATGTCCTCGCCCGCCTTTTTAGCGGACACGATGTTGCCGTCCTTGTCCTCCACCTTGATCGTGACTACTGCCAGCGCGTCAGAGCCGCCTGCTATAGAGTCGAGCATAAAGTCCCTTATCTTGATGTTGGCCATCTCGCCGGCTATCTTTTGTATCGCCTTGAGCGCGGCGTCCACGGGCCCGACTCCGATTTCAGCGGCTATCAGGTCCCTGCCGTTGGCGTTCAGCCTGACTACCGCGGTGGGTATGGCGTTCATGCCTGTAAAGATGTTAAAGTCGTACAGCTTGAACTTCTCCTCGAACATGGTGTTGCCCATTATCTCACCGGCTATAGCCAATAGTTCAGACGTGGTTATCGACTTGCCCTTGTCCGCAATGTTCTTCTGCCGCTCCACTATCTCCTTCAACTGCTCGTCGGTGGGCTTGATGCCGAAATCTTCAAGCATCGCCCTGATGCCGTGCGCGCCTGCGTGCTTGCCGGCTTGGAGCCACCTCTTCCTGCCCACCAGCTCCGGCGCAATAGGCTCGTAGGTGAGTGGGTTGTTGATGATTCCGTGGGTGTGGATGCCGGACTCGTGGCCGAACGCGTTCTCGCCGATTATCGCCTTGTTGGGCTGGACGATTATTCCCATCGTGTTTGAAACGAACCTCGACGTGTCGTAGATCAGCTTTGTGTTGATGTTGTGCTTTTTGCCGTAGAGGATCTCCAAAGCCATCACAAACTCTTCAAGCGAGGCATTGCCAGCCCGCTCTCCAAGCCCGTTTATCGTGACGTGCGCGCAAGCAGCACCCGCGTTGACGCCGGCGATAGCGTTTGCCACCGCGAGCCCAAAGTCGTTGTGGCAGTGGACACTTATCGGGAGGTCGGTTACGCTTTTTACGTCCTTGACAATCTGTGCGATGTAATCGGGCGTGCGATATCCGACTGTGTCGGGTATGTCTAGCCTGTCGGCGCCGGCTTCAGTGACGGCCTTGAATACCTTTAGCAGGAACTTTCTGTCAGACCTTGTCGCGTCCTCTGCTGAAAACTCTACCTGCATGCCATGCTTTTTCGCGTACTCTACTGCCTTGATCGCCCTATCCATTACCTGCTCGGGCGTCATCTTCAGCTTGTACTGCATGTGGATGTCGGAAGTCGCGATGAAGGTGTGGACGTATTTTAGATCGCATTTCAAAGCGGCGTCGATGTCGGATTCGATCGTGCGCGCAAGGCCGCATATTTCGGCTTTCAGGCCTTGCCTTGCTATCGTCTTTATCGCCTGCATCTCACCCTGCGATACTATCGGGAATCCGGCCTCTATCGCGTCTATGCCAAGCTCGTCCAGCTTGACAGCTATCTGGACCTTCTGGTCCGGCGTTATCGTTACTCCGGGCGTCTGCTCGCCGTCCCGAAGCGTCGTGTCAAAGATCCTAACCTTGTCGTCCTGCCTGGTCAAACCTCTACACCCCTTGGAAGCGCCGAAACCCCCGTCCTTGAGAGCTGCGCAATACCATAATGTTCGACCAAATTCTTAAAGGCATCTATCTTGTCCGGCGTGCCCGTTATCTCCACGGTTATCGTCTCCTTGCCGATGTCCAGTATGTTGCCTCGGAATATGGTCGAGTAGTTGATTATCTCGCTCCTTGTGGTGGGGTCGACCGCCTTCATCTTTATCAGCGCAAGCTCGCGGTACACCGTCTTTTCGGTGTCGAGCACCTTCACTTCTACCACGTCTATCAACTTGCGAAGCTGCTTTACCAGCTGGTCGAGCGTCCGCTCGTCGCTCTTGGTCGTTATCGTCATTCTGGAAAGGTCCTTCTGCTCAGTCGAGCCCACGGTGATGCTTTCGATGTTAAAGCTGCGCGCCCTGAAGAGGTTGGTCACCCTAAAGAGCACTCCGGGCTTGTTCTCCACGAGCGCAGACACGATGTACCAAGATCCGTTTTGCGTTGTAGCCAATCCCATTACGCTCCTGTTATCATGTCCTTTAGGCCTGTGCCGGGCGCCACGAACGGGTACACGTCTTCGTCGGGGTCTATCGGGATGTCTATTACTGTAGCAACATCAGACTTGATCGCGACCTTGATCGCCTTGTCGAGCTCCTGCATCGATCCGACCCTGATCCCCTGCGCGCCGTACGCTTCCGCTATCTTCACATAGTCGGGGCAGTTGTGCTGCTCCACTCCACTGTAGCGCCTGTTGTAGAACGTGCGCTGCCACTGCGCCACCATGCCCAGCATGTAGTTGTTCATCAGGAACACTATCACCGGCAGCTTTTCGAGCACCGACACCGCAAGCGAGTTTTCAGTCATGTTGAACGAGCCGTCGCCGGCAATGTCCACCACCTGCACCCTCGGGGAGGCCGCCTTGGCACCTATCGACGCCGGAAAGCCAAAGCCCATCGTGCCGAGGCCGGTCGAGCTGAAGAACGTGCCGGGCGAGATCACGTCAAAGTGGAGCGACGCCCACATCTGGCACTGCCCCACCTCGGTCGTCACTATGCCGCTTGCCGGCAGCAATTCGCGCAACTTTCTGAGCGACTTTCTGGCGGTTATCTCCCTCGGGTAGTCCTTGAGAGTCTCGGCGTAATACTGTATGAGCTCCTTCCTTCGCTTGAGCCACGGGTTGTCCGCGGACCTCTTGGCTATCTTTTTCGAGAGCATCTTCACGAGCGTGCGGAGCGACGACTTGACGTCGCCCACCAGCGCGACATCGACGGACTTGTTCTTGCCAATCTCGGCAGGGTCGATGTCCATGTGGATTATGCTCATGCCCTTGCCAAACTCGTCGAACCGGCCGACCGACCTGTCCGAGAACCTCGCGCCCACCGCGACTATGCAATCTGCCTCGAGGATTATCTTGTTCGCCTCAGCGTGGCCGTGCATGCCTATCGGTCCCATAGCAAGCGGGTGGTTCTCGGGGAACGCGCCCTTGCCCTTGAACGTAGTCACCACCGGTATCATGAGTAGCTCCGCCAAAGCCTGGAGCTCTGCAAACGCGCCAGAGAGGATCACGCCCCCGCCGGCCATTATTATCGGCCTCTCGGCCTTTACCAAGAGTTCCACTGCTTTTCCCATCTCGCTGAGGTCGGCATCCACCACCGGGTTGTAGCCCCTCACCTTGATTAGGTCGGGGAACTTCATGTCGGCTGTCGCCTGCTGCACGTCCTTGGGTATGTCCACAAGCACGGGTCCGGGCCTTCCGCTCTCGGCGATGTAGAAAGCCTTCTTCACCATCTCGGGGATCTCGGTAGCCACCCTCGGCTGGAAAGAGTATTTCGTGCACGGGTTTGCAACGCCTATAATGTCGGTCTCCTGGAACGCGTCCTTGCCTATCATTGCAAGAGGCACCTGACCAGTCACTGCCACAACCGGGGACGAGTCTGCATAAGCGGTAGCGATTCCGGTGATGAGGTTGGTTGCTCCGGGGCCGGAAGTGGCAAAGCACACGCCGGCCTTTCTCTTTATCCTCGCATAGCCGTCGGCCATGTGGGCGGCTGACTGCTCATGCCTCACAAGGACGTGCCTGAGGTTAGCGCCTACCAAGGCGTCGTATATCGGGAGGTTCGCGCCTCCGGGAAGTCCAAAGACTATGTCTGTGCCCTCCTTCTCAAGGGCCTGAATCAACGCCTTTGCACCGGTCATTTCAACCAATTTTGTTTTCACCAAATCTCTCTCACGTGCAAACGCCTGCTTGCTGGACAGGGTTTGCCCTAGGCAAGTTCCAGCAGAACCAGAACATGAACGTTATGTTCGCTGTCAGTCCTAGGCATTTTTGATAACTTGCATTGATATAATTTATAAAGATTTTGCCTTCTACTATCCCATGAACCTTATTGACAGCTACGGATTCCGCTAAAATACGAGACCTGATTTACAAATATTTTCAGCTCGCCAAGACCAAGGAGATCGAAAAGATAGAGGAATTCCTTGATGCGAGCTTTACAAAATTCGGCGATTCGCCGCCGTACGACAGGCGCGACTTTGATCGCGCGTTTATGCTGGAGCAGATGCAGTTTGCAAGCCTGTCGGATTATGATTTCAAGATCGAAGACCTGAATATAGAAGTGATCGGCGACGCGGCGATAGCGACATTTGTCATACAAGTAACAGGCATGATAGTTGACGATTACAGCTTCCGCGGAACGGCTATTGACAACAAGTCAAGGGCGACTATCGTTTTGCGTAAAGACAAAACCGGCCGCTGGAAGATGGTCCACCAGCACCTGTCAAGACTTGCGGGCTAGTCAAAAGTTCCTGACTGGCTGACCGCCTTCAGGACCTTGGTCTCTTTCTGCTTCGGTTCCTTTTCCTTTTCTTTCAGGAAGATGCCGTACGCTTCCTTGGGGTTGGCGTTCTTGTGCACTATTGCGCCCACTGCCTTTATCATGGCGACAGGATA
>DASPGV010000065.1:0-10176 GCA_035620415.1 Nitrososphaera sp.
TTTGTCTACTGCCGGCCTGAGGACTCTTGGAAAGAGCACGAAAAGATACTTGCCATTTCAGAAGAGTTCTTCAGCAAGCTGGGGATACCGTACCGCGTGGTGCTCCTTTGTTCCGGCGACACGGGCAAGATTTCTGCCAAGACGTACGACATAGAGGCCTGGATGGCGGGCCAGAACGCTTACCGCGAGATCGTTTCCTGCTCAAACTGCGTAGACTACCAGGCGCGGAGGCTCGGGATTCGGTTCCGCGACAGGACCAACGAAGAAACGCGCCTTGTGCACACTCTTAACAGCACTCTGGTCGCGACCGAACGCACTATGGTGGCGATACTCGAGAACTACCAGACTTCTAAGGGGACGGTCCACGTGCCGGAAGTGCTGCAGGACTACATGGGTGGGTTAAGGGAGATCAAGCCCCGCAGTTGACGCATCGTATATATTATATATTTTAGCCAGAAAAGGAGAGAAGTTTAATGGTGAAAGGAGCGAAGAAAGGCGGCAGGGTCCGCGACAAGTGGCGGGACAAGCAGTGGGTTGTCGTAAACAAGCCTTCAGGCTTTGAGCCGCAGGTGCCGGTTAACTATGTTCCAGTTACAGACATTGGGCAGGCCAAGGGGCGCACTATTGAAAACACGCTGCATGACATGATGAAGGGAAACCCTGAACAGAGCATGGACCAGCACCAGATCAAGATCTTTGTCCAGATAGACAAGATCGTCGATGGCAATGCAAGCACGATCTTCAAGGGCCACGAGTACGCCAAAGAATTCCTCAGAAGCCTCATCCGCCGTGGAAGCTCTATGATCACGTTCACACATGATTACACCACCGCAGACGGCCACACATTCAGAGTCGCAGTAATCGCCTTCACCCAGAGGAGGGTCAACTCGTCTAAAAAGCACGAGATCAGGATGATAGCTCACAGGACGTTGTCTGATAAGATTCCGCAGCTGACCGTAGACCAGTTCGTGCAAGAAGTCACGGGAAGCAAGAGCGGGGACATGTCAAGGGAGACTAACAGCAAGCTTGGCGCCGAAATCCTGAACGAAGCGAAAAAGATAACCGTGATCCGCCACATCGGGATCAAAAAGACAAAGCTGATCTCCACGCCAGAATCAAGGGCGATCGAAGAGGCCAAGCCTGTCGAAGTAGCCCAGCCGGCACAATAACATAGCTTTTTAGCCGGTATTCTTCCATATTTTTCAAATGCCTGAAGGAGACCTGAGATTTTCCGCCGCAGAAATCAACCTGCTGCTACACGCCACGGAGGACGGAGGCAAGGTGCTCCGGGGTATAGAGGGTCTTCTTTCGATACCCCCTGAGCGCTTCTCAAGTACGCCATCAGAAGGGCACTACAAGAACAAGATACTATTGCTCAAGACAACGCTGTCAAGCCAGGAAGCGGCCGCGCTTGCCCTCCGCATAATGTCACTCTTGAACAGCTCGGACAGGGAGCGCCTGTCAAGCGCGCTGCCGGAATACTCGGATGAAAAGGGAAACCTCTACCTCAGGTTGGACAAGCAGAGGGTATGCCAGGGCAAGGTCTCGCTGTCGGAAACAGACGCTATCAAGATAAGGTTCAAGCCCGTCAAGAGGTACCGGCCTTCGGGCAACTTTGAAAGCTACAGGGGGCTTTTGTCTTCAACCGAATAGACCTTTTTGTCAGCGGCGACTTTGATGTCGAAAAAGCGGCAAAAGCACTTTCGATATGCCAGGTTGGTACGCCGTTTGATGGCAATACCCGCGAGAATATTATTTACAGGATAAAAGAAGCGCCGCGGTCGCCGGTAAAATATCCGTACTTGATTATCTCGGATGATATCGACCGGCCTGCAGACGCCTTGACAGTCAGCGACTTTCGCAAGGTCAAGGAAAGAATAAAAGTGAAGGTGAAAAAGGGGACAGGCTTTGAAGTAAAGATCGCACCTGCAAGGAAAATGAACGCCACGGGAGTCGGCAAGTGGTTCGAGGAGATCAAAGCGATGTATGCTTTCTGTAATTCATCCAGATGCCAGTTCATACTCTCGAGCGGGGCAACTTCCATGCACGAAATGGTTTCAGGCCCGTGCTTTGACGCGATACTGAAGAACTGCAGCATAGATCCAGAAAGATACTGGCGCGAAATGAACAACTGGCTTGAAACGAAACTTTCAGAGAGGGTGGCAGTCTAATGCTGAACAGGCGGGCCAAGCGGCGCTATTTGCTGATCATGCACACATGTGAGGCCAGCGATGCTGTCAGTGCAATCACAAAGCGCTGTTCCGAGCTCTTTGGCTCTATCGCCGCTGAAAAGGCCGCGGTAAGGCTGGTCAAACCTGAAAACGGCATGACTACAATCAAGTGCAGGCTGGAACAGCTCGACAACGTTCTGGTGTCTATCGCCCTGACCGATCCTTCTGTAGTCACGCTCGATATATCTGGCACCATGAAGCGGCTCCAGCGGCGGTTAGCTAAGATTTAAGTTAGTTCTCTGTCCTAGGACACAGGGGATGAGGTGAGTTCGCTGCTCCAGACTGAGCAAAAGCGATGAAGATCTCGCGACGAACCGACCCAAATTTTTAGTAAACTTATGATGTAATGATCCTGCGCCCTAGTAAACTTATAATTATTAGCGCGCTCCATATTACGCAAAGAAAATGGAGATAGTTTACGATTACCCTCTTTACAGGCCGCCCTCCGAGGCTAACTCTATGATATTCCAAGTCACTCTGGGTTGCTCTTTTAACAAGTGCTCTTTCTGCAACATGTACCGGACAAAAGAGTATGCCGAGCGGCCTTGGGAAGAGATGAAGGCCGAGATCGACATGGCCGCAAAATTCTATCCTAACACGCGAAGAGTCTTCCTTGCAGACGGCGACGCGCTGAACCTGTCAAAGGATAGGATGATCCAGATCCTGAAATATCTTTATTCCAAGTTTCCGCAGCTTGAACGCGTGTCATGCTACGCCATGCCTATGAACCTTCTGAAGAAAAAGGACGACGAGCTGAAGGAGATGAAGGCCGCAGGTCTCGGCATGCTCTACATCGGCATTGAAAGCGGAAGCGACATCGTGCTGAAAAAAGTGACAAAGGGCGCAACCTACAGGACAATAGTACAGGCCTGCCAGAGGGCCAGACGTCACGGCTACGTCCTTTCGTGCATGGTTATCCTGGGGCTCGGCGGCAAGACATACACCAAGGAACACATAGCCGACACAGCACGGATCCTGAGCGAAACGGCGCCGGACTATGTCGGCGCGTTGACACTCTACCTTGAGGAAGGCGTCTACGACGAATTCATGACAAAGTTCGGCGAGCCTTTCGTACCACTGGACGACATCGACGTCCTGGATGAACTTGATAGGCTTGTCACAGACCTGAACCCTAAAACAGCTGTTGTGTTTAGGGCAAACCACGCTTCAAACGTCTATTCGATCGGAGGCACCATGCCGGATGACCGCGGCAAGATCCTGACATTGATCAGAAACTTGAAGTCGCACCCTGAAATGCTCAAGCCAAAGTTTCTCCGTCGCTTCTAGCCTGCTGCCACCTCTTCCTCTCTGGATGGCCGCAAAGATGCCTGCACATAAATGCCGGCCTCCTGCGCAATGTAACTGCGTATTTCCCTTATGGTCACGATCTTGATGCCCTTTTCATGTATCCTGTCGAGCAGAATCTCTAGCTACTCTATCTTTTCAGAGTCGATGATGTTCTGGTAGTTCAGCATGTCCCTGACCGCAAAGTCTTGTGGGTGCATGGTCGCCACAGCAAAACCGTGCTGGTCCAGGCTGTACTCGATTTCGTCAAGCACCCTTCGATGGCTAAACGTTATCCAGTAAGCGTCGTCGTCAATAAGGTCCCCCCTGAGGGCGGTTTCTAGAAGCCGGTAAAGGCTCTGGTTGCTGGCATTGTCGTATAGCGGCGGGTCGTACGTGACGTTTGCGCTGATGTATCTGATGCTGTTCTCCTTTGTAGCGGTAAAAGTTTCACCGTTTATGATGTTGTAGGGAGCGATGAATACGACAGGTTCTATTCCCAGAAGATAAGAAATCTTGTTGTTGGTTCTCTATCAGTGCCGACTGCTATTCCATGCCAAATGTCGTGAAATCTTCGTAGTTCCAGCCGTGGTTTGCAACTTCAAATGAAGGGCCGTTTACTCTGCCTTTTACATAGTTCACTATCATCGGGTCGTTGCCAAAATAGTTTCCAATCACGCCGACTGTCAGGCTCGCGTTTCTCTTTTCAAATAAACTCATTACCTCCAGCTGGACGTGGTCGAGGAAGTGGCCCTGTATGTCGTCCGGCCGGAATGCCACGCAGTTGCAGGTTGGGACCTTTGCCTTGCTGGCGCTTGGGGCTGCTCCAAGGGATACTGCCAACAGTAGCGCCGCGCATCCTGCAGCGGCAAAAGCAAGGTTCCTCAAACGCGTTGAAATGACATAAAATTAGTAGTAATCCATTGTGATTTGGCGCTCTAGAACGGGGCTCTATTCTCAATGCAATTTTTGCGACTAGAAAAGCGATTTCTTTCATTGGAGGGCGAAGCATCGATAGAATTATTAGCCTGAAAGCGCATTTTCGCTTTAATGTACAGCGGAGAACTGGAGGTACAGGCCAAGAGAAAGGCTCTGGCCGTTTTGCAGGATGAAATCACGCGAATTTTAAACTCCTCAAGGGACCTTTCGACTCTAACAACATCGCTCATGAAGGGAGACGACAAGGACATACAGCATTGCCTTGAGCGCATGAGAAACACCGAGGAAGAGGTCGAGAACCTCCGCAGAAAGATAACTCGAGAAGTCGCAGAGATTGGAAGCCTGATGGCAAACAGGGAAGACATTCTGAGGACCGCTTACATCATCGACGATATCGCCGGCTACATAAGCGGCGTAGCCTTCAGGCTTGCCAACATGAAGCCGTCAACGCTGAAGAAGGCGTCGTTTGACGACGACCTGAAGCAGTTGGTTGGCATGGTGGTTGACACAATCTTCAAGCTGAACGAAATGGGCCGCGCACTTTCTATAAACCCTGCAAACGCGATCGACCTTGCGCAAGACGTGCAAAAACTTGAACGCCAGGTTGACACAAAGTACAGGGCTATGATAGTCAAAGCGCTTAATGAAATTTCCACGACAAAGGACCTGCTCCTCTTCAAGGATGCAGTGGAAGGCATCGAAGGCATGGTCGACAAGTGCCAGGAAGCGTCCGACTCGTTCACAATTTTGGCATTGAGCATGTAAATGATCAGCGGAAGGCTGGTAGAAAACAGGATAGTAATCTGGGACGTACCGGATTCAAGGAAGGTTTTTGGCAGCGGCTACTACGGCAAGCCGCTTGGCATCCCAAAGCCAAAAGGGACGGATTTTGATGCGCCGCTAGTGCTCGACCTGATAGAGGGCTGCTACCTTGTTGAAAAGAACAAGCTGAAGGTCTCGCACATTGACGGTAAGACAGTGCCCCTCGCGGAGATAAAAAAGATATGCAAAAAGCAGTACGTCGATTTCGAGACCCAGTATTTTGTATTCCAGAACCTCCGGGACAAGGGCTACATTGTCACCCCGGGCATCAAGTTCGGCTGCGACTTTGCAGTCTACGAGCAGGGGCCGGGCATCGACCACGCGCCGTACCTCGTGCAGGTGTTCAGGCCGACAGACGACCTTACCGCGACGGGAGTCGTGCTTGCCGGCAGGCTTGCGACCACTGTGAAAAAGCAGTTCATCTTGGCGATCCCGAAGGTAAAAGAAAGAAAAGTGGACTATGTCGGCTTTGACTGGTGGCGCGCCTAACCAACCGCAGGCGGAGGTATCTTTTCGCCCTGAGCTGGCAGGTCGAACTTGACAAAGTTCTCGCCAGAGATCGTGAGGCGCGTCGCATATTTTTCCGATCCCTGCTCCAGCCATCCCTTATAACGGACAGAGTTCTTTACAATGTCCACGATGCTTGGCTTTTTCTCGTTCACTTCTTCATAGCAAGACAGGATCTCGCCGAACTTGACCTCCTGCTGCTTGTTGAACTTTGTCAGATAGTATACAAAGATGGCTGCTTTTTCGTAATGGTTGGCCGGCTTTTTTTCCGCATAGAATTCGCGCAAGCCCACCTTGCTGTCTCCGGCCTTCAGGTCGACAGGGATCGGGTGGATCGTGATCGCCGGCCTTGGGGAATGCTTGCCGTTGCCTGCTTTCTGTTGGATTGGCGCCTGCTCTGCCGGCGACAGGACTTCTTCCTGCAACTCTTGGGTCAGGGCGGCCTGTGCAGGCTGCGCCTTGAAAGCAATGTTCTGTTCCAGGCCGCGAGTTATGGCCTCTTTAACTGCCATCTTGAAAATCTCCTCAAATTTTTCAAGGTGCCTGTCAACAAAACTTTCTTTTCCTTCAAGCTCGACCACGCCTTCCTTGACGTTTATTGTAAACCTTGCTTCCGGATTGCTCACTTGCAATATGGCACCGGAGGTTTTTAATTAAGTTGCCTGTACAAGAAATTTTGCTAAAATTGCAATTAGAGCATAAACGGCTGTCTTAAATATCTGCTGCACGCTAGCATAGCGCGTTGTATATTGTAAAAAGGCTGGGCAAGAATGGAATGTGGAGCGCAGTCAGCCTGATCGACCAGAACGGCTCTTTCCGCGGCGAGGCCAAATTTGAGACGCGCGAGGAGGCCATAGAATACATGGCCGACTATCTCAATAGGATGAAAACTCGCTTAAAAGTAAGTCCAGAAGGATACGGCGAAGTGAAGGTTTTTGATGGTGACGAGCCTCTTGAGACAGCTGCCACCAAGAAGAAATTACAGAAAGCAAAGGCCAAGTCTAAAAGCAAAACGTACGAGAGGCAAAAGAAGAAGGCCCGCGATTTTAAGCTACAATTTTAGCGGATCTAAGCGAGCTTAAAATCTGCTAAAAGGGGAAGTTTTTGATGAAAATTCTTAGGTTAAAACAAGCCAAATGAGTGAAATGTACTGTAATTTGTTAGGTAACAAGTCTTCAAGGACCAAAAGAGCTTTATGCCGGGAAGACCATCAATCATGTGATCTAGGATGTTTGTTTGCCACACCTGCAAGGGGACGGCCCTTATCTTGGCCGTGGAGACCGGCGGCAGGCTCTGCTTCGAAGTGTCCCGACTGTAACGCGCATCCCGAGTCATGCTTGTCAGTTTTTAAAAATAGATGACCCCTCACGGCTTCAGCGCAGGCTTGCCGGATTTGTCCTTGATCCAGCGCTCTGACCGCGCGACTTGGTCTATCATTTTTTCTAGTTGATAGAGTTCTTCTGGCGCCTGCGACGGGTGGCAGTTTACAACCTCCTTTTTCCTGCCGTCTGCACCAATTGATGTTTTTGTAATCACGCCGTCGCTGGCGACTGGATCGTACCTGTCTTTGAGCAAGAAAAAGTCTGTCCTGTAAAATTCATCGAAGAGCCGTTTTACCGAGGCTTTTGAGACGCTGGTTTTGCGCCTGCCTTTAACAGCTACATAATGGCGACCTTCGTATACGACTCTGCCGTCGCCGTGGACAAAAAGTGAATAGTCCGGGCATGCGCCGGGACACATCGTGCGCTCAAGCCCGATCACCAGATCTTTTGGTACTGCGGTCCTGTGCAGTTCTGGTTCTATTTCTGAACCCGTCATGTGCGACTCCCTTATTTTGAAGAAACCGGGGTTATTTCCTGCCGGATCTTGTGAGCTATCTTGGTCAGCTCTTCGTTTGACGCGACCCTGCGCGCCGGCCACTTGCCGTCCGGGCTGTCGTCAATAAAGCGGGGTACAATGTGGACGTGGACATGGGGGACTATTTGGTTTGCAGCTATCCCGTTGTTCTGCCCCACGTTAAAGCCGTCAGCCTTGACTGCCGAAACTACCGCTTTGGCAATCGCGGGCACCAATGAATGAAGTTTGCCCACTTCTGCAGGAGGCATGTGGAACAGGTCATTGTAATGCTTCACGGGTATCACGAGGGTGTGCCCCGGGTTTATCGGGTACTTGTCCATTATGACGAGAAAGTTGGGGTCGCGGTAAACCTGCGTCCCCGGCTCCTGGCCGGCTATAATGGAGCAGAATATGCAGGATTTTGACATTGGATGTGCCTGCTTGCATATAATGCATGTTTATTTTTTGCTATTGTCCATATACGAATTGAGTAATACACCTTTGTTGCAAAAGTAATAACTTTTCTGGTAATACGGGTTCAATAATACACCTTTACTTTTAAATACACCAGAGTTCCGACTTTAACATGTACATGGCCGAAACAATGGAGCTGGACAGTTTTGACATCAGTTTCTCTTTCCGCTGCCCCAAGTGCGACTACCTTAACGAGGAAGTCCCTGCCAAGGACCTTTCAAGCGGAAACGCGGAATGCGGCATGTGCGAAACCATTTTCAAGGTGGAAGGCCTGGACGCGGTCAAGATAACTGCCACGATTGACTGACAATCCCGAATATCTTAAAATATGCATTATGATCCTCGGTAATCAGAATGGAGCTTCAGAGCAGAAAGGCGATCGAAGGGCCGTCGAGGGCCCCGCACAGGGCAATGTACAAGGCAATGGGCCTGACAAACGATGATCTTGACAGGCCGCTTGTAGGCGTGTCTTCCACATGCAACGAGGCCACGCCCTGCAACATTCACCTAGGCCAGCTTGCGCAGAGCGCAAAGCGCGGGGTAAAGGACGCGGGCTGCACCCCAAGGGAGTTCACTGCCATCGCAGTTTCTGACGGCATCGCCATGGGTCACGAAGGGATGAAGGCTTCCCTTGTAAGCAGGGAAGTGATCGCCGACTCTATCGAGATAATGGTCAGGGCGCACCAGTACGACGGCGTGGTGGGGATATCGGGCTGCGACAAGAGCCTGCCGGGCACGCTGATGGGGATGGGCCGGCTCAACCTTCCATCGATATTCGTTTACGGCGGAACCATCATGCCGGGGGTGTGGAACGGCAAGCAGGTGACGGTGCAAGACGTCTATGAAGCCGTGGGTGCGTACGACGCCGGCAAGATGACGCTACAAGAGCTGCTGAGCCTTGAAGACGTGGCCTGCCCCGCCGCCGGCTCATGTGCGGGCATGTACACTGCAAACACGATGGCATCCATCAGCGAAGCAATAGGGATGGCGCTCCCGGGAAGCGCTTCGCCTCCCGCAGAAAGCGAAAAGAGGCACGAGATCTGCTACAACACCGGCAAGGCGATAATGAACCTGCTTGAAAACAACATTCGCCCCCGCGACATCATGACCTTTGAAGCGTTTGAAAACGCGATAATGATGGCAAACGCCATTGGAGGGTCGACAAACGCGGTGCTCCACCTCCTTGCAATGGCAAGGGAAGTTGGCGTCAAGCTGACGCTGCCGGACTTTGAAAGGATCCGCAAGCGCACGCCCCACATCGCGAACATGAGGCCGGGCGGCATGTACGTGATGCTGGACCTCGACAAGGTCGGTGGAGTGCCCGTCATACTCAACAGCCTGCTCAAGAAGGGGCTGTTGCACGGCGACGTCATGACGGTTACAGGCAGGACGATGGAGCAGAACCTTGGATCGTTGCCGTTCAACTACAGCCCGGACGCCAAGGTGGTAAAGCACCTTGACAACCCGATAAAGAGCGAAGGCACGCTCAAGATATTGAAAGGCACGCTTGCGCCGGACGGCGCGGTGGTAAAGCTTGCCGGCGTGCAGAGCAAGAAATTTGTCGGCAGGGCCCGCGTCTTTGACGCGGAAGAAAAGGCTTTTGATGCGATATCAAGGCGCAAGATAGTAGAAGGCGACGTGGTGGTCATCCGCTACGAAGGGCCAAAGGGCGGGCCGGGGATGCGCGAAATGCTGGCAGTCACCGCAGCCCTGGTAGGACAGGGGCTTGGAGAAAAGGTGGCCATGGTCACCGACGGTAGGTTCTCCGGCGCCACGAGGGGCTTTATGATAGGGCACGTGGCTCCTGAAGCAATGGTGGGCGGCCCGATAGCGCTTGTAAAGGAGGGCGACACGATAGCGATAGACACGGGCAGGAGCAGCATAGACCTGATGATTTCAAAGGCAGAACTGAAAAAGAGGGTCAGAAAGTGGAAGCCAATCAAGCCGCACTACAAGGCCGGCGCTCTTGCCAAGTACGCGTCGCTGGTCCAGTCGGCATCCGAGGGCGCGGTCACGCTGCCGGTAAAGGTTTAAATGATATCTGCAGCGCACATAGCCCGACAGGCTAGGAGAACATGAGCAA
>DASPGV010000066.1:0-15249 GCA_035620415.1 Nitrososphaera sp.
CGTTGTGGAATCGATAGATGCAATGACAGCTGACTGGTCGCGCTTGCCATATGAGCTGATTGAGCGCATAAGCAACAGGATAACAAATGAAGTGGAAGGCGCAACATGGGTTACGTATGCAGTTTCAAGTAAGCCGCCGGCGACAATAGAGCCACAGTAAAAAATAGAAATTGATAGACAGGCATTGGGAGTCAGGTTCCAATATTCTTCAGCACAGAATAGGCACTTTTTGTGAAAACAAGGGGGGCGTAGTGGCATGGAGAGCGATACTAGTATTACTTAAAAGAATTAATCGAAATCAGATCTTTTGTGCGGCCGAGATCGTGTTTGGTGATTATGCCATACTGTCTCTCTTCTATGTTCTGATAGAAGTTAATTCCCTTATAAACAAGGACGGCGTAGGTTGTGAAACTTGGAGAAATAACCATTGCTTCTGGTATGCCCAGTAATAATTAATAGACCGATATGCTTGAACCTCTGAAAAGCGCGATATGAAGTCCGAGAACCCAATAATAAACCAGATTCTTGCCGCTTACAAACCAATATGGTCGATAAATCACGCGACTTCTCTATTGGGCTGGGATTTCGAGACATACATGCCCAGGAAAGGCACTGAAGAAAGAGGGGTGGCCGATTCTCAGCTTCGCCTCCTGCGCAAACAGCTTATGCTAAACGAAGATTTTGTCGATCTTGTCGAGTCAGCCAAGAAGCAGGATGGCCTTAACGATGTAGAGAAGGGCATTATACGAGTGCTTGGGCGAGACATAACCAGGCAGCTAAAGATACCAAGAGAGCTGATTGAAGCAGAGTCTCTGGCAAGAATAAGGGGCAACATGGTCTGGAGACAGGCCAGAGAAAAATCAGATTTCAAGATGTACGAGCCCCACCTCAAAAACATGATAGAAATAAAGAAGCAGATCGCTGATAAGATAGGCTATGAAAAGCACCCATACGACGCGCTTTTGGATGAATTCGAAGAAGAGCTTATAGTAGATGATCTGGATAAGGTATTCGGAGCGCTGACTCCGCATATTCAAAAAATATTAAAAAAGCTCATAGATTCAGGCAGTCCGTTTTCTAAGGCGAGTAACCTTGCAAAATCAAAATATGATGTTGAAAAGGTTGATGTGCTCAATCGCGAAATTTTGAACCTCATGCAATACGATATGGAGCGTTTCAGAATGGATCTGTCCACCCACCCCTTTACTGAGGCTATTGGTCTCAATGATGTCAGGATAACTACTCGGTTTGAGGGAACCGATTTCAAGAGGTCGATATCCAGCACTATCCACGAAGCCGGACACGCCTTGTATCACCTGCAATGTGATCAGTCGTTGTCTGTCAGCCCTGTGGAAGGCGGATCTTCCCTTGGGCTCCATGAATCCCAGTCAAGGTTTTGGGAGAACATTGTAGGCAGAAGCCGGCCTTTTGTGCAATTAATTGCTCCTTTGATTAGAAAGCAAGTAAACTTCGCAAGCCAAGCCACAGATGAAGAGTTATACCTGTATTTCAATAATGTCAAGCCTGATTACATACGAGTTGATGCCGATGAAGTTACCTACAATCTGCATATAGCAATAAGATACGAGATAGAAAAGAAGATTTTTGGAAATGAGCTGACGGTTTCGGAGATTCCACAATTCTGGAACGATAGGATGGAACAGTTACTTGGAGTGAGGCCAACCGAGGATTCCCAAGGCTCCCTTCAAGATACTCATTGGAGCAGTGGCCTCCTTGGCTATTTCCCTACTTACACTTTAGGAAACTTGGTCTCTGCGATCATTGCTGCAAAGATGCGCAATGACCTGAAGGATCACGAGGAAAACATCAGAAAAGGCGATTTCAAGCCTATCAGGGAATGGTTAAGACTAAAAATACACCAACACGGATCTGTTTATGCACCAAAAGTGCTTCTTAAGGATGCCTTCAATGAAGGATATAATCCAGATTATTTCGTCACCCACCTAGAGACCAAATACCTTGGTTCTTGAAAGCATAGCTGTTGGACAACGTGGGTCTTGCCTTCGTCTACCACAGCCATGATTCTAGTGACTTTCAGGTAGATCTCTAGATTCTCTGTATGGATTGGAAATGGCATCTTGCATCAATTGTCTTGATAATTTCAAACAAATCTTTTCCTTTAGCATTGCACAGAGCAGTGTATCTGATGACGCTTTATGCCAAACTTGTCCAGTTGTCCAACCTTCCTGTCTCTGCACTTGCTCTTCGTTATAGGGCTCGCTAGCGGATTACTGGCTTAAATATTGCCTAAAACCCTGTTAATTTTCTGGCATGTCTTGTCGTAGATAGCATTTAGAATTACTCTTGCAAGGCTAGCCTTTGTTCTCGCAACTTTCGTTCTTAGCTAGTAATGTCGTTCTATGGAGCGCCTCTAGGATCAGAGCCTAAAGAACTGCAATAGAAGCATCATCACACTGCTATTTGAAGGTCAAAACTAACCCATACATGACCAAAGCATGAAAATCACATACAACCATGGCCGACAGAATACAGCAATAGCGACATTAGGTATATTGGGCGCAATCATAACATCACTCTCGCTAACGCCTGTACTAGAGACTGCATACGCACACAGCTGCGAAGAAAATGGGTGCATCGAGCAAGGAAAAATGACAGGCGGAGGCAGGATCAATACAGACATTATCTTGACACATGGGTTCAGATTGAATTGTGACCCCTCTGACGGTCCTAACAGGCTTGAAATAAACTGGGACAAAGGAAACCGGTTCCATCTGGAGTCTGTCACAGATATCAACTGCTTTGATGACCCTGCATACAATCCAGGGCGACCCGCAGCAGCATTTGACACACTTGAATTGTCTGGGTTCGGGCGTTACAATGGAGAGTCAGGAGCGTTTGTCTGGGTCCAACTCACCGACTTTGGAGAGCCTGGCAAGAATGACTGGGCCACCGTCGTTGTATATGACGGAGAAGGCAACCTGATTCTTGATGTGACCGGACACCTACAGTCAGGAAATCACCAAGCACACAAATAATGAACTAGGAGAACAGGCCTGCTATTTCTTCTTAGGCGTAAGGCGGGGCGATCTCTCCTAATTTTTTCTCGAATTCATAGTGGCCCCAGGACCGTTCGCATAGAGTTGCCGATGATTAGAACTATTGGTGTTTGTAACGATACTTTGAAGTAGATCTCAATTTACAATGAAAATTGCAACATGTCGAGCAGACAAGTGTGGAAAAAATGTGCCTTCTGCAACAACGGAAGGAAGACGTGTTTTAACTGTGGGGGCTCCGGTAAGGTCTCGCCGGGCTGGCAGACGTGCTATTGCTGTAAGGGTTTTGGAACCGTCATGTGCACTGAATGCGGTGGCAGCGGTGGCCGGCGCGAAACAGTCTGGTCACTCGAGTAACCTATATCACTGCCCTTGATTGCAGTGTTTGCATGAAATCATCCAGACGACCGACAATGGTCATAGCCCTTTTAGTGGCGGTTCTCGCAGCCACCGTAATCGCAGCCTCTATAAGCAACAGCGCGACTGCTCAGCAAAACCAACTGATCTACAGGATCCAAGAGACGAAGATGTCAAGCGCTGCTCCTGTGGCGCACACCGGCAACCTGCCACACGCTGTGGTATTTGCGCTCCCGCTAAGAGACGACGGCAAGATCTACACGGGCAGAGTCACGTTTACAGCTAGCAAGCCCATCGAAGTTGAGGTGCTGCACGTTTACAGCCCTGATCAGACCCCTGACGCAGAGCATGGAGCGCCGCCCACCGCAGTCCTTAACGGCACGACGATAACCTACTCGCACTTGACTGGAATTGTCGACAACAATTACGTCCTTGGAGATGTTCCGACTGCTTCCGGCAGTTTTGAATTCGCCGGAAGCGGGCTCGTGTTCCACAAGAGGAGCTCGGAGCCATTCACAGTCACGTACTCCATTGATGCGGCAGCAAGGCCTCTCACCCAGTGAAGGGCCGGCAGTCTTTTTTATCTATATTCGTCGCCGCAGTCGCCTATCATCCCAAACAGGTCGTTTGACTTTTTGCATACGTCTTCAATGCTGCCGTTGTCGTCCTGATCCAGCCTAAGCCCAAACACGCGCGCATTGTCATCCCTGTGCTCAGCTATTCCCAGCCGCGCGCCGATTATGACGCCTGCCACCGCCGGCCTGTCAAGGACGTAGCGCGTCGCGATGTTTGCTATACCCACGCCGTGCTTGTCCGCTATCACTTTCAGGGTTGAAAGCAATTCCTGGAACAGCTTCCAGCCTCCCCACGCGTCTATCATGCGTTTGTACTTTTTCAGGCTAGCACTGTCTAGATCATTCGGCTCAGGCTTGCCCAGATAGCGTTCTGACATCAGGCCGCCGCATATCGTGCCGTATGCAAGAAGGCTGGTTTTGTTGTCAGCGCAAAATCGCACCATCTTTACCTCGGGCCTCCTGTCGACTATTGAGTACTGCACCTGGTTTGACACCGGGTGGATGTTGGCGTCCTTCATCACTTGCATACGCTCCGTGTCAAAATTGGTAAGGCCGACTTGTTTGATCCTGCCCTCATCATGCATAGCATACAGGTACTTGAGAGCGTCCATGTAGTAGGGGTTGTTATAGTCCCACCAGTGGAACTGCACAAGGTCTAGCGAGCTGACTCCCATACGCCGGAGTGACCTGTCTATGCTGGCCTGCGCGATCTGCCTTGTGATCTTTTGGGGCTCCGGCACCCACTTTGTGAGGGCCTGCACGTTTTGCCGCTCCTGCTCCGGCAGCCTGCGCCTGAAATCCCCGATGAAGTCTTCTGCCGGCCCGTAAATGTCTGCAAGGTCCCACGTCGTAAAGCCGGCGCTGTGGTACTTGATCATTTCCTCTGCTGCAGTCTGCGGGCTTATCCGGCCATGGCCGCCTGCTACCTGCCACATTCCATTAAGGACCCGGCATATCTTCAGGTCATTCGCCAGCTCATAATGCTCCATTTCAACCTAGCAGGCGTACTCCCACCATAAATACGCCGCTTATTGTTCTAATCCAGGAAACGATCTAGCGTTTCCTCGTTACCAAGAGCGCCCGGGATCACATCCACTCCTGCAAGAGTAGTTAACAAGATCACCAGATAACCGGTCTTACTGCCTTTCATGACGAAATCGGTCCAGTTGACCTTATTTGGATTTGGAATTATGATTCAGAAAGGTCATTACCGATTTTTTCTCTCTATCGCAAGCAAGCTCCTCCTCAAAAGTGAGACCAGCAGCATTACGTCTTTTTCTGTTGGAACGGTTTTAGCAATCAGCTTTTTGACTGCTGCCTCGAGCAGTGGCTTCTTGTGCATGTCATAGTTGCCTGCATCTGCCACTCTACTTACATACTGAAATAGAAGTTCAATGTCCTGCTGCGACGCAAGGTTGACGTTTTTCTTGCTCCTCTTAGCTGATGGACCTCGTTTTGCTTTTGAAATTTCATACAAGATTATTGCAAGCGCATGGGCTACGTTCAATGTCAGGTAGTTCGTCTTTGTGTCGATGTTGACCACAAGGTCGCACAGCGCAAGCTCCATGTTGTTCAATCCTGACGCCTCCCTTCCAAGCATGATGCAAAAGTCCTTGCTGCTACCGTCGTGAATTATTCTAGCCAACTGCTCTGCGCTGACTGATTCGCGCAAGACGTTCAGCCTGCTTGTTGCCGGAATCGCCGTCGTGCCGATAAGGAGGTCGAATTCTTTCCTCAGCTGTTTCAAAGTTATGGTTTTTGCAGCGGAAAGCACTTTTTTGCCGTGGGTGGAATACCTCACGGCTTCCGTCCGGTCAAATGCGGGTCTGACAAAGTATAGCTTTTTCAGGCCAAAGTTCTTCATCAGCCTTGCGACGTGGCCCACGTTGACGTACCCCTGTGGCTCTATCAGTGTGACTGCAATGACCACAGCTATTACGCAAAAACTTGCTCATTTATGCTTTTGACTATGGGTCGTAAGAAGTTTTGAGCGCTTCATCTATCCCGTCCTCTGGGACGCCAAAAAACTCGAATGCTTCCTTGTGGCTCGTCACCTGCAGTTTGACATTTGTTTTCGCCTTCACGTATGCCTCAGACGTCTCTTCCAGAAGCGATCTGGCGTGTGTGTTCCACTTTGCGAGGTCTTCTGAGCGGATCTCTTTCAGTAAAGCTGTCAGCATCGCAAAAGCTGCGACGGTTGCAACACGATATTTTTGCAGTAGAAGCTTTGATGGATTATAGTCTGGAAGCGAGGGAATGAGCGAGCAAATGAGATACTGATACTCGTCTAGGTTCTTTGCTATGCTTGCGGTTTCTCCTAGTGCAGGTGTATTCTTTCTGGTAGACCTTGCATCTATTGATATGGCCTTGATGACGCCTTGCATACTCTGTATGCTTAGATTAGAAGTTGTTATCCCGTCATCGGTCAAGAGTTTTCGACAACTAGGATCAGCAAGCACACTAGAAACTATCTTGTTCAGTGGAATCATCTCTTCTATAAAGAAGCATCACCACATTAAAAATATTCGAGTTATAAAAAAGCAGAAATAGTTCAGTGCCTGCTAAAGTGCCGTGAAGCCAAGGACAAAATGGCAGATGGGGGCCTATTACCTTGACGCATGTAACTGTGACTGGGGCTGTCCATGCCAGTTCAACGCCAGACCCACCCACGGCAACTGCGAAGGCGTCAGTGGGATTCACATCATAAAAGGGAATTACGGGAGCGTCAAGTTTGCAAATCTCAACATGACATATATCGGGTCTTGGCCGGGCGCGATACACGAGGATCATGGTAAGGCTTCATTCTACATTGACGACCGCACAAGTGATGAGCAGTTTGACGCGCTGGCAAAAATAATCACGGGAGAGGCCGGCGGCGGACCGTTTGAAGTCTACCGTAGCACATTAGACAAGATTCAAGAACCACGCCGAGCAAAAATAACTTTTCACTCAAAAGGCCTCGATAGCCGCGTGAAGGTTGACAATGTTGCGGAAGCATGGCTCGAGCCAATCAGGAACCCTGTCACGGGCGAAATCCACCGCGCGATTATCGAGTTGCCTGGAGGCTTTGAAGCTGCCAGGATGGACATGTCATCCACTAAGACCATTGTAGCAAACGATGGTTTCCTTGAATTCAAGTATTCTGGCACATATGGCAGCTTCCAGAAAGTGGCATGGACAGGTCCATAATTGGCGCGTCAGATGCCGAGCAAAAAACGATCATGTTGATTATAACAATTATATGAATATAGATTTTATAGTAACTAAAATAGTGTTTCTTGCATCGAATATTAGAGATATTAATAAATAAGAATATTTTTATGTAATTAATGTCATTATAAGGTGATGATAGTGCCGAAAGCGATGGCTTGACCTTGGCGCTTGGCGGACAAAACTGCATCTGACAAAAAACGCGACTTTAACGGCATAGGCTGTAACAGGTCGTTGGTGCAGGATCGCCAAGCGCCTTCTACCCTCTTTATGAAAATTTTTCCGCAGAAACTTCTACGGCGCATAGTCCATCAAATAGTCAGGCGGTCCGACAAGTGTGTTGTTGGAGCGCACATGAACGTCTACCCAGTAGTTGAACGACGACGGGGTTCCAATGAAAAAGTCTGCAACAGAGAATTCTACCCTATCTTGTGGCATGTCAGAGATTTTTGTCATCTGCACCACATAAGCGTCGGCAGTCACGTTAAAGAGAGCAAAATGCCATCCTCTTTCCGTGGAGTTATTGCCTGTCGAAAAATGCGGAAGCAAGATCCTGTAATGGTACTCCTTGTCGGTAACTATGTCCCAAACATACAAGGTTTCAGGGTTTTCATTCTCGTTTGGATTGCCTGCAAGCTCGACGGTAAAGAGGAATGCTTCGCCCTGCTTCTTCACGCTCGCACCAACAATGTCGTGGTAGTCTCTGACAGGAGGAGCTTCGCCTGCCCCGGACTGCTGGTAGACGGCTTGTGCGTCGCCTCTTGCGTCCTCTATCCTGCTCTCAGTGTTGTCGTAAAACCCGGTTGACGGCTCCCGTCCTATCTCGATCTCCGGTCCCAAACCGGCAAGCCAGATCGAAACCGGGCCGATCGTCGCCACCGCGACGGCAAGTCCAAGGACGTACGGCGCCTTTAACACCCGTAAAATTTGGAGGAGGTAGTATTTTCGCATTGTGCCAAGGAATAAAAGTCAGGGATGCGACTTACGATGCATTGAAGAGGGCGATGATCCTTGGAGCCGGAGTCGCAGCCGCGCTCGCCCTGTATCTCTCCCTTACGCTCTATGTCTTTCCCCAGTCATACCAGTCGATCGGGCCGAGGAGGCCGGAAGCAGTCGTGACTGCAGTCAATATTTCAGCGTCCGAGATCGAGCTTGGGCAGGCGTTTGTCGTCTCTGCAAATGGCGTAAACATGGGAGAGGACGCCGACGCGCAGATCGTTTCTATTGGATTTCCAAACCTGACTGCCACAAGGTACATAGAGGTGATCCGGCACGATTTCCTGCAATCGCCCCAATTCATAATTCCCGGAGAAGATGAAGTGGGCACAGAGTACACCGGCGAAAGCTTGGCGGTCGCGCAATACCCGTCGGTAGAGGCTTTCAGTAGGCCGTGGGAGAGCGGCGACGCCTACAGCATCGACGTTCAGGTCAGGCCAGAGGAAGAAGGAAGATTTGCAATATTTGTCAAGTCGGTCGCGTTCCCGCACAGCTGGGACGGGGCGCACTGGCCGCAGGAAGGGACAGTCGATTACCAGAAAGAGTTTGTGCAGGTGCATTACGTGACTGTGACAAAGCCTTAATTATCGAACGCACGAAAAAAAGGTGTTGAACTATTTCAGGCAGAACCCTGCCCAGAAGATCATTGACTCCGGCTCGAGGTTTCTGGCAGGCTATGTGCTTGTGAGCCTCGGGGTGCTGCTGGCGGCCGGCGGCGGCAGCTGGGACATTAACAACCACCTTCTGAACAAGCCTGAAACCTTCTTTGCGCCTCCGCACGCGGTTCTCTACGCCGGGGCCGGCGCTACTGTGGCCGGCGCGGCGATTCTGTTCCTGACCTCCAGGCGCGCAGGCGAGATCATACGGCCGGTCAAGCTGGTGGTCGCCGGCGTCGTGATGCTCGTTGTCGCCGGGCCTGTCGACTTTGCATGGCACTCTGCTTTCGGTCTCGACGGCCTGCTCAGCCCGCCCCACTTTGTGCTTGTGAGCGGCATGGTGGCAAGCAGCGTGGGCGCCCTCGCAGGCATGGTGCATCACGGCAGCGTGGTTTTCCGGGAGCCCAGGCTGCAGCCACTCCTCATCATAATTGGCGTGCTGCCTGTGTGGCTTGGAATTTCCGGCATGATAGACATGTTCTCGCTCCCGTTCTCAGAGACTGAATACTTTGACTTTGATCCACATCCTCTCGCTGGAGTAACCGTCGCGACGCTTGGCTTTCCGCTGCTGATGTCTGTGCTGGCCTGCAGCTCATCGGCGCTTGTCGGCAGGCGCTTTGGAGTGGTGACCGCGGTCGGCGCGGCGTTCATCGCGACGAGCATGCTGACGTCGATACTGCCCAACGACGCGCTCTTGTTTACAATCCCGTTTTACGCGGCCAACATCATACCGTTTGTGGCGGCCGACGCGCTGCTGTCGTTTTCCAGAGCGAAAGTGTCGCTGTACGCCGCCGGCGCCATAGTCGGCATCGCCTTCTTTACCCTGTACTATCCGCTGATAGCATACACATACAATGAAGTTCTGAAACTAGAATTTCCCTTCTTCTGGCCTAGCCTTATTCCGCTAACATATTTTGAAATGCTGTCCACTGTGTTTCCGCTAGTAGCTGCGCCGGCGGCCGCTATGGGAATAGCCGGAGCCGCGGCGAGCGGCGGACTAATCGCCAGGAATAAAGCTCTATAATATTATGCGCTAGAATACAAATAGTAAAACCCTCCAGACTATTTTAATATCAAAATCCCTATTTTGCTACACAATGTCGTCGCTACTGGAGATTCGCAATGCTGATTCTTTGTTAAAACTCCCGCGCGAGTTTCTTATATGCGACTTTTGTTTCTGGGCCGCCTCTGCGATAAGCACGAGGCGGAGTGACGTCGTAACGTGCCCCAAGTGCAGCGCAGAGGTTTCTAGGATACCGCTGACAGAAAAGGAGAGCTTTACCTTCAGCTACGACAAGAGGCGCGGAGTAGAGCTTGACTTTGCAGCAGCCCGCTAGTTGGGCATTGCCATGAAATCCATTGCCGCCGGCGACGAACACACCTGGCAGTATCCAGAGCTAAACAGCTGGCTGCACCTTTCGCTGCTGCAGTCGTAGACGATGCCGCACCTTCTGCACTGGTGCAGGCACTCCATGTTCGACAATTGTATGCAAGCTACTAGGCAGCGTTGCATTTAACGAGAATATGAGATTCTTCGCGTAGCAAGAAACCGAAAAATGCAAAGGATAAATGCTGGGCTGCATGTTTTGATCCGTTGCAGAATCAGGACACGCCTTACAGGGTCGTGCAAAAAGGCGGCTGCTCTGCCACCTTTTACCTTAAGGACTGCATAACGGGCTTAAAGGAAAACGTCAGGGAAAAGTCCGTCGATGTCATTGTCACGTCGCCTCCATACAACATCGGCATAGGCTACAGCTCTTACAACGACGCGCTGCCGCGCGAAAAATACCTCTCGTGGATGGAGGAGGTTGGCGTAGCTGTCAGGCAGGCGCTTGCGGATGACGGCTCGTTCTTTCTCAACATTGGCAACAAGCCGAAGGACCAGTGGATAGCATGGGACGTAGCGTCTGTCTTGAGGAAGCATTTCGTGCTACAGAATGTCATCCACTGGGCCAAGTCCATAGCGATAAGCAAGACCGATGTCGGCAACTATCCAAACATCGCAGGCGACATTGCGGTCGGCCACTTCAAGCCGATAGTGAGCGACAGGTTCCTGAACGACTGCCACGAATACATCTTCCACTTTACAAAGGTCGGCGACGTGCGCCTTGACAAGCTCGCGGTTGGAATACCGTACCAGGACAAGACAAACATCGGTCGGTGGAAGGCAGCGAAAGTAGACAGGCGCGACAGGGGCAACACCTGGTTCATCCCCTACGAAACGATACAGAGCAAGAGCGAGCGGCCGCATCCTGCCACGTTTCCGGCAAAGCTGCCAGAGATGTGCATCAAGGTGCACGGCGGCGCAAAACTGGTTGTCGATCCGTTCACCGGCATCGGCTCTACAGCAGTCGCAGCCATGCGTCTTGGAGTCTCCTTCGTAGGGTTTGAAATCGACAGGGAATACCTTGACGCAGCGATTGCTAGGCTTTAGTCGCTGATATTATCATCACGGGGTTCCTTGCAAGCATCATAGTGCCGGTGGTGACCTTGCGCGCCTTTGAAATCGTCACCTGCGTGACGTCAACTTCGGCCAGCTGTAACTCGTTGACCGTTGCAAGCGCCTGGTACAACGTCTCAATGAGTATTGTGTCGATCACTATCCTGCCGCCCGGCTTTAGCCTGCCGACAGCAAGCTCGATCACCTGCCTAGTGTCGCCCCAGGTGCCCCCGACTATCACCGCGTCTGCCTGCGGCAGCTCTGGCAGGACATCCTGAGCCTTACCCAGAATGACTTCTGCCTTTACCCCAAACTTGTCCAGATTCTTTTTTGTCAGCTCGATCGCGTTCTTGTCGAAGTCGATGGCGTGCACCTTTCCCCTTGTCTGCAAACACAATTCCACGGTGATGCTCCCGCTGCCGCAACCGACGTCAATCGCGGAGTGGCCTTCCTTCAGCCGGAGCTTACTTATCGCTATCGCGCGAATGTCCTCCTTTGTTATGGGCACTTCCTCTGTCCGCTCAAAGAGCTCGTCAGGGATGCCGGGGGTGCGATAGTCCCACAATTTGCTGTATGTGGGCAGGCGCCGATATTTAACCTAAAAGAATGGACTGGTGGAGCGCTGTATATACTATGATCATGAACACCATCAACAGGAAGATGAATGGCATTATTCCTTCCGTCGCGATCTTGCGCCGCTTCTCCTTTGGCACGTTTTTGGCTATGCCCTTCCCTATTCCAAGGGAGATAAAGTAGAAAAGGACTGCCATTCCAACTGCGAGGCCGACGGACGTACCCTGATCCAGCTGCCCTGAAGGGTTAAAGGGTACCAAAAAGCCCGTTATGACGCCGGCGGCTACACCAGCCAGCGCACGCATGTAGTATACCCTTTCGAATGTGTCCAAGCTTGCCTTTTGTGGTTAAATTGTAGCCAGTAAAATGCCTTGCGGCTGTTTCCAATTGTTTAATATTTGCGATCTGCCACTTTCGTAAGACATGGAGCTCTCCGGCATCGAGCTGCGGTACCTCGTAAATGAGATCAGGGACAGGGTCACCTCAGGGTATTATGTGAGCGGCGTCAACGCCGTGACAAAGGGCTCGCTCCTCCTCAAGTTCCACCACCCGACGCAGGAGGACATCATGATCGTCCTCTCGACTAGGGGCGCGTGGATAACGAGATTAAAGTTCAAGCCTGTTGAGGAGAACAGGCTCGAGGCAGCCGCTCAGGCACAGATCGAGCGCGCAAAATTAGAGTCAATAGAGCAGGCCGGGAGCGAGCGCATCGTCTCGCTCAGGTTCAGGCACCCCGACGGCAAGGCGAGAATGCTAGTTTGCGAGTTCTTTGGTGAGGGCAACCTCGCGATATGCGACGAAAACATGAAAATAGTCGCGATCCTCAACCCGATAGAGGTGAGGCACAGGACCCTGAATGTCGGCTTGCGCTACGCCTACCCGCCGGCAAGAGGGGTCGACGTTTTCGAAGTCACGCTTGATCAGATGCTGTCTCTGAGAAACGAGGCGAAGGGGCTCGACATGCTGCGTTGGATCGGCCGCAGCGTCTCGATGCCCAAGAAGTTTGTGGAAGAAGTGGCAAGGCGAGCCGGCATCGAAGCCGACAAGCAGGCCGCGCGCCTGACCGACGACGAGGTTGAAAAGATCTATTCCACCGTCAAGAATCTTGTTAATGACGTCAGCACAGGGAGCAACCACGAGCCGGTCGTTATCATGGCAAATGAAAAGCCGATCGAAGCGCTTCCCATAATGACCGGGGAAGCTGCAAAGATGGGCACCAAAAAAGTCGCATCCTACATGGACGCCGTGGACGAAGTGCTCAGCAATGAAATCTTGGAGATTGGGCGCAGCAGCAGGACCGTCGAGCTCGATAAACAAATAGCGGTGCTCGAGCACGACCTGGAAGAGCAGAACAAGGCCAAAGAGGCGGTGATGAACAAGTCGGCCGCCATACGAAGGCTCGCCGATGATCTCATGTCGCTTTCCTACCAGAGCCCGGACGACGACAAGGTGCATGACGTGCTCGCTGCCAACTCTGCTTCGATAATCAAGGAGAAGGGGATAAAGTACGTAGAGGTTGCCGGCGAGCGGGTGGAGATGCAGGAGAAGCTGGCCAAGGTCAGCTCGATGCTCTTTGCAAGGGCTAAGGAGATGGAGCGTGGTAACGCGTCGATAGAAGAGGCGCGCGCAAAGCTGCTTGCCCAGATCGAAAAGCTGCGTACCCAGACTGCTGCAATACACAAAAAAGTCATTGTAAAGGAGCAGGCGTCAAAAGAGTGGTACGAGCGCTATAGGTGGTTCGTCACGACGGACGGGCTCCTTGCGATAGGGGGGCGCGACGCGTCCTCAAACTCTGCCCTTATCCGTAAGCACCTGACAGAGCACGACATCGTGTTCCACGCCGAAGTACACGGCTCGCCGTTTTTCATCGTGAAAAACGCGGCATCTCCGGCGCAGGAGGGAAGGATCGACCAGTCGCTGCGGCAGGCTGCGCAGGCGACCGTTTCGTTCAGCAGGGCGTGGAAGGACGGGCTCTCAAGTGCCGACGCGTACTGGGTGCTTCCCGAGCAGGTGAAAAAGGGCGCGCCGACTGGCCAGTTCCTGCCAAAGGGCTCGTTCGTGATAGAGGGCAAGCGCAGCTACCTGAAGGGTGTGGAGATAAGGCTCGCGATAGGCGTTGTGCAGCTTGACAGCAGGCAGACGCTGGTGTGCGGGCCGGAAGAGGCGATAAAAGGCAGGGCGACGTTCTATGCCGTGTTGCAGCAGGGCGGGATGGACCCGATGACTGCCGCCAAAAAGGTCAAGTCGGAATTTGTCAGGCTGGCCGGCGACACCGGGGCGGCTGAAACGATCAAGCGTATCAGCCTCGATGACTTTGTAAGGGCGCTTCCGACGGGCCAGTCAAGGATATCGTTTACCGCAAGGGGATAAGTAATTAAAGCGATAGATCCGATTACTTGTTCGTGGTAAAAAAGCCAGTCAGGGAACATGCCGACGCGAACATGACCACACGCGTGCTTGTTAGGGACATCATGAACAGCCCAGTGGTTTCCGCTTCTCCGGGTGACAACGTCCGGGACATTGCGAAAAAGATGAAAGAAGAAAAGATCGGGAGCATCGTCATCATGGAAAAGGACAAGCCTGTCGGCATCGTTACTGACTGGGACATTGTTTCAAACGGCGTCGTCAGGGACGCCAAGCCGAGCCAGCTGAAGGCAAAGGATGTGATGCAGGAGATCCACACGATAGAGGGCGAGGAGAGCATCACCGAGGCGGCGCGCCAGCTCAGGAAACACAACATCAAGCGGCTTGGTGTAGTCTACAAGAATAAGCTCGTCGGCATAATTTCTTCGTCAGACGTTATCGCAGTCACGCCCGATCTTGTCGATGTCGTGTCAGAGAAGGCCAACATAATCAGGGGCGAGCTCGGCATCACCCGGCCTGCCGGCAACGTTTCCGGCTACTGCGACGAGTGCGGCGAGTGGTCCGACCTCTTGCAGTACGACGAGGGCACGTTCATCTGCGAAGTGTGCAGGGGCGAGTCGTCCGGTGCCGAAGGAGCCTAGCTTTATCGCTGACGCGATGCTCGGGAGTGTAGCGCGCAAGCTCCGAATTTTTGGATTTGACACCATCTACATTGCGCACGCACGCGACGACGAGATCTTGAAAACAGGCGTCGAGCAGGGCAGGGTGATCCTGACTGCAGACAAGGAGCTTTTCAAGCGAGTGGTCAAGGCCGGCGCCCGGGGCGTGCTGGTCAGCGGCGGAAGCGATCTGGATGATCTGGTGCACATCCTGTCAAAGAACGGCGTCACGTCTGTGGACCTAGACGGCATAGGCTCGCGGTGCTCGGTGTGCAACGGGCTCGGTGAGGAATGGGGGCCGGAGCAGGTGAAAGACGGCGTGCCGGACAAGGTCGCTGAAATGCACAGCGAGTTTTACCAGTGCGCCGCTTGCGGCAAGGTGTA
>DASPGV010000067.1:0-59035 GCA_035620415.1 Nitrososphaera sp.
TGATGGTTTACGATAGGGCAAGGACCGCGTTGGCTGATCGCCGCTACAGGGCCGACGAGGCAGTTGTCGAAGCAGTCGTTCTCGAGTACACGCGCAGGTTGCGCGACTACGACAGGGTGATTGCAGAGCTCCGGTCAAGGGTTGACGTCATGGAAGTGAGATCGCAGCCGCCTCAGGCAACGACATCACAACCGCAACATGTGTCACACCAGCCGCAACCTCACGTAGCGCCGGTGAGTGACCCCCTAGCAGTCACACAGCACGCGGTGGTTGAGAATGAAGGCAACGGCACAATTGATTATATTTTGAAGTTGCTTGTGGAAAAGCCGCGCACCTCAAGAGAGGTGCAGCTTGCAGTCGGCCGGACGCGCGAGCACACAGCCCGCCTCATGAAGAAACTTCACGACTCTGGCCTCGTAAGCAGGGACATCAACGCCAAGCCTTTCCGGTATAATATCACTGACGCAGGTCGAGAGAGGTTGGAGGAGAAGGTTGCGCCGCCTGCTGTCTAGTTACCTTGTAGATCCACTCTTTGCCCTGGCGGGTTCTCGCCAGTTTGCCTCGGTCTGAGTACCTCGAGAGGTAGGTCGAGATGATGGAAAGCTTGATCGGCTCGTTGTACTGGTCCTCGTATAATTCCAGGATGTCTGTCGAGGTAAAGCCGCTGTAGGGGAACTTGCTCTCAACGACGCCCCAGATCTTGTCGCCCACGGAGGCCGGCTTGGCAAAAGTCTCGCCTTCACCGTTTGACTCGATGTTGAGAAGATCCATGAACTCGACTATCTTCATTATCTTCTCCTTGGACACGTTGCCCTCTAGTGAGAGGTTGTACTTACTCCCCTCCACGTCCTCCAACTCTATCTTGAACTTGCGCTTCCCCGAGCTCATATTAAAGAGGTAGCTTGACCTGTTAACGCCTTAACACTTAACACCAGCTCTCCCACTGTTGATAACAAACAGCTTAGCTCTTGTTAACCGCGCTTGAGAGATAAGCTATTCTGGTTAACAGATGTGCCTGACCAACCATTTTTCTTGTAAGAATGTGCCCATTTTGTAGTTCCAGTGGAAATGGAGGGGTTCTGTCTGGGTTGGTTAACAGCGCCGGGCCGCCGTTAACGCTCCAGTGGAAACAAAGGGGTCGTTTTCTGGCTCTTTTTCCAGTATGGTCATGGGGCCTGTTAATAACAACTGATCGTCCGGCAATTGCTGGCACGGGGCGGCCCCTTGCTTTCTTGTGCAGGATCCTTCTCAACTCTTCCAACAACCAATGTCATCAAGCTATCATGTAGATCAGCTATAGTTGATTCGGCCGGTTAAAAACAACTTGTTAACTTGACCATTAAGGCAAAGTTAACAAGTTTCCCTTTGCAAAGGAAAAGAAGGGGTGGCGGCTGGTTAAAATGTGCGCGCCCTTGATGATGATCATCAATTGAGCTTCGACATCGACAACATTTTCGAAAAAGCCGCAAGCGGCAAGTCGCTTGTCAAGAACCGGCAAGCGCTGACGATCGACTACGTGCCGGAGAAACTTCCATTCCGCGATGAAGAAGCAAAGACTCTGGCACAGGTCCTGTCGACCGTGTTCAAGGGCGCAAGGCCGTCAAACCTGCTGTTGTTCGGCAAGCCAGGCACGGGCAAGACCGCGGTAGCAAGAAACGTTGTAGAAAGGCTCCAGAAAAAATCCAACGAACTGAAGATCGACGTAACAGTAATTTTCATCAACGCCAAGTCTGCCGGCAGCGCGTACAAGATTTTGTTCGAAGTCGCGGAGGAGCTCGGCATCAACAGGGAGCAGGGCAAGCAGGTCCACTTTACCGGCCTGTCGATGGGCGAAGCGACCGACAGGATCCTGCAATACATACAGAAGAAAAAACTACACTTTATCCTGATAGTTGACGAAATAGACTCGCTTGTCGACAAGAGCGGCGACGACATACTATACAATTTCACGAGGGCCAACCAGCGGATGGGCAAGGGAGGCTTTGTCACCCTAATAGGCATCTCGAACAGCTTGACGTTCAAGGACAAGCTCGACCCGCGCGTGAGGAGCAGCCTCAGCGAGGAGGAGGCCGTCTTCAACCCCTACACGGTGGACCAGCTGCGCCAGATCCTGCACGAGCGCTCCAAACTGGCGTTCAGCGAGGGAGCCGTCACCGACGCGGCTATCAACCTATGCGCGGCGGTGGCCGGCAGGGAGCACGGCGACGCAAGGAAGGCGATAGACCTGCTCAGGGTCGCTGCAGAGCTTGCAGAAAGGGAGGGCGCAAGCAAAGTCGACGAAAAGCACGTTCGCGCTGGGCAGGACAGGATAGAAAGGGACGCGCCATTCATCGCGCTGAAAAACGCGCCGGCCCACCACAAGCTGGTGGTGATCGCTGTGACAAAGTCAAGGAGCGGGATCACCGGCGACGTCTACGACACCTATCTTGCGCTCTGCAAGCAATCGGAGCAAAAGCCACTGACGCAGCGGCGCGTCACCCAGATAATAAACGAGCTCGAGCTCCTGGGCCTGGTGTCGACAGACGTCATAAGCCAGGGCCGCTACGGCAGGTCGCAAAAGATCAAGATATCTGTGCCGCAGACAACAGTAAGCGAAGCGCTCAAGGAAGATTTCGCGTCGCTCATTGATTGAAATCCTGGACGGACGGCTGGAGCGTCGCAAGGTTGACAAGTATCGCCAAGCCCGGCGTCGGGGTTATGCCCATCGTCTGCTGGAACTTTGTCTGGCTCTGCCACGCGCCCGAATTCACGACAAGGGTCCCGCGGTAGCTCTGAACGTCAGTCACGTGCACGTGCCCCGAATGGAAGACGTCCGGCACGTCTGTAATGACCAGCGTGTCCTCCAGCTCGGGCGCCACAGGCGTGCGTTCGCCATATGTCGGGGCGAGGTGGCGCGCTTTGAGAAGCACCTTCATGGCCTCGGCTGGCCTCGAATAGCTCAAACCCGGGGTAGTGGCAATGACGTCGTCAAGACCTTGACCGTGATACATCAACACCTTAACCCCGTTCAGGCCCACAAAGGCAGGGTTGCCAATCATCGTGCAGTTTTCCAGACCATAAAGATGATCGCCGGGATCCTTGCCGGGGATGGCAGGCTGTGGAAGTGCCCTCCTGCCGAGATCGTGGTTGCCCGGTATCACCAACATCTTGATGTGCTTGGGCACGTTTGCAAGCAGCCGCGCGGCGTGGCTCATCTGCGTGCCGGCGTCCATTTCTAAAAGCTCTTTGTCCTGGTTTGGAAATATCCCAATTCCGTCGATCAGGTCGCCTCCGACGCAGAGGAACTTGATCTTGCGCACAACGTCGTCGTCAGAAGACAGCCAATCCAGAAAGCGCAGGAATTCTTTTTCCATGAAATACTTGCTGCCTACATGGAGATCTGAAATCAAGACGGCATAAGCTTCCGACTTGCTCCTGTTGGGCAGGTGGTCGGGTATGTCCGGCGACATGACGCTCTTGACAGTCAGCCCCGGCATCCCCTTCCCATTTTCAAGCTCGAGCATGACCATCTGATCCATCGCAAGCGCGCCCGCCTGCTTTCTGGAGTCCTCGGACACTGCGGTCACCGTCAAAATGCCGGTATAGTCGTCGACTGCAATTTCAATTCCGTTCTTCTTGGTGCGCCTTGACATCAGCAGGCCCGCCACCATGGTCGAGTCGGCGCCCCCGTGGAGGCTTTTCTCGCCTCTCTGAACGAGCTTGGCGTTGCGGAATCCCTGCTTCACCGAGGCAATCTTGGATATGCGCCTGCTGTCCGGCCTCTGTGCCAGAATGCGCATCGACTTTTCAAACCTGCTCCTGAAAAGGGAGGCATAGCCTTCCGCGCCCTCTGCGGTGGTAACCTTGGACGTCGGATCCATCAATATCGCGCACCGCTGCTCTATCGGCCCCTCCTCTTTCTTGGGGCTCAGCAGCCCCCTGATGTCGTCCACAAGAATGACTGTGTTCTTTGACGGCTTTTTCGACTTGATTATCTCCTTGACCGTCTGGAGCACGTTGGCGTCGAGCCCCTTGAGCATCGCAAACGCGTCGGGGTGGATCTGGAAGCCCTTGCTGATTGCATACGATAGTGCACTAGAAACTTCATTCTGCAAACGCGAGCCCCCGTTCGCTTTGTTGTCGGGCTTGATCCTTAAGTAGATTTCTGTACGCGGCACAGTTTTATCTTAGGATGCGCCAACACCGGCGTTGAAGAAATTCTGCGGCAGGTGCAAGAAAGAGCTGCCGGCCAACTCGAAATACCTGCTCTGCGAGGAGTGCCACAAGAGGGTGGTCATGACCGAGGAGGACCGGGAATTTTACGAAAACTCTCGCCTGCACTATTAGAGGCTAAGATTATAATTGGCGTAGCCACGATTTTCTGCTCGATGGAGGTGCAGACCAGATCAAAGGTGGCAGTCGGCCTCTCGTTCTCGGCACTAGCCATGCTATATTCCGTCATGCTGGTGGGGGTCTACATCACTTCATCGCACCAGGGGCTATCCTGCCCGGACTGGCCGCTTTGCCCAAACGGCTTTGACATGCCTCCGGAGAAATACTTTTTCGAGCACTACCACCGCGTAATGGTGGTTATTGCCGCCGGGCTCGTCTATGCCACAGCTGCCTACGCGGTCAGGAACGCGACGCCGGCGCGCAAGACTGCCGTTTTGGCCGCGGTAATCGTGTCCGTGCAGATAACACTCGGCATGCTCGTGGTCAACACCCACCTAGAGCCCCTGCTCGTGGCGACCCACCTGTCCACTAGCATCCTGCTCTTTGCCATGACGCTCTTGACGTTCCTGACCTCCTACAGGCCGGCCAAGAAGCGGCAGGAATCATCAACTCTATAACAATTGACCAGCAGCCTTAATATCAAAAATATGTAAAGAACAGCAGGGGAGAGTTGAGCCAGACAATTCTTCTTGTTGACCAAAAGCCGAACACGGCAACCCTTATGACGGCCTATCTCCGCGCGGACGGCTTTGCAGTAGACCACACGCCCGACCCTTCCGAGGCGCTCAAGTTCGCCAGCCAGACGAAATATCAGGTAGTTATCACGGACCTCGTGATGCGCGGCATCACAGGGCTCGACCTATATAGGGAAATAAGGTCCTACGACGGCGAGGTCAGGTTCATGTTCATGCTCTCCGTCTCGGCAGAAGC
Organism: Nitrososphaera sp.; assembly: GCA_035620415.1. GTDB lineage: Archaea > Thermoproteota > Nitrososphaeria > Nitrososphaerales > Nitrososphaeraceae > Nitrososphaera. The sequence continues at coordinate 5,143 of DASPGV010000067.1, forward strand.
GCTCAGGCTGATGGGGTCGCTTGACAGGGGCGACGTGATAAAAAAGGAGCCGTTGTCGATAAACGAAGTCATCGGCAAGGTCCGCGCGGTCACGAATAGTCGCTGAATATGCTGTTGATGTTGGCCAACAGATCGTTGCGCAGCTGGATCACTTTCCTGCGCTTCTCCCCGTCAAGGTCGGTCATCAGCAGCGCGTCAAGACCCTCCACCAGGTACTTGATGTTAGTCATGGTCAAAAGTGTCCTCTCCTCTTCCTGATTTTTGCTTGCCATTTGCCCCTGTATATCATTGGTGCTGCTTGTTATTAAGAACGCCGGCATGTTTGTAACAGTAAATAGTAATAACTGGTTATTACTGCAACTCCAACCATGGCAGAAAGCCAACAGGCGACAATAATCAACCTGCACAATTCGGGGATACCGGCGGAAACCATAGCGCTCCAGCTCGACATCAGCCTGGAGGAGGTCAACAGGGTGATAGCGGCCGCTGAAAACTCTGCTAGGCCGGCCGAGCCTCCAACGCTTGCGTCGTTCTACCTAGACGCCGTGGTCGACCTCGATAAGGCGATCAAGGCGGCGCAGCAGCGCGTCTGGAAGGCCCTCAAGGTGGAGAGCAGGTTCGACCTCTCGGGCGAGGAGACGGACGAGGTGCTGTCGAAGCTGGCGAAATCAAAGGTGACTCTGGTGATACTCCACATCGACCTTGTCGGGTCGACAAGGCTGTCATCGACCCTCCCCGCGGACAGGCTCGCCGCGATTATCCAGGCGTTCACGCAGGAGATGTCGATAACGATAACTTCCTACGGCGGCTACGTGCTAAAGTACGTGGGCGACGCGATACTGGCGTTCTTCCTTGCAAACGACGACACGTACCTGCCATGCGTCAACGCGGTCAACTGCGCACGCTCGATGATCAAGATAATGCGGGAGGGGATAAACCCGATTTTGAACCAGTATGATTACCCGGAGATGAACGTGCGCGTCGGAATCGACCTTGGCGAAAACGTGGTGGTGCAGTACGGCTGGGATACCTTCAAGGTCGACGGCAAAAAGCTGCAGCGGCCGCACTACGACATACTGGGCTACACGATCAACATCGCTACCAAAATGACGGCGCTAGCCAAGCCGGACCAGATAATGATAGGTCAGATGGTCTATGACGTGCTTGACGACCGGCAAAAGACCACATTCCACCCGCTCCAGATAAACCCCGAAGTGTGGAGTTACGTGAGCGACTACTCGCACGGGATCTACCCGCTTTACGGCACCGCCGAGAGCGCGAGACAGTAGATATATATCAGAAAAACAAGCTATTAGGACTATTGCGTTCTATCGAGTATGAGGACTCGTTTGTCAAGATTGCCGGCCTGATCGGGGGCGAGGAGTACATCAAGGTCGCCCGCGCTCTCCTGAACACAGAGGACGTCACCGACGAGGAGATCGCCAGCGCAACGGGATTAAAGATAAACATCGTGCGCAAGGTGCTCTACGACATGTTTGGCAAGGCGCTGATAACTGGAATCCGCGTCAAGGACGAAAAGAAAGGCTGGTTCGTTTATCGGTGGCGCGCCAAGCAGGACCAGGTCGACAATTTCATCGACAACCAGAAGAAAAAGATCCTCGACAGGCTGCACAAGCGGCTAGAGTACGAAGAGTCTACAGAATTCTATCATTGTGGAAATCACGACTGCCCGCGGGTAAAGTTCGACGCGGCCGTGGAATTGTTCTTCAAGTGCCCCAACTGCAAGGGGCCGCTCAACATGGTCGACAACACGAAAGTGAAGGAAGCGCTGCGATACAAGATCGACCAGATAACGACCGACGTTTCAAAGAAATAGGCGCGCGCGTTTCCACCAGTTCCAGTGGAGATTTGGAACATTTTATTCGGTTTTAGAAAAATTTTCAGATCTAGTGGAAATACTTTCTCATAAAGTCGGACATCTTCATCCTGCCGGCGACCTCCGCGTCATAGATCTCCTTGTGCTTGCTTGAGAAATGCTTCAGCGCTAATCTCACTTCTTCACCGCAGACCTTGCACTTTGCCTTGCCGAACATACGTTCTGTAATAATGCGCTGGCTTTTAGCCTTTGGCCATTACGACGTCTTTCATGGTCCTGTAGATTTCCTGCATCTTCCGATGGTGCTCTGCTTTCGTGTAATCTCCAGCTTGCATAGCGATACGCTCCATCTCCTCGTGGTAGGCGATCTTGCCGTCTATGGCGCCGGAATCCGAGACCAACTAGATAACGATCGTCATTATTGCTTTTGAGCATTTTGGCTATATACAAAACACCTCTATTCTTGACAAACAATATCCTTTACTAGCGCGGCTGCAAAAAGTATCGCACGAACAACTCATACAGAGCTGGGCTGGTGTTATTCGTGGTAGGAGTTATCATATTTTTTGGACAAGGATACGTACTCTCACTTGTCAATATCATAATCACCCCATTCATATCAGCAGGATCCTACAGCATGATCTTCCAAGCGTACATCTGGATATACGTCGCCGTTCTGGTCCTGATAATTTCAGGAGTCGTGATGTTCTACAGGGGCCGCAAGGAAAGCGGCAATCAGCCAACATCCAGTGCTAATGTGGAGAGCGAGTAATGTCATATGCCAAAGTGAGTCATCCTGTGAGTGTACAGCTCTTCGCTGTATGGAGTAAAAAATCCGCAGATTTCGCAGGAAAACATTTCCATTTTGGATGGATGAAGAATCCTTCCGATCGTAAATGCTCCGCCGAATTCAATCACATCATAGTCTTTGAATCTCGTTGTGTCTGACCTTAGAAATGACTGCAGAATCCACTTGGTCATTTCTTTTGGAACAAGGGCGCTGCGGTCAATCTGGATCTGGTTATCATCGGCAACGTATCTTACGAGTTCTCTGGCAACGCGCAGGTCTTTCCCCTTCTCAAGCTGCGACTGTTTTTCCAGCTCTGAAAACAGATATTCGTATACATCATTGGCAAAGCCCTCCTCATCGGATACGCATGTTATTACGGTATAGCTCACTGCCGGAATAAATGGGTAAAAGGGATTATTCAGGGTTTCAATAGATTTTCTTCAAACCGTAGTTACGGCCTCGATATCCCTTATTTAGTTTGACAATCTGTCTATGGCATGAAAGGGGTTCACCAGCGTTCAGTAGAGACGTTTGATTCGCCCATAACAAGAAAGCAGACGTACACGTCGCTTCCCCGTCCGGTCCAGTGCGCACGGTGCAAGAACCTTGCCTACTGCAAGGTGATTTACGACCTGGGATAAGTGATAAGGGTAGAGTTTCTATGCAAGGGGTGCTGTGACGCTAACTGAGCCCAGCCTGCCGCTGCACGCAGGGCACCTTTCGATGGTCCTGCCGGCAACAGAAGAGGCGCACCAAAAGCACGATCCGCACAGGAGAAAGCGGACCTGCCTTGCGATATTTTCAAGCTTTTGCATGTTAGATCGAAGTAGCCCAGCTTATGAGAAGTGACTTTAATATAGCTATGCCTTGTTGTCGAGAATTTTCCCTGCAGTTTTGAAAACTCGAGTCCACATCTTCCATGTCAGCTTGCCCGTGTTGGTGTTCTGTCTGCTCGGGTGGTATGAGGCGAGCAGCGTTCTGCCATTGACGTAGTAGCGCGCTCCGTGGCCAAACTCGAAGCCCCTTGCGCCGGCGGCCCTGCAATAGGCGTTAAACGCCACCCTGCCGAGCGCGAGCACCACCCTTACATTCCAGAGAAGCTGGAGCTCCGAGAAGAGATATTGGGAGCAGTTCTGCAATTCAGCCGGCAGCGGCTGGTTGCCGGGCGGCGCGCACCGGACAGCCGCGGTGATGTAAACGTCATTCAGCACCAGCCCGTCGTCTTTTGATGTGCTAGTCTGCATGCTGGCAAACCCGGCTTGATGCATCGCACGCGCGAGCCAGTCGCCCGAGCTGTCGCCGGTGAACATCCTGCCGGTCCTGTTGCCGCCGTGCGCGGCAGGCGCAAGCCCCACTATCAAAAGCCGCGCGTTCGGGTCGCCCCAGCTGGGCAGCGGCCGCGCCCAATACTCTTGATCGGCGAACCGCTTTACTTTTTCTTGACCGACCTGCCTGATGTACCGCGACAACCTTGGGCACAGCGCGCATTTTGTTATCTGCGCGTTGAGCCTGCGCAGCTCGTCCCCGCCCACGGTAACTCCTAGCAACGAAGTCCATTATTAGAATAATGTTTTTATCACCCAAAGGAGCCTTCATTCAACGTTTGTCTACTGACATCAACGCCGGCGACGAATTGACGTGGATCGCCGGCTCGGTAGTATTGAGCGATAACCCGCCGCAGCAGCTGAAGCACTGGAGGAAAAAGTTCGGAATAAAGCAGGCAGATTTGGCCAGAAAGATGGACATCACCCCGTCCGTCCTGAGCGACTATGAAAAGGGCCGCAGGCCGTCCCCGGGGGTCATGTTCATCAGGCGCTACCTGCTCGCGCTGTACGAGCTTGGCAAGTCAAACGGCAAGGCCGAGATCGCACCGACGGCGGTCGCCAATGTGCATATAAGCCAGTCCTGAAGATCTACCTCATGCCTCTCATTCTAGTGTCAATGTACCCCGGCAGGAGCAAGGAGCAGAAGGATGAGTTCGCCAAGGCGATAACCGACTCAGCAGTCCAGATTCTCAAGACCAAGCCAGAGCACGTCATCGTGGTCTTTGACGAAAACCCAAAGGAGAACTGGTTCCAGTCGGGCAGGCCGCTGTAATTGGAAAAATAAAAATTGACAATAGCGCCGGTGATGCACGTGGCTTATGATCCGAACGACCCCGAGCTCAGGTTCATGGCAAGCGGGATAATCAACGCGGTAAAGAAGTATTCCATTCCCTACGAGCGGCTGAGGGGGCAAGAGATCTGGGAGGAGCTCCAGAGGAAGGGATACAAATTCCCGGTGAGCGGCAGGCGGATCGACTTCCTCTATGAGTCGGCCCGGTGGTTCGACGCGCTAGACCTCGCGATAAAGCAGCTGAAAAGAGAAGCTTTATGACTTTAACAGCATACTAGATAGCAATGGATGTTTTCGACGGCATAGCGACAAGACTCGACGTAAGGGAGTTCAGCCCACAGCAAGTTCCTTCTGAAGTAAAGCAGAGCGTCCTTGAAGCCGCCAGGATGACTGGCACCGGCCTTAACACGCAGCACTGGCGGTTCATCCTTGTGGAGGGCAGGGAAAACCTGAAAAAGCTTGCAGAGGACAGCACGAGCGGCGGCTGGGTTGCCGGCGCAAATTTCGCGATAATTGTGTTGACGAACCCGAAGTACAACTTCCACATGATCGACGCCGGGAGGGTGGCGCAGAACATGCAATTGGCAGCCTGGAACCGGGGAGTGGCCTCCTGCCTGTTCACGGGCGTTAGAGAGAACCTCCGCAGCGACTTTGGGATCCCAAAAGAGCTGAACATCACTATAGTCGTAGGCTTTGGCTATCCTGCTAGGAAACTTGCAGGCAGGAAGAGCCGCGTGCCCCTCGAAGAGCTGGTCTACTACGGCCGGTACGGCGCCACGGCGTAGCAAACTATTTTTAATTTGGGCGTCTTCCTCTGCACTGCTTGAAGAGAATAGCCCTTGTGCAGATGCGCTCGTCGGAGGACAAGCAGGAGAACCTGAAGAAGTCGGTCGACTATATCGTTGAAGCCGCGGGCAGGAGCGCGGAGCTCGTCTGCTTTCCCGAGTTCCAGATGGCGTTTTCGCCCGGGACCCAGTCCGCGGCGCAGCTTGCTGCAATAGCAGAAACCGTTAAGGGGAGCTTTGTTTCTACGCTTGCAGCTGCTGCAAAGAAAAATAAAATCGGCGTAGTCGCCGCGATCTATGAAAAGAGCGGCAGGAAAAACCGCGTCTACGACACGGCAGTGATGATAAGCCCCGCCGGAAAAGTGTCGGTGGCCTATCGCAAGCTGCACCTCTACAACGCGCTCGGGTTCAAAGAGTCTGCCAAGCTGGTGCCAGGAAAAAGCATCGTCAGGCCGGCAAGGACAAGAGCCGGCAGCGTCGGGCTCTTGATCTGCTATGATCTCCGGTTCCCGGAACTGTCAAGGATACTCACGGTTAAAGGCGCGGACGTGCTGGTTGCGCCTTCCGCGTGGGTCGCCGGCGAAATGAAGGAGGAGCACTGGCAGACGATGGTGAAGGCGAGGGCCATTGAGAACGGCTCGTACGTGATAGCGCCGGCTCAGGTGGGCAACATCTACTGCGGAAGGAGCATGGCAGTCGACCCGTTTGGCGTGGTGCTTGTGGACATGGGCCAGCGTGAGGGGGTCGAAGCGGTAGACATCGACAGCTCGCGAGTGCAAAACGTCAGGAAATCGTTGCCATTGCTAAAGAACCGCAGGACTGATGTCTACAGGCTCAGCACGTGAGCGCAAGATAATGGTCGTTGTGAGAAGTCTTCCACTCGATCTTGCACTCATGCTTGTCGACGGGGCACGGGAAACTCTCCCTGCAGTATTCACACATGTGCGAATGATCGCTATAGACCATCATCAATTGTAATAGCAGGAGGTTTTCTTATTAGATTAATGCAAGGCTTCTAGCGAAGCTTCCTATAGAAGATCATTTCTTTCTGGCGGGGCACTGCATGTTGATGCAAATTTTCCACGGTTTTGCACGCCTTGCGAAAATTATTCCAACAACTGGCCAGCCGCATTCGGGACACGCCTTGCCCGTCGTCCTTATCAGCCCTTTCTGCGGCAGGGGCGCCGTCGCCTTGCAGCCGCCGGAATAGTTCGAGCAGCCGACGAACCTCTTTTTAGTCTTATACGATTTTATCATTCGGAGCTGCCCCTTCTTGCATACGGGGCACGGGCCTACCGTGGCTGCCTGCGCGCTGTCCGCGGCGGCCGCGTCGCCTATCTTCGCGCCAATATCCGGCTCTTTTTCCATGAAAGCCGCCAGCGACTCGATCAATTTGTCTACCGCCTTCTCTATCACCGAAACGCCGTCGGCAGAGCCCTGCTCCACCAATTCGAGCTGCTCCTCCATCGATCTCGTCATGTCCGTTGAGATTATGGCCGGCACGAACGCTCTCATGGAATCGATCACAGCAAAGCCAAGGCCGGTTACTTCCATGCCTGCCTTTCCCGAAGCGATGTAGCCGCGCTTGAACAGCGTGGCAATGATGTCTGCCCTCGTGGCCTTGGTTCCTATCTTTTCCTGCTCCATCTTGGCCAAGAGGCTTGCTTGGTTGTAGCGGTGCGGCGGCTGCGTGAATTTCTCCTCCATGTCCACTCCCAGATTCTTCACAAGGTCGCCTCTGCGCAGCTCCGGCAGCTCCAGCCGCTCTAGGCTGACATAGGGCTTGTAAAATATCATCCAGCCTTCGTACACCGGCGACCTGCCTTCCGCCTTGAAGACGTGGCCGTTCACGTCGATTGCAACGTCGGTGCGCCGGCTGACGGCCGGGTCGCCAAACGTCGCAAGGAACCTCTTTACTATCAGGTCGTAGACCTTGAATTCAAGGCCGCCCAGCTTTCCCGGCGCGACGCCGGTGGGGTAGATTGCGGGGTGCGCCGGGTCTGTCATATGCCCTTCGTTTGGTACAAGGCGATCCTTTGACAGCAGAGTCGACGCGAGCTGGCCGTAGCTCCAGATTTTTCCAAGCCGGCAAATTATCTTGCCGTACCCAATGGACGGCGGCAGCTTTTGGCTTGAGGTGCGCGGATACGAGACCAGCGCCCGCAGATAGAGCTTCTCCGCTATCGCAAGCGTGTAGCCGGGGCCGAGCCTGAACAGCCTGTACGCTTCGCGCTGGAGGTCGCCGATGTTGAAGGGGGCCGGCGGCGTCCACACAACCTTGCTGTCGGCAGCTTCGCTCACAGTCCCTTCCCTTCCGACGCACGCATCAACTATCGACCGGGCTTGTGCAAGCGTCCCAATCTTTGGTTTCTCGTAATGCGCGGAAAATGGTTGATCGTCTTTTTCAAACTGCGCGGCGACGGTCCAGTAAGGCTCAGGCACATGGAGCCTGATCTCGAGCTCCCTGTCAGCCGCAAACGCGAGCGTCGGCCCCTGCACTCTCCCTATGGAGAGGTTGCGGTACCGGTTCGCGGTCTTGAGCGAGCCGGCGAGCGCCCTTGACAGGTTAACCCCATAAATGAAATCGAGCATGTGGCGCGACCTTCCGGCCTCTGCAAGGCCGCTGCTCGGTTTTTCCAAATTGGCAAACGACTCCCTTATCTCCTCGTCCGTGAGCGTCGAGAATTTCGCCCTGAGTGCCTTTTCATACTTGTTGCCGCACGCGTACTGCAGGATGCTGTGGCCTATCACCTCTCCCTCTTGGTCGTAGTCGCAGGCGTGCACAAACGCCGACGTGTCCTTTGCCAGATCAGAGATCACCCTGATCACCCTGGCTGCCCTCGGGTTCTTGGCTACAGGCGCCCATTCAAGGTCAAGCACCGGATACACGCTCCTGTTCTTTGCCATGTCGACGAGGCCGTAGAGGTGCCCGAGCGCGGAGCAGACCTTGTAATGGCAATCATTGTGCGTCACGTCGAAAACAGAAATCCCTGCCGGCCTTGACTCCTTGGGGTCGCCGAGCGCCTGCGCTATCCTCCTCGCGGCATCAGGCTTTTCGCAGACGACGAGCGTGTACATCGGTCAGGCGATCTTGGCTAAACTGAACATATTAATCCGATCCCGCTTTTGGCTCTGCCTGCAGTTATATGCCAGACAAAAGAATTTTCTGCTTATCTATAGGAATGATGATCATGCAAATTCCAAACTAAGAGCAGGTATGACTGCACCTAAAATGATCAGGCCATACGCCGCTACGTTCAGCTTGCTCGTATGGATATATTCCACCTCCGATTATTTCAACAAATACACATAGCCCCTGATTCTTCTGTTGCAACTGTAATCAAGCTATTTATAATGCAAAAAGCCACTTTTTACAGATGACAAACACCAAAGTCTGCGTTCTTGGTGCCGGCAGCACGAAATACGGCAAGCTGAACGAAAGCATAATCGAGATTGCGCTAAATGCGGCCAAGGATGCAATCTATTCGGCCGGGATCACCCCGAAGGATATCCAGGCAGGCTACATTTCAAACGTGTTTGGCGTCGCGGACAAGCAGGTCCACATGGCGCCAGTCATCATGAGCAACCTTGGCATTTCACACGTCCCCGGGCTCACAATCGAATCTGCGTGCGGCTCTGGCTCGGTAATGTTCAGGGAAGCCTACGCGAACGTGGCTGCAGGCTTTTACGACTGCGTCCTTGCGCTCGGAGTCGAAAAGGTGACGCACACCGGCACGGTGCACAGCACGACTTTGTTTTCATACTGCTCTGACTTTTTCTACGAAGGCGGCAATGGCGCGTCCTTCCCTGGACTGTTCGCCGCGATGGCGCGCGCCTACATGCACACGCACAAGGCCACCGAAGAAGATCTCGCCAACGTGGCGGTCAAGAACCACGAAAACGGCTTCCTGAACCCGAAGGCGCACGTGCGCAAAAAGATCACCGTTGACGACGTGCTAAAGTCGCCGGTGGTCGCGTCGCCATTGAAGATGCTCGACTGCTGCCCCTTCTCGGACGGCGCTTCGGCTGCCATAGTCTGCAGCGAAGAGTTTGCCAAAAAGAGCGGCAGGCCATACATGGAGATAATCGGATCCGGCAGGGGCGCTTCGCCTGCAGCAGTTCAGGGCAGGGAGGACATCACAACGATCCCGAGTACCGTCGCAGCTGCAAGGCAGGCCTACAAGATGGCCGGCCTGACTCCAAAGGACATCAACTTTGCAGAGGTGCACGACTGCTTTACGATCGCAGAGATAATCGACGTCGAGGATCTCGGGTTCTTCCCCAAGGGCAAGGCCGCCCACGCCGTCAGGGACGGTGCGACGCGCCTTTCAGGCCAGATCCCGATAAACCCGTCAGGGGGATTAAAGTCAAAGGGCCACCCGATCGGCGCGACGGGAGTCGGCCAGGTGGTGGAGGTTTTTGACCAGTTCACCGGCAGGGCCGGCGAGCGCACCATTCCAAACGCCGAGATCGCGCTAACTCACAACTTTGGGGCCACCGGCGCCAGCGCCGCGGTCCACATATTCAGAAAAGTCGACAGGAAATGATGGAGAAATTGTCGGCGCAGGAAAGCACGCACCAAAAATTCATAGAAGCGGCGAACAGGAAAAAGATTCTGGCGCACAAGTGCACCAAGTGCGGCCACCTGATGCTGGAGACGGTTCTGTTCTGCGAAAAGTGCTCGGCAAGCAAGTTCGAGCACGTAGAGCTTGAAGGCGCCGGCACGGTGGTGACGTACACCATACAGGCCGTCGCGCCGGAGGGATTTGAAGACGCGGGATCATACGCGTGGGTCGTGTTCAACGTCGACGGATCGCAATTGAGGGCGTCAGGGTTCCTGCCCGGCGTCAAGACCCCGGCGGACCTGCCGATAGGCACTAGGATGAGGGTGGCCGGTTACGACCAAAAGCACGGCCTCATGCTCCAGAAGTAGTGTATGTAATCCAGCATTCCTAGCTTTTTCTTATATCCACCACCCACATCTTTATTTCCATGTACATGTTCGAGTCCAAGGTGTACGAATGCCAGTCGTGCAGCCAGTTCTTCTTCTTCAAGCTGGACGCCGACGACCACACCAGCAGGACAGGGCACTCGAACTTCAAGGTGACTGACTGGACTTCGCCGGCGCAGCCGTCGCCCAGAATCAACAGGAAGGGCAAGTCGCCGATCTAGCGTAACAACAATTGCGTGCTTTGTTAAAAACTGTCAAGGAAACTTTTCTTATCCCGGTTATTGCTGGTTGCTGGTATGCTAGCGGCGGATGTCATTTGCGGCAAGTGCGGCTCGATCGTCTACCAAATACGGATGCTGAAATCGGTGAGAGACGCGCTGCGCGCCACCAACAGCCGCTGCCCCGTGTGCGGCGCCGCGCTCAACCCCTGCGATTTCACGGTCGCAGTCACCAAGCGCTAGCGTCTCAATTGTTGTTACAAATCCTTGCGTAGCTCAGCTATATAGCAGCTTTTTGTACACTGCCGTCAACACCGGGAGTTTTCCAGCTTTGCCTAGCGGATTGGTAGTAGATGGCAGGGGGAGACAAGCGCCAGCAATTCGTGAGTCAGATCACCACGGCGACGGGCGTAGTCTACAACCAGCTGATGCGCCTCAAGATGCTGGACAAGAAGTTCGGCTCGATGGAGCTGTACTACCTCGAACAGATAACCTCGAACATCAAGTCAGGCAACAACGCCCGGGCCAAGATCATGGCTACCGAGCTGTCTAACGTGAGACGGCTCCGCCGGACTACGCAGCACACGGGACTCGCGCTTGAGGCGGTCGTGATCCGCTTCAGCACAATAAACGAGTTTGCCGCGGTCCTCGACACCATAGACCCGACCATCGACATGATAAAGGGCATACACACCGAGCTGAACAAGGCTATCCCGGCTGCCAGCGAGGCGCTCTCCGAGGTTTCGACTGTGACCACGGACGTGCTCCTCAAAGCAAACATCAAGGCAGACGCCAGAATCTCGACTCCGGTGGACGCAGACGCCCTCTCGATCCTCAACGAGATCGAGGACGTGCTCGAGGGCGAGGCCAAGGCCAAGCTGCCCGAGGTCCCGACCAGCATCACGTCTCAGAAAGAGGCGCCGGTCGAAGAGACAAGGGTAATGGTTGAGAGCTAGAATAATTGACCTTTTGGTCAAGCCCACGTAGGGTGGATCGTACTGTTAGTGAAAAATATTTTACAAAGTAGTTTTAATCATTTACCTTGATAACGGGGTGCAATGGAACAGATGAGTTTTGACTCTCAACCGAAGGATTCCAAGAAAGGCGGAGTTTTAGAGTCTGCGTCAAAGCGCGTGAGGATGATCTTCTCTGTGATGGCAAGTCCCAACAGGATCGACATCCTGCGCATCCTCAACACCAAGGGCCCCCTCACGTACTCGGAGCTCAAGGCGCTGGCCGGCTTCAAGTCAAAGAAAGAGTCGGGCAAGTTCGCGTACCATCTGAGAAAATTATTGAGGCAGCTTCTGGTAGCCCTCAACAAGGCCGAGCGCCGCTACACGATAACAAACCTGGGCAAGCTCGTATTGTCTCTGGCGAGGCAGATCGAGGAGCGCTCGATAATCGAGAGCGGCAAGATGTACGTGAGGACAAGCAGGCACACCATTGAGGAGTTCAACTCTCACAAGATAATCCAGTCGCTCGTGAGGGAGGCGAACCTGCCGCTCGAGCAGGCACACAAGATCACCGAGGAGGTCGAGAACAAGATCTACAAGTTCCAGACAGCGTATCTGACATCGTCGCTCATACGCGAGACGGTCAATTCCGTCCTCATAGAGCACGGTCACGAGGAATACCGCAACAAGCTGGCAAGGGTCGGCCTGCCGTCCTCGGACATTGTGGAGATGCTCGCGGCCGACGGCGCGACAGTCGACGGCGTCATGTCAAAGACGGCCGGCTCGGTCTTCTCTGAATACCTGGTGTTCAACACACTGCCGAAGGATATCGCCGACATGCACCTTGCCGGCGAGATCAACATTTCAAGCGCCGGCGTCTGGGGACTTTTGCCCGACACGGTCTTTATCGATCTATCGGAGCTGGAGGACGGGCTTGACCTGAAGGGCCGGTTCCTGAACGTGACTCGCATACCTGCGCTCAAGGGATCGGACGACGCGCTGGCCGCGCTCCCTGCGCTCGTGTCGCTCCTTTCAAGGGAGGCGTCCGCGGAGGCGGTGATCGAAGGCCTCGTGCCCGCGCTCCTGAAGAACATGAAGGACCCAGAAGAGATCACGTCGCGCTTTGCAAGGGCCCTGATGGCTTCTTCGGCAGCTCCTTCGTATTCGGCAACAGTGACTACGATCGCGATCCCTGACGGAACAGACGCGCGGCAGCTCAACGCGCTCTTGGACGGCTACAAGAAATACGTCGACGCGACGCCGACTCCAAGGATCGGCCTTGCGGTGTCGGGCAAAATAAAGGACAGCCTTGATCATGTTTCGGCAGTTGCGCGCAGCGGAGGCATCATTTCGATCTGCGCCGGCGTTCGCGCAAGCAACGGCATCCGCAAGCCTGCCGGCAAGAGCGCAGCGGCAATGTCGCTCCATTCGCTTTCGATAAACCTTCCGCGGCTCGCGTACGAATCGAACAAGGACGAAACCTACTTCCGCGCAAAGCTGGCGCTCATGATAAAACCGTCGCTCGCCGCGATGTCGATGCGCAAAAAGACCGTGGTCGACTATGTCAAGAAGGGGCTCCTGCCGTCGCTTGCCGGCGCCACCGGCTCGATGCAGAGGGGCACGTCGGCGATAGTGGTCAACCTGACAGGCGCCCGCGAGTCGGTCTACAACATCCTAGGCGAGTCCTCGGGCGAGGTGCTCCAGAAGGTCCTCAAGACGGCCGTTGAGGTGGCCGCAACCCAGGGCAAGCAGCTTGGCGAGGAGGGGGCCGGCGTCTCGATGGTCTCGGACGAGAGCGGGGTGAGGTTCGCCGGGCTCGACTCTGAGAAGTACGGCAAGGTCTCGCTCCTCCAGTCCCAGAATACCGCCAGCTATTCCCAGGGAATGACGCTAAATGGCAGGGAAATCCTCTCAGACAGGGCCTCCGTGCAAGAGTGCACGGCCATCGACAAGCTGCTGAACGGCGGCTTTGCCGCGGGACTCGACGTGACCGACCTTTCAGCCGCAGAGGTAAAGAGCGCGATAGAAGCTGCGATAGAGCTGCCGTTCCTCCGCCCCCGCATCAGGTTCGCCGTATGCACCACGTGCGGCAGGCGTTCACGAGCTGCTGCGGACAAGTGCGAGCACTGCAAGTCGCCGCACAGGCTGCCGGTGTATTCGTAACTGCAGCAGCGCCGCGCCGCATCATCTTTCTTTTTTGTTATTATAATGATGCGGGCAAAGCTGCCGACGTTTGCAGATTTTGTAAATGCAAAACTTTCTTCTCATTTGTTAGAAATGTTATAATGCTGCATTCGGATTCCAGCTTTGTTTTGCTTTAATAACATCAGGTTTACTTTTACGGATGATTTACGTCCATGTTTTAGTATTAAATCTATTAATACAAGTAGCCTTGTGTATAGGCCGGGATGGCGGGAGTTACTGAATTTAATCCAAATTCGGCAACACTAATCGCAAAGATGGGCCAAGCCCTCCAAGAAGAATAGGAAAGACAAGTAACAACACTACAGACATCGACAAACTCCTGTCCTTGATCAGGACAAGAAAAAGGTGAGGTGGCTACCTCTTGATCCGGGGTGTGTCCTTCATACCTCAACAGCAGATCGCCAGTCTGCCAGTTGCGCATCTCTCATAGGGAGCTGGAAGATATCCAGATCGCCAGTCTGGTCATCTTCCAGTAGCCTATGATTCACTATGATTATTACGAGCTAAGGTAGACTAAGTAGCTGGGTATTTAACATTTGCTACCTTATCCGAAAACGTTTTAGGTGAAAAATTTCTGTACGCAGCTGCAAAACTAGCCTTCCGCCGCATGTCAAGTTTTTGTTTTGAAAAAAACTAATGACAATATTTGGTAGATTTTAACAAAAATATGTACAGCTTAATTGATGCAACTTTTTTCCTATTTTTAAGAAAAATTATTCATGTACAAGCTCGACTATGATCTAATATTATGCACTGGTGAATCTTTTCAGCCAAATAAGATGAATCGTTTTAGGAGAAAGGATAAGTACGAGTCCTTTTCTGGATAGGGTGGGATGGCGGGAGTTACGTTTGACGACAACTCTAAAGAGACGACTTTAATTAGCAAAATTAGAAAACGCGATGGACGTGTCGTTAACTTTGAACAGTCAAAAATTGCCAACGCGATTTACAAGGCGCTGGTGGCGACTGGCAGGCCGGATTATCCATTAGCGGAGAGGCTTGCGGCAAAGGTTGTCCAGAAGATGGTACAACAGAGCGAAAAGACGGGTATTCCAAGCGTGGAGGACGTGCAGGACATGGTCGAGTCGATACTGATAGAGGAGGGCCTCTCAGAGACGGCCAAGTCCTACATCCTCTACAGGCATGAGAGGCGCAAGATAAGAGACGAGAAGATGAAGATCCTGAACAAGAAGGACCTCGACGAGGTGGACAAGGCGTTTGACATCAACTCGCTGAGGGTGCTGGCGGCGAGATACCTGCTGAGAGACGACAGCAACGAGATAATCGAGGGCCCCAAGCAGATGTTCGAAAGAGTCGCTACGCTCGTGGCGATAGCGGACGTGATGCACGACCCGGCTGTGTTCAACCTTGCAGGCGGCAATACACAGAGCATCGAGGAGGCCGAAAAATACTATACGAAACTTGCCGACTTTGACAACAAACTGCACCTTGGAGAATACTACCTGAACAAGTACCACTTTGAAGCCATGATACGCCACTACATCTATTGCGCGCAGCACGGGCAAATGAAGGTCAGCTTCAAGGAGCTGCTCAGGATGATAGCGGAGAACAAGCTGGCGCAGTACGAAGAGAGGATCTGGGAGTACTACAGCCTGATGGTGTCGCGCGATTTCCTGCCCAACACGCCTACTCTGATGAACGCCGGCGCGAGGCTGGGGCAGCTGTCGGCCTGCTTTGTGCTTGACATGCCGGACGACATGGCCGGCATAATGAAGTCGTCGACGGACGCGGCAATGATCTTCAAGTCTGGCGGCGGCGTCGGGATCAACTATTCCGATCTGCGGCCGGAGGGCGACATCGTCGCGTCGACGTCTGGAGTCGCGTCGGGGCCGACGTCGTTCATGCGGATAATTGACACGATAACCGACGTTGTAAAGCAGGGAGGCAAGCGCAGGGGAGCCAACATGGGCATACTCGAGGCGTGGCACCCAGACATCGAAAAGTTCGTGACCGCCAAGACAAAGCCGGGCGTCTTTGAGAACTTTAACGTGTCAGTCGGCATCTGGGAAGATTTCTGGCGCGCGCTCGTGAACAAGGAAGGCAACCACAAGTACACGCTGCGAAGCCCGAGGAACAAGGACCAGCCGATGCGCCAGATCGACGCGCAGCAGCTCATAGACCTGATCGCATTGAGCGCGTGGAGGAGCGCCGAGCCGGGAGTGATATTCTTCGACAACATCAACAAGTACAACCCGATGATAAACGCAAGGCACGGGCCGCTGCGCGCCACGAACCCGTGCGGCGAACAATCATTATATCCATATGAGTCGTGCAACCTTGGATCGATAAACCTGGCCAACTTTGTCAAACGCAAGGCCGACGGCGCGTACGAGTTTGACTGGCAGCGCTACGAGCAGGCAGTCAGGCTGTCGACAAGGTTCCTAGACAACATCATCGACATGAACAAGTACCCCGTGGAAGAAATCAAAATTGCAACCAAGGAGACAAGGAGGATCGGCCTTGGCATAATGGGTATAGCAGACCTGCTGTTCCTGCTGAAGGTCCCGTACAACTCGAAGGACGGCTATGAGTTCATGAACAAGCTGGCAGAGGCAGTTTCGTATTTGAGCATGGACGAAAGCGTCGCGCTCGCAAAGGCCCGCGGCCCGTTCCCGATGTGCAAGGACAGCGACTATGTGAAAGGCCGCATCCCTGTCGCCGGGTACTACGAGCTTCCAAAGGAAACCCACACCTACGACTGGGACACGCTAATCGAGAAGATAGAGAAGCACGGCATCCGCAACTCGTGGACATCGACAATCGCGCCGACAGGCACACTGTCAATGATAGCCGACACGGCAAACGGGGTCGAGCCGGTCTTTGCGCTCGTCTATGAAAAGCGCGTGACTGTGGGCCGGTTCTTTTACACCGACAAGGTGTTTGAGAACATGCTGAAGGAGAACAAGCTCTACACCGACGAGATACTGACCAAGGTCGCCAACAACTACGGCTCTGTCCGCGGGCTTGCCGAAATCCCAGAGTGGATGCAGCGCATATTCGTGACTGCAATCGACATCCACTGGACCGACCACGTGATGGCCCAGGCCGTGTGGCAGAAATGGATCAGCAACGCGATCGCAAAGACGATAAACATGCCCGGCGACGTGACCGCGGAAGACGTCAAGTGCGCCTACCTGCTGTCGCACGAGCTGGGATTAAAGGGCGTGACTGTGTTCAGGGACGGCTCGCGCCACGAGCAGGTGCTACACATCACCGGCAAGAACACGGGCGAAAAGGCGTTTGCTGTAAAGCCGAGCAGGTACGTCGCCGACTATGTCGACGCAAGCATCGGCGAGCCGTACGTGCTGGAGCAGATGCAAAAGATATTCAAGGAATCGGGGATAGAGGAAGAAAAACCTGTGCCAAAGGAAGTGTTGCCGCAGGAAATCCCGGTGGCTCCGAAAAAGCTGGCGCCCCAGCCAGCGATGCAGATGACGGTGCTGGAGGCAAACGAGGACCGCTGCCCAACGTGCAACGCGAAGCTGATAATCACCGAAGGGTGCAACGTGTGCATCGAGTGCGGCTTTAGCGGCTGCGGGTCAGGATAGGGATTAAGAAGAGAATACCTCTCTTTTTCCTTTAAGGAGCATGATGATATGTCACATTCCCTGCCCAATGGTGCATATAGCCGCTCATTTATGTTTGGCAGCGTGTATCGTGCCTCCGGATTTCTCTTACATAGGACTTATCTGAAAGCCGGAGGACGCGGCTGCAACTCTCTTGCCAAATTATCTGCTAATGATCATTATAGTATTCGCGCCAGCCGCGTACGCACAGGCGGATTTTGAAACATACGACGATCCCTACTTTGGCATAACGGTGCAGCGTCCCGCAGGCTGGTACGTGGAAGGAGACAACCCGTGGAACCACGCGCATATCAGCCCCTGGCACCTGCCGCTGATACCGATAAAGGAGCTCCAGCCTACGGCAGTCGACATACTGCTTGAAGGAAAAAAGACGCTGGTCGCAAGCATCGAGCCGGCCGACGAGTCGGGCGCGTACATGCAGCTGTCGGTGGAAAGGATGCCTGCCGGCACCACGCTTACCGGCTATGTTGACCACACGCTTGAGAGGCTGCGGGCAAACAACGAGAACCTGCAGGTACAAGAAACGAGCGAAACGACCCTTGGCGGGAACCCGGCAGTCAGGCTCGTCATCACCACCGGCGCCGGGGAGTTCAGGACGGCGCAGGTCCTTTCGCTCTACGGAAGCCCTTGCGTACGTTTTCCAGTACGGAGCCGCGGGTGAAGATTATGAAGCAAACCTGCCGGCGTTCCAGCACATGGCAGAGTCTGCCGTCATAAGCCCGCCCGTGTCGTAAGAGCAGCTGCTGCTCATGCCCATGGCCGGGGCAGGAATCGCGTCAGCCGCGGTCATTGCGGTAAAGGCAAAGAGAAGAGACTCGTACACGGCGCGCCTGCTGGGAGAAGCAAGGAGGATGCTTGCCCCGGCGTTTGGCATCGAGGTGCTTTGCGTCGCCTCTGCCGAGATCGGCGGCCTGCTGGGCTTGTACTACTATGGCTTTAACCCACTTGGAATCATCATGGCCTACGTCCTTGCCTACGCGCTTGCCGGCTCTACGATGTTTGCAAGCATACTTGGCAGAGGCGGCGCGCACAGCCACGAAGAAGAGATCATGCGCGGCTGCAGCACGGAACATGATTCAGGGTTTGCGGCAAACTTCAAGCAGACGTTTGTTAATTTTGGAACCGGCCTGCGCAAGTGACGAGGCTCCACAGGGAGCCGGACGCGTGGCGGATCGTGAAGGTAAGCCTCATAGTGCTCGTGTCGGCGGAGAGCGGCTGCATCATTGCGGCAGCTACAGTGGACGTGATGTTATACCAATACTCGATGTTCCTCTCGATCCCGGCCGCCCTGCTTGCAGGCACGCTCGTCGTCGCCTTTATCGCGGCGCGAAGGTCGCTCAGGCACAGGTTCATAGAGCAGCAGAGCTAGGCGCAATATTACAGTTAAAATAGTGCTTTGCACTTATTACTAAATGAAATGTCAAACGTGCGAGTCAACGAAAGTCCAAACCACTTCATGGTACTGGACGCCATAGCAAGAGGAATGAAGACTGTTGACAAGATTGCAAAAGTGACCAGGCTGGACAGGGCCGAGATAGAGCTAATCGTAAATGATCTGGTGTCGCAGAGGCTAGTCATCGGCGAAGAGAAGAAAAAGCTGTTCGGCGGCAAAAAGACCGAATTTTCAATAAGCCACACCGGCATGCAACTGCTCAACGCAAAGAAGCTGGAGCTTGAGAAGCAGGCTCAGCAGATTCAGCAGTGGTACCAGAGCGGCCAGACGCAGCAGATACAGCAGTACATGGACAGCAACAGGATGTGGATGCCATTGATGCTCTTCTCTGGCATCATGAACATCATGTTCTTCATGTCCATGATGTCGCTGATGGGAATGGCAATGAGCCCAGCTGAAAGCGGGTTTGCAGGAGGCGAAGGAGCCTCGGCAGACGGCGGAGCTGGAGCTGAAGGTGACGCGGGAGCCGACGCTGGCGGAGGCGATTTCGGTGGCGGCGACTTTGGCGGCGGAGATTTCAGCTTCTAGCCGCTTCCACTATTTGTTTCTTTGAAGAATATTTAGCGGCAAGCGTAGCCAAAAACACCGTTATCAGGACAATCACTATTGTCGCGGCAGGCGGAATGTTTGCGGTGTACGACACCACGATGCCGGCTACGACCGAAGATATCGATATCCCTACCGAAATGAGCGCGGTCTTTTTGAAGCCCTTGCCGAGCAGGAGCGCGGTGATGTTTGGGATCACTATGAGCGACGACACGAGCAGTATTCCCACCAGCCTCATCGACACGATGACCGACACGCTTGCAAGCACCGCGAAAAGGTAGCTCAGCTTTGCAATCTGCAGACCACTGACCTTTGCCTGCTCTTCGTCAAACGTGACGTACATGAACTGCCGATAGAGCATGATCACTATTGCCAGAATCGCGCCAGCCATTGCCAGAATAGCGAGCGTGTCCTCTATGCTGACTACAAGTATGCTGCCAAACAGGTAGCTGAATATGTTTACCGGGGTTCCAGGCGGGGCCAGGCTGCTCAGCAGCAGGCCGAGCGCAAGGCCGCCTCCAAGCAGTAAGGCGACGGTGGCATCAGCCGGAATCCTGGCAGACTGGCGCAACTTTGTGATGCCAAGTGCCCCCAGCACGGAGAACGCTACGCCGGTCCACAGCGGGTAGATGTTGGCAACCAGACCCACCGCTATGCCGCCAAACGCCACGTGAGAGAGCGCGTCGCCAAAGAGCGAGTTGCGCCTTAGCACAAGGAACAATCCAATGACCGACGCGGTTATCGCGACTGCCACGCCGGCAATAAGGGCGCGCTGCATGAACCCAAATTCGAGTATTTCAAGGACCATCCATGTCACCCGTGATCGTGGTCGTGCAGGTGCATGTGGGCCTGCATGCTGGACTCTGAGTACGCCTTGAGCAGGTCGGCGTTTTCAAAGAACTCGTGCGCCTTGCCGTGGAAGAACATGCTGCGGTTGATGCACGCCACGCTGGTGGCGATCCTGTTGACCGCATCAAGGTCGTGCGACGCCCATATTATCGTGATCTTTTTCTCCTGGTTCAATTTCTTCAAGAGCGTGTAGAACCTGTTTTGAGTTTCAACGTCGATGCCTGTAGCCGGCTCGTCCAGTATCAAAAGCTTCGGGTCGTTCACGAGCGCCTTTGCTATCAGCACGCGCTGCTGCTGTCCGCCGGAGAGCTCGCCCACCCGCCTGTCCTTCTGCTCCAGCAGCCCCACGGTTTCAAACGCCGAAGCAATTTTCTCTTTGCTTATCTCGCCGGTTGTGATCCCAAGCGACACGATCTCCTCCACCGTCGCCGGGAAGTTGCGCTCTATGGTCTTTCTCTGCGGTATGTAGCCGATGCTCCTGAGCGCCCTGTCGCTCTTCTTGATGTCCTCGCCGAAAATCTTGATGGTGCCTGTGTAGCCGCTGAGCAGGCCCAGCATACAGGAAAAGAGCGTGGTCTTGCCGGCGCCGTTTGGGCCTATCATGCCGAGCAGGTCGCCCTCGCTTATCGAGAACGAGATGTTGTCAAGCACCAGGCTGCCCGAGTACGCGTACGACAGCTTTTCGATCTCGACTACCTGCACTCCAGCCCCACCTTCAGGTTGACGACGTTCTCTCCCATCTTGTCGATGTAGCCAATTCCGGCCTCCTGTTCTTCTTGGCCGATGGCCTCAATAGGGCTCAGCACCAGCACCCTGCCGCCCGGGATCTCGCCGGCGATGGTCTCTGCCAGCCGGCTGTCGATCAATTCCTCGGCATAGATCACGTTGATGTCAAGCCCACTTGCAAGCTCGATTATTTCCTGCATCCTTTGCGGCAGTATCTCGCCCTCCGGAGAAATGCCGAGTATGGCGTGCTGCGTCAGTCCGTACCTTTCTGCAAAGCGGGAAAAGGCGTCATGGAACGCTATAAAGTCGGATTTTTCGCAATTGGCAAGCTCTAATCTTATGAAGGCGTCAAGCTGGTCAAGCTCCGCGGCAAACTCGGCCGCACTCTGGTTATAGTAATCCGCATTTTCCGGGTCAGCCGCGGCCATGGCGTCGCGGATCTTTTCCACCTGGTGATTCGCCAGCACGGGGTCGAGCCAGACGTGCGGGTCGACTCCGCCTTCCTGGCCGTGCTCATCCTCAACTTCTTCTTCATGCTCAAGCTCGAGACCCTCGCTCGTGTCAACGACAACCCTTGCTTCCATATTGCCGGCCCAGCTTTCAAAGCCGGCGCCGTTTACAACGAGCAGGTCTGCAGACTGCACCCTGAGCCTGTCCTGCGCCGTAGGCTCCCAGTCATGCGGCTCTATGCTAGCCGGCACAAGGCTCGACACTACTGCACGGTCGCCGCCGACGCGGGACGCAAATTCGTAGAGAGGGTAGAACGACGCGACGACCGCGATCCTTTCATTTTCCTGGCTTGCCTGCTGCGCCGGCCTGCCCGTGTACAGGGTCGCCAGCATCGCAAGCGGTATCACGACCGCGATCGCTGCAAGGGCAGCTCTGCTTTGGTTCAATTGTACTCCTTATTGGAATTATTAAGAATATATAGTTTTATTAATAACAAATATGGAATTATTTATAAGCATCTTAATAACACCATCGGGTAATGACGATAGTAAGCGTTTCGCTCAACGACGACATACTCTCTGAAATCGACAAGCTGCAAAAGGCCCTGGGGTTCTCCGGCAGGTCGGAGATAGTCCGCGCCGGCATCCGGAACCTGCTTGCCGAGGAGAAGGACCGGCAGAATTTGTCCGGCTACCTTTTCGCCGTCCTTCTGGCGATACACGACGAAAAGTCAGACGATCAAGTAACAGAGATGGGCCACGGCTACGACAAGCTGATAACCACGCATATCCACAACAAGATAGACGGCGACAGGTGCCTCGAAATTTTCCTGCTAAAGGGCGACGCGGAGGAGGTAAAGGACATGACGAAAAAATTCCAGTCGAACAAAAAGATGGACCACGTCAAGCTGATCACAACGTGATTAACTTTTTTACGAGCCCGATCGGGCTTGGGCACGCCACCCGTGACATCGCAATCGCGGAGAAACTGCAGGCTGAAATAGAGTTTGTGAGTGGCGAGGGCGCGGCGAGCCTGATCGCAAGGAAGGGCTACAAGGCATTGGATGTGTACCGGCCGGGCAAGTTCGTCGTAGAGTCCGGCCTGCTGCAACACTCCTTCAGGTGGCTGATAGACTATTACTCCTATTACAAAAAGTGCAAGGTGATCGCAAAAGAGATCTTGGAAAAACGCGCCGGCCTTGTCGTGAGTGACGAGGATTTCGCCTCAATAGCAGTAGGAGAGGAGATGAACCGAAAACGCGTGCTGATAACCGACGTGATAGAGACGCATTTCACGAGCGGCCCAGCGTCGATGGTCGAGAAAAAGATGAACAAGGCCATGCAAAAGATGATGCAGGCGTGCGATTGCGTCATCATCCCGGATTCAGGCGACGATTCTGGCAACGTTCGCCACATCGGACCGATGGTGAGGGAGATCGGCGCCGGACGCGATGAGCTGCGAAGGAGGTTTGGCTTTACAAAGACTACGCTCGTTGCCAGCGTTGGCGGCACGGACGCAGGCGGGTACCTCATCGAGAAGGTGATCGAGGCGCACCAGAATCTGCGGGACAGGCTGGATGTAGAGCTCGTTATTGTTTCCGGCCCGTCGCTCAGGCTGCCAGATTCGGCCGGCTACCGCAACCTTGGCTTTGTCGACAACCTACACGAGCTCGTCTGTGCGGCCGACCTTGTGATCTCGCTTGCCGGCAGGTCGACCATGGACGAGTCGATAGCATACGGCACGCCGGGGATCTTTATCCCGATAAAGGGTCACTTTGAGCAGGAGTACGGCGCGGCCCGGCTGGGATACAGATATGAAGACATCTTCCGGCTAGAATCACTGATCGAAGAAAAGATCGGCCGCAGAAACGAAAGAACTAACGCCGGCGGCGCGGCACGGGCAGCAAAAATCATCTCTGACCTTCTTTAGGCAGCTTTTCTAACAACAACCCTATCAACCTGTTAATCGCGATCGAGCATTGCTTCTCTATCAAGTCGTTATCCATTTCAAGCGTAAAACTAAATTCTGCCCGAGAACCTGAACTTCCACTGATGATGCGCGACTTGAACAGCGAATTTCCGATCTGGTCCTTTGCAAACTTGATTTCTATTCGATACACCTTTTCGTCCTCGTTCAGGATGTAAAAATCCGGGGGTGTCTATGATCGTACCAGCGATTATGCCATAGAGCCTGTCAGGATCTAACTTTGTACAAAATGTAACCGAATGGTCATACACAGATATCAAGACCTCTTTTTACCAGCTCTTCCTTTATCCTCGCATCAATGTATACGTCCATTTCTTCCTGCGTCTGGAATGTCATCTTTTTCTCTGCAATCTCTTATAATATTTGATGCCGGATCTCCGCTACGATCGCATCTATACGGGCGCAAGCACTGGAATAGAGAATGCTGGCTGAAAGTCCAACAACCACAACAAGGACTATGACCGCCATGATCGAGCGGCGCGCTATGAAGCTATAAAGTCCACTCAATTAATAATGGCAAGCAAGATCATTTACATAAAGAATCTGGCAGTTTACCTGTTGCAGGCCTTGTTTACCCGGAGCCTGCACCTTGCTGTACTGTGGCGCCAGCTGCCGTTCATGAAATACTCCAAGTGCGGCACGCCGTCGCGGTCCGCTATTGTCCTCTCCTGCCCGTTCTTCGGGGCGCCGGAGCCGACTCGAGTCTGGATTTGGTTCCTGAAGCTCATGCCAGGCTCCTGCTGCTGTCCTCTACAGTCTTTGCGCACAGGTCGCAGTATCTTTCAACAAGCGCGATCCCGTTGCCAACATTGAACAGGGCGTCTTTTGTGGCAGGCTGGCCGCAGTTCTTGCATGTCCTTGGACTTGAGAGGCTGCTGCGAACCCTGATAGCGGAGAAAACCCTATCCATCACTATCTAGCAGCGCACGAACTATAAGAATGTAGGCTTTCGCGGCCGCGAAACAATTGCAATTGAATGGTGAAAAAGGGTAGGTGCATCGAAGAAAAATCGTTGCACAAATTTCGTTACTTCTTCTTTGGTTTCTTCTTACCGCTGGCTTTCTTTTTTGCTGCCACGTTTTTGGATGCAGGTTCAGCTATATAACTTAGAGCCCGCCAACTATTCCGGCGACGTCAGGGTCTGCCTGCTGTGATCCTGCTTTCTGGTCTTTGTTTCGGTCATCCTCTGGGGCGTGTAGAAAATCTCGTGGTCGTTTTTGAGATGGCTCAGGAACGCCACTCCGTTGTTGACATTGTCCTTCACTATCAGGTCTCGCCCGCAGTAGTTGCATTTTATGATGTGCTCGTCCGGACCGGCTTGTGTCAATGTAAAGTCATTGCCAGAGCTAGAATAAGGATTTTCCTGAGCTAGCTGTCCCTAACAGTTTCAAACCGGCTTTAGTGCAGCTTCCCTCATCCCGGCGCCGCAGCGGGGGCACAGGATCAGGTGCTCCGTCTGAATCGCAGCTACAGACTTTGTCTGTCCGCACCTTGGGCACACAAGCTGGACTTTTGCAAGTCTGGCCGAGCGTCTCATAATCTGGAATACGGCACCCTGTCCCATTAACTTTCTGTAAGCGGGAGCCTAGACCCCTTGCAGGCAAAGGCGGAGGGTCTAGGCCTGATCGGCATGGCAACCGCCCGGATGCTTTGCCAAAGCTGGCGCCAGCCCGCCATTATTCATGCGAATCCGAATAACTTTCACCAAGGTTTTTCGGGCAGCTTTAAAAGCTCGAAAATCAACTGCAGGCGGTTGATCGAAGACAGCTCGCTGCAAGTTGATCTGGCCATAGCCCAGATTGTAACAACCATCCTCATAACAATCGGCGCGACGCTCTTTGCAATAGTGTTCGGCTTCGACATAGCCTTTCCTCCCATCGTGCAGGACATCCTTAGCAACGGCGCGCCGGGCAACCTGCAGGAAGGAGTGCTGCTGACACTGGACAACTATTCGTTCATTCTGATGGCGGCAGGCATACTGATGATGATCGTAGGCGTATCGTACGGCTCGGTGAGGCTTTCAGAAATCAAAAGAAGATTGAAAAGAGAGCGGCAGATCAAAAAATAAAAAAGGTGGATGCGCTACTGCACCACGACCTCCGAGATCGCCACGGGTGAGAGGATATCCAGCCTTTCAAAGTCGCTTATGACGAACGTCCTTATTTGGTACGTCCCCGTTCTCTCTGGCGTCCACGATATCCCGATGTCGACGCTGCCGTCCGGGTTCAGGCTTCCCGTCTGCCATTCCAGGCTCTCTGTCACCTGCTGCGAGTTCCTCACCTCGACGATCGCCAGGAACGGCTGGACATTTGCGTTGTTGTTCTTGATGGTGGTTGACAGCACAGCCTGCCTTCCCACCATCAGCTCTGCCAGCTCGTCGCCTGCGATGTCCCTGATTGTCGGGGCCGAAGGCGTGGTGGCAGCCGTGCCGCTGCTGCTCACTCCTACAACGAAAGTGTAGAAGAACTTCTTTTCGGGGTTGTCCCTGTCCTCCACCCTCTGGGCGTAGTCGCGGGGGAATTCGTCTTCGTACGATACGGTGACTTCGTCCCCGTTGCGCGCGGATATGGCGCCGCTCTGCGTCCCTGTAGTCAGCAGGAATGACAGCCTGAACACGCCGCTATCCTTGCCGGTCTCTATCGCCGAGTACGTCCTGCCTACCCTGTCGCTTTCAGAGGTGACCCTGACGTCCCTTATCGAGTCGGCGATGTCGGGGTCCCTGTTGGTGTCCGGGTCGGCAATGGTTATGGTCACCCTGTCGTTTTCTTCGTACGACTCTTTGTCTGCGGCAAACTCGGGGTCCCAGCTCATCACTTCAATGACCTCAGACACCGTCACCGAGTTGCCACTTCCATCATTTTCGTCCTCGTACCTGACAGCCAGGAGGTCGCCGGGCAGCACGCCAATCCTTGGCGCCGAGCCTCCCTCCACCTCTACGGGATCGCCGTCCTCGCCGTCTTCCACGGGCACCAGCTCTATCTCGAACTGGAACACCCCGGTGTCAGAGCCAGTTTCTTCCAGATCGGGACTTGCTTTCCCGGCGTCCTTCCTGTCGGTCCTAAAGACCACGATGCCGTCGCCGTCATTGTCGCCTTCGAACTTGTCGGTCCTGAGCGGGTTGAGGTTAAGATCGCTATCTGCGATGAGCACCGTCAGCTTGGTGCCGGGTCCTATCATTTCAGGCATTATCCGGATCGAGCCGGTGCTCGTGACAATGGGCACGTCAAGTTCCATTTCGTCGCCTGAGCGACCTGTGGCGTCAATCTCGTCGTTGTACGTTATGTGTATGACTGTTGCCTGGTTGAGCTCACCCCTATCTTCTTCGGCGACCGGGATGTCGCTGCCGATTATGAACGACGCAGTAAAGATGCCGCTGTCCAGCCCGGTCTCCCTGAAGAGCTTTGTGTCCACGGTTTCGATATCCAAGTCGTTGTCATCGGGCTCGATTGCCACGATAAAGACACCTTGGGTGTTGAGCGATGTCCTGAATTTCTCTTCCTCTGCATCATTCAGGTTGAGATCCGGGTCATAGACAGTTATGGTGATGTTGTCGCCGACCATAACGCTGTTCATGTCTGCGGAAATCAATCCAGTGCTACCCCTAAAAGTGATCCCTGCACTTTCGTCATCGCCTACATCGTTGTAATAGGTGAAGACGATCTTTAGGTCGTGCCATTCGTCACTGTCCAAGGCTCCGTCATTGACAAACTCCAGCTCTGCATCAAACACCCCGGTCGACCTTCCAATCTCTCTCAGCGTTGGAAGCTCTGGCAGTATGTCAGCAAGGAAGATTCCTGTGTTGCCAAGCTCTCCTGAAGGGTCTGTGCCGTCATACTTTGCAGTCGTGTCTATCGTTTCTCTGATGCCGTCCCTTTCAACCCTGAGCGAAAACGCCGGCCTTGGGCTTCCGGGATCATTTCTGAAGTTAAAGTCTATCGTGTTTTCGACGCCGGATTGCGTGTTCTCCCTCACATCTGTCACAATCAGCGTTGTGACCGAGCTGGTTCCAACAAGCGCGCCTACGCTCGATTCTGGAGCCGGGTCGGACGGATCGTCTTCCGGCGGAATTGGCAAGAGCTCCCTTGAAAAGTCAACCGCG
The DNA here is from genome assembly GCA_035620415.1 of Nitrososphaera sp. Taxonomy (GTDB): domain Archaea; phylum Thermoproteota; class Nitrososphaeria; order Nitrososphaerales; family Nitrososphaeraceae; genus Nitrososphaera. Next base: position 32,714 of record DASPGV010000067.1, read on the forward strand.
GTCGAAGACCTCTGGATTATGAGCGTGGCCGAGCTTTCGCGCGCGGTCTTTCCCATCAGGTCGTTGTACGTGACCTTGAATCTGTCGCCGTCGTCCGCGCTTATGCCTGCGCTTGCAAGGATGTCGCCCATGTCAAGCGTGGCCTTGAATACCCCACTGTTGATGTCGATCTCTGACAACACGTAGGTTATGTCGTCTGCAAATGCCGGCGCGTTGCCTCCGATTTCGATCTCTATCGTCGCAAGGTCTCCTATCGGCAGACCACCACCCCTTTTTAAGTCGAAGGTTCCAGAACCTCCGGTCAGGATGAAAGAGTAGGAGTCCCTGGTCCGGGGATTGTCGTTCAGGTCCGCGTCGGTGATTGTCAGGACAAACTTGTCGTTCACACTGGCAGTGCCCGGCAGGTTTACCTGACCTGTTACGATCTGCAGCTTCTTCCTGAAGCTGGATGTGACGCTGGTAGAAGAGTCGTCGTCAAGCGGGTCCTTGTACGAGACGGTGATGTCCTTGTCTATGTCGATCTGCCTCAGCTCCAGTATTCCGTTGTTTGGAACAGGATTCTGCCCATCTGCAAGGAACGTGATTCTGAGCTCGTTGTTTGAGCCGTCGATTATAAATACGCCCGAGTTGTCGTCAGTCTCTTCCATGCTGACTGATTCCTGATCGGATTCGCCGGCATTAAAGACGCTGTTTCCGTTTGTATCGCCGTTTCCAACCCTCACACTGACAACATCTACCAAAGTTTCGTCATCATCAGAATCCTTGTTCTGGTCGTTGTCGCGCAGCACGAGCTTAAGCTCGCTTCCGAACATGATGGTTCCAACATCGTCCAGCATGCCGTCATCGTTTTCTATCACAAAGCTGGTGTCAGAAGTGCTGCCGGCGTCGTTTTCCGGGCCGGTTACGTCTGCATAGTTTACCATGTCGCTCAGGGAAAGGCTTACTGAACTGCTCGAAAAGACAAGCTCTGCCGGGTCGTCGCTTCCTGTGTCTGCTTTGACGAGCTGAAGCTCTGCCTCAAAGATTGCGCTGTTATCAGCGGTTTCTTCGAAAACAACATCGTCCACAAAGCTGGCCCCGGAAATTTCAAACAGCTCATCCAGATCGGCATCTTTGACATTGAATGAGTCACGCTCTGTCGGGTTTAGGTTAGCGTCTTGGTCCCGGATCAAAATGTAAACAATGCTGTCGGTCCCGTACACCTCCCTATCTGTGCCCAGCTGGCCTTTGGATTCTTCATAGGAAAAGTCGATCTGTTTGTTTCCATACCTTATCTCAAATTCTACCTGCTCGTACAGCGAATCGCCTGTATCAAGCTCAACCCCGCTGCCTGCGTCGGTCCCGAACCTGATTATCGGGGCGCCTATGCCATCAAACCCGTCTGACAGGTCGTCGAACCCTTCGCCATTTCTCGGATCCAGCTCGGTGCCGTCGTCGGCTATCCCGTCCGCATACTGCGAGGCAGCATGGACTAGGAAGAATTCAAACCTCTGCGAACCGGGGTTCGTGTTGGGGATTTCAAATATGCCGGAATCAAACCTGCTGCTCCCTTCACTTTCAGCTTCTATCTCTACCTCGATAACGTCATCATCGTCGTCGTCAGCGTTTCTGTCAGTTATGACAACCTGGACGACGCCTTCGCCAAAAAATCTCCTCCCGTGGTCGTCAGCTGATGTGCTTATGGTTACGTTTTCGCTGGCCTGCGCAACAGCAAGATTACCGTTGAACACGACTCCCGTATTGGCAAGCAGCAGAACCGCCGCCAGAAGCGGCGCAACACATATCTTTTTGGTGTTCATCATTGAACACCGCGAAATGGAATAATTTTTTATAAAAAACCCGTGCACGATTGGTCGCGCTTGAAGTTCTGGATCATTCCTCTAACCCGAAAAACTTTCCAGAAGGTTACTGGGGCCGACAATATTTTCTCGGAAAACCTAATATGATTAGGATACACATTTTTCATAATAAAGTCAGTGGACAGATTGCAAGAAGATAATATTGTCAACCCTCCCAAAGACAACATCGGCGGCCAGAGGTCGAAATTTGACGTGATAGCCGCGATTCTGCACATATGCCTAGAGGGTAGCCTGAAAAACCACATCATAGGGAAGGGGAACTTTAGCGACGCAATGGCCAACCATTACCTTAGCATACTCCTCTACCACAACCTGATCGGGTCGTCCAAGGTCGAAAATGGCAGGGTTTACTACAGGACTACTGGGAAGGGCAGGCAATTTATCAACCACTATTCCAGCATACAGAGTCTCTTCAGCAGGCCGGAAACGCCTGCACTAGAAAGTAACAAGCCCGAGCTGGCGCACCTGTCATCCGATGCAGCCGGCGGGCAGGCACTTGACAAAAGGATTCTGGTGGTTGATGACGAAAGCGACATAAGCTCCGCCATAAAGATAGGTCTGGAAGACAACGGGTTTGAGGTAAAGATTTTCAACGATCCAATATCGGCGCTAGCCGGCTACAAGCCGGGCGCCTACGACCTGATGATACTTGACGTCAAGATGCCCAAGATGAACGGCTTTGAGCTGTACCGGGAAATAATGAAGGTCGACAACAAGGCAAGAGTGTGCTTTCTGACGGCGTTTGAAATGTACGGCGAGGAATTCAAGCGTGTTTTTCCTTCAATGGACATCAAGCACTTTATCCACAAGCCGATCTCAATGTCGGACCTCGTAAGCCAGATAAGGAAGCTGACGGACCGGGACTGAAAGGCCCATGACACACGTCTCGTCCTTTTATGGCAGGAACGCGATTCCTCTTATCATCATAGCGGCTTCCGCAGCAGCGCTCTCCGTGATAACCTATTACTATTCCAGCTCTATCGCCGACACCATTTCTGATATTTCCTCAAACGACATAAGATCCAATACGGAATCTCAGGTGCACGACCTTTCGCTCATCCTTACAAACGGGCTTGATTCGGCCGCGACTAACCTCCAGATCCTCTCCAACTCACCTTCACTTCTTAACGAGGATCAGGACGCCAGAACCCTGTTCAACGTGGCCCAAGAGTCGACGAGCCAGCTGACCTACTCCTACATGTGGCTTGACGACGAGGGAATGATACGGTGGATAACCACCGAAAATCCCGAAGATCTAATCGGCCTTGACCGGAGCTACAGGGAATACTTTACGGAAACCAAGGCAACCCTCAGGCCCTACTTTAGCGAAGTAATAATATCTTCAGACGAAGCTCCGCGGCTGTACCTAGCATACCCGGCTGTTGACAGACGCGGCGAAACGGACGAATTCAAGGGAGCGGTGGTGGCTGCAATAGGGCTCGACACGCTTGGGAACCTGCTGCAGCAGGAATCCACGCCGGACTCGCAGCGCAATAGAGTGCAGCTGGTAGACAACCGCGGGACGATACTGTACGCAGGGAATCCTCTGCTGGTAACGAAAAGCATCTACGACGACAGAGAAAACATTCTCTCGTCTGGCCTGATGGACGCGCCGCGTCTTGACGCGTTGGTGGAAATGCAACAATCGCAATCTGGCTCGCGCACCATAGACTATACAGGCAGCGATGGCCAGAACACTCTGGCTTCAGAACCGGTCATCATTGATGGCATAAAGATATGGACCGTCCACGTTACGGCTCCGCATACCCTGATCTCGGATGTCCGGGTGCTGTTTGACAAGCAGAACGTCTTCAGCACGCTGATGGTGATCGTAATCGGGGTGCTTGCAGTTGGCATAGCATTCCTTATCATAGGTTCCAACAAGAGGCTCGAGCTGATCGTGGACGCAAGAACAACCGAGCTGAGAAGGGCCAACGAGTCCCTCGGGGAATCCAACGAAAAGCTCGCAGCTCTGAACGAGCAGCTCACCGCTGCCAACGAGCAGCTTCAGGTCCACGACAAGATGCAGCGCGAGTTCATCGACGTGGCGAGCCACGAGATGAAGACCCCAACGCAGGCCATCCTGCTGCACTCTGACATAGTAAAGAAGAGGCCCCAGAGCGGAGACTCTGTGGAAGCCATAATAAGGAACGCAGAAAGGCTGCAGAGGCTGACCAACAACATCCTTGACGTAACCAGGATCGAGAGCCAGACCCTGAAGCTCAACAAGGAAACGTTCAACTTCAACGACATCGTGTCGGCCCTAGTTGCAGATTATAACGCGCACATAGTTAACAACAACATGAACGTCGACATCGTCTTTGAGCCGCGGCAGGATGTTATCAGGGTGCACGCCGACAAGGGCAGGCTGACTCAGGTAGTTTCCAACCTTATTGGAAACGCCGTGGGGTTCACGACAGAAGGGATAATCCTGATCAACACGGAAATGAAGGACAGCCAGCTGCTTGTCAGCGTGGCCGACAGCGGCCCGGGCATAGACCCGGAAATAATGCCAAGGCTGTTCACGAAATTCACGACGAAATCAGAGAAGGGCACCGGCCTCGGGCTCTTCATCTCAAAGAGCATCGTGGAGGCGCACGGCGGCAGGATATGGGCCGAAAGCAACAAAAATGGCGCCACGTTCACGTTTACGCTGCCTGCAGAGCGGGGCTAGTGCGCGCTGGCGGCGTAATCCAGCTCTTCCTCCAAAAGCCTGGCAAGCTCGTCTGCCGAGAAAGGCTTTTTGAGAAAGCCAGTCACCTTCATGGTCGGGAAGATCTTCTTGAACTCTGAAAGCCGGATCTCAAAGGCCGTGATGAAGCAAAAAATAACTTCCGGGTCGATACAGTACATCTCCTTGTACAGCTCAAAGCCGTTCATCTTGGGCATCTTGACGTCTATGAGGGCCACGTCATAAACGCCCTGCCGGAAACTCGAAAGCGCCTGCAAGGGATCGTTGAACGTGTTGACGTGGAACCGATCGCCAAGGCAGCCCATGATTCCAGAGGTTATGTCCGGCTCGTCGTCAACCACTATTATGCGTCTCATGCGATGCAATCAGGCGGCCGCGTGATAAAAGGCTGCTCGAGCGCGGATGGTGAATGTTTTTGTGGAATGAAAATTGGGAGAAAGACTCTGACAAGCTTATTAGCCGCTAGCCATTGCTTTTGCCTGTGAAACCAAGGTACCGAAACGCGGTAATGATAATCGGGGATGTGCTCAACATCGCCGCAGAATCCGGGGGCGGGATCAACCACACGTCACTGCTCAGAAAGGCCAACCTTTCCCACGCCAACCTGCGCAGGACCATGGCGAGACTGGCAGGAGCGGAGCTTATCACCGAGCAGCTTGCCGGCGGCCAGCACGTTTACTCCTTAACGGCCAAGGGGAGGGAGTACCTGGACAGGTACAGGCAGTTCGCGGGGATCTCGGGCGCGTTCGGGCTGCAGTTATGACGGTTTGTCCGGGTCTTTGATGTCGTCCAGATGCTCGTACTGGATGTGGATCGCAAGGGTCTCTTCAGTTTCAAACTCTTTGCCGCAGAACTGACAGACATCAAATCCAAGCTTCTTCGGGGTTGCTCCCATAGAAGGATTACGTAGAACATAACGCAGACCTAGCATAAAAGGGACGCTCTACTCTTTTTCCCGCCTGCCGCCCACCCTGTCGGACAGCACGAGGTACCCGAGCATGGCGAGGATCACACCGGCCATCGAATAGAATATTGGAGAGATGATCTGGGCCTCTACAATGGCAATTGCACTAAATATTATAGAGACAGCCAGCAGCCCAGCGACATCAGAGTCTACTATGCAACCCCTCCGCCCTTTATTGCGCACGCTGTTTTATAAGGAACTCTTCAGCGGCGACACCAAAAGTACTAATTGGAGGCGCACCTACCTATCGCAATGGAAGAATGCGCTCTGTGCCACGTAATGATACACCCCAATTTTGCGGGCCACCACAAGTGCGGCCACGCCAACTGCCCTGTCTGCAAGGAAGCGGTAACCAATACGGAGTACTGGGGCCACGTCAGGTCGCACCCCGGGCACGAAAACGACGCGCCGCCGCCAAGGAAGACTTTTCCGCAGCAGAACCCCGGAAGGTTCCGACAAAATAGATAAGAAAAAACGTGTGGTACTTTCCCATCCGGCAGTTGCCACATTTGGATTTGTTTATTGCTGCACTAGTTCTGCTGTAGCAAATCTGGCACCGACGTTGGTGACCCTGATCTTGCTTGTCTGGCCAACTTTACCGCCCTTTACAAAGATTACAAATCCCTGTACCCTGGCAATGCCGTCGCCCTGTCTGCTCGTCTCAGTAATCTGGACGTCGTATTCTTTTCCTACTTCGACTGGTTTTGGGCCAAAGCTGCCACCAAAGCGGCCGCCTCCGCCAAAACGTCTTTCACCGTATGACATTAGTCAGTGACCAGCTGATTCGCCAGTAATATAAACGATGGATAGCTCACTTTTTGCCGTCAAGCCTCAGCCGGTAGCGCCGCAGGATCTCCCTGTCGATCTCCTCGTGCTTTATCTGCTCGCCCCGCCTGCCCGGTGTCTTCATCGCCTGCTGCTTCACCTTCTTCCTCTCCTCGTCAAGCTCGTCCCTGACGCGGTCCTGCCTCTTCCTCCGAAGCTCCAGCGCATAGCTCTCGCGGAAGAAGCTCTCTTCCGGAGTGTCCTCCACCATGTCCTATAATATGACGCACAATTATTTATCTCATTCCACCAAGATCTCTGCGAGCGGTGCAGGTGATCTAGGCAACAAGACTTTTGGGCAAGTATGCTGAAAAGATCATTCAGATGGGCAGGTGGGACGACGAAGAAAAGGGGTACGACCGGTACCGGCAGGGCGGGGGCAAAAGGTGGATCAGCGCTCGCGGCATCCGCCGGATAATATTCATAGGCTTTGCGGTCCTAGGCATCTTTCTGATCTCGTTCTTTGCGTCGAGGGCCGGCCTCCACGTGGCCCTGCACGAAAGGGGCGAGGCGATCGGGACGGTGCAGGTGATAACCGCCCAGATCAGCAACAACAGCTTTGACACGCTGCAGAACGTGACGGTGCAGTTTGGCGACAACAACCCCGTGCAGCAGGTAGGGGACATGGGGCCGTTCTCCGGCGTCCTGGTGTCGCCGGAAGGCGACGACTACCAGTTTGACAGGGTGACCGTCACCGCCAACGACGGCGCGATAAGTGTCGTCAAGTACCGCTAACCTGAATCTTTCCTATTTATGCACGCAGATCGGAGGATGCTATAACAATGTTAAATATCCCCAATGGCAATATACCACATGGAAGAGATCTTCCGGTCGCTTTTTCAGCAGGTATCACTTGGGCTTGGAGAAACAATTGGAATAGCGATCGTGGCGATCATCATTATTGTCGCCATAGCGTCTGCCATCCGGATCATAAGGGAGTATGAAAGGGCGGTTGTGTTCAGGCTCGGCCGGCTCATTGGAGCAAAAGGTCCGGGGCTAATTATACTCATCCCCTTCATTGACAGGGCCATCAAGGTGGATCTCAGGGTAATCACGCTTGATGTTCCAAAACAAAAGATAATCACCCTTGATAACGTTACAGTGGACGTTGACGCCGTGGTCTACCTGCGGGTAAACGAGCCCAACAACGCCGTCGTCAAAGTAAATGATTACGGGCTTGCGTCAAGCATGCTAGCCCAGACCACCCTCAGGGACCTTATCGGCCAGACCAGCTTCGACGACCTCCTTTCCAAGCGGGAAGAGATCAACAAGCGGATGCAGGAAATTCTGGACATCGCGACGGACCCGTGGGGCGTCAAGGTGAGCTCCGTGGCGATAAGGGACGTTTCGCTGCCTGAAAATATGCACAGGGCAATAGCAAAACAGGCCGAGGCCGAGAGGGAAAAGAGGGGCAGGATCATAATTGCAGAAGGAGAGCTCACCGCGGCAGAGAAGATGGCCCAGGCAGCTGACCACTATACCAAGAACATGGCCGCCATGCGGCTGCGCGAGCTCCAGACCTGGACCGAAATAGCCAGAGAAAGGAACATGATAGTTGTAACAAGCGGCACCGGAGATCATACCGACCTTGGCTCCCTGCTCGGCATAATCAAAGAGAGGACGCCGGTCTCGCAGCAGTTTGACGAGAAGAGAACGAGGGAACTCGTAAGGCAGGAGCTGGCAATTTTGTTTAGCGACAGGGACGAGCTTGAGAGACTGGCGAGAGGAAAGGGAAGGAGGGCGCAGCAGCGCCGTGGAGAACAGCCGCTGCCGGAAGATCAAGAATCGGAGAGAAATGAGACGGGTGGCGGCAGAATGCCGGAAAATGAAGAACTGTAGCTAAAGGAATCATCTTGACATTTATCACTTTTGTCGTCATTATGTTGGCACTTGTCCCTGCTGTTCAACTGCCTTGGTTGCTTTCTGACAGTGATTCCTCCTTGCGCGCCACGGCAGCATACGCGCAAAACGGTCGGGCGGCAAGCGCCGAACGAAATGTCCTCTGGGTGGATGTCAACGACATCATATCATCTGCTACCGCAGAGCACGTCAAGTCTGCCGTAGAGCGCGCTTCTGCCAACCCGGAATTCTCCGCTATCGTCTTGGCGCTCGATACCCCCGGCGGCGCCCTTGACGCGACACTGGACATAATCACAAGCGTACAGGAATCTGAAGTGCCGGTCATTGGATACGTGTACCCTCAGGGCAGGAGCGCGTGGTCCGCCGGAACGATAATCCTTATTGGAACCGACTATGCCGCCATGGCACCCTTCACCACTATAGGCTCTGCCCAGCCCGTGTTGGGCAATATGCCGGTAAACGATACCAAGGTCATCAACGCGGTGACAGAAAAGGCAGTTTCTCTGGCCGAGCTGCATGGCAGGAACGCGACCCAGGCTACAAGATTCATAACGCACAACGACAACCTGACGCCGGAAAAGGCGCTGAACAACAACGTCATCGAGGCGATAGCAAGGGACCCGGACGAACTCCTCCAAAAGGCCCACAACGCCACTGTTGCCACGCTGGAAGGCCCGAGGGTCCTCGACACCCTTGGTGCAAGCATCATAATCCACGAGCCGAGCTTGAGGGTTTCACTTGTCAACGTGCTGGCAAATCCCGTACTTTCCACGACGCTGCTCACCATCGGGTTCTTTGCACTTATTTACGGCCTGACATCTCCGGGCTTTGGAGGGGAGATAGCCGGCGCCGCGATGATAATCCTTGCACTGGTGGGGCAGGGTTTTGACGTGAACTGGGCGGCCTTTGCGCTGCTTGCAATAGGAGTCGGGCTTGTCGCTTACGAGCTGTACAGCCCCGGCTTTGGGGCCATAGGCGTTGGAGGGATAATCGTTCTCATCATAGGCTCGACGCTCATGATCACCCAGCCGGTCAGGCCCACCCTGATCAGCGAGGAACACATCGGGAACCTTGCCGTCCTGTCCACAGTCATCGTGGCCCCATTTGCCGGATTTTTTGGCTTCATAACGTACAAGGCGTGGAAGGCAAAAACGAGAAAGCCCCTGCAGTTCGCCCTACCCGACGAGGTCGGAACCGCCCTAGACCCGATATCCGACGTCAGGCCGGGCTTTGTGCTGGTGGGCGGGGAATACTGGAGAGCCAAGACCCGCGGGGGAGAAATCAAGAAAGGCGATAAAATAAAGATAATAGGCAAAGAGGCGGACATGCTGGTGGTCGAGCCACTGCCGGAAGGCAAGTGAGCAGATCAAATCGATTGAAAGCATTCAACAGTACGGTAGCAAAAGGCTAGAGGTCAGCTAATGTTACCATTCACCGGCTTTTGCCTCGATCTAATGGCAAACCATACTGCCAGCCCAAACACGGGTAGCGATATGATTGTGAGCCACTGACCCATTGCTTCAAGGGGATGGTTGGGAACTTTGGTAACATCAGGAACGTCAAGTTCTATTCTCATTACATTTTCAGCATGGTTGTTAGACACGTCGACTTTGAAGGTGCCGGGAGGATCGACCGCGATGCTTTCACCATCTGACAGCGACGCGATGTTGTCATAACTTCTGACGACTTTTCCCTGCGGGTCATGGATTCTGATCGAGATTACGGGCTGTATCTCAGGTTGAGCTGGGTCGTAAGGGGCATCTGGAATTGTCTGAGGCCAGATACCAACCCTTATCTCATCTACCTCCTCGTTCACTACAAACATCTTCGTGGTAGAATTGCCGGGCTGCAGAGCAAAGTTGATCCCAACTATCTGTTCGTTCCTCCTGTATTCATAGGTAGAAGTGGGGGTGTACCATAGCGCCCACAATCCTGAAAGTAGGATCACCGAAGCAAATGTCAATGTAATAGCTCCTTTCGTCTGGCTTGATGACTTCATGATACGAATAATGAAAAACGCGTATTTTCGATTGGCGCTAGTACGCGCCCGTTCTGGCACTAGAACAGCTACAAGTCTTTCGGCTTTTCTTCGTGCCCGCACCGCTCGCACCGGTAGATCTTGAAACCGACATGCACCATCCTGCCGCCGCACCGGATGCAGACATCATCTTCAGACAATTCATCTAGTATCGATCTTGCTGTATTTATGAGATGCCATTCCGCGATTGCCCCACATTTAATATAGGGAATTCCACGCAACTAGCATCCAGATGACTTCTATCACGGTTGCCAAGTTCGGCGGCAGCGCCCTCGGGGTAGAGGGGAGCATGATCCCCAAGATTATCGACAGGATAAAGCAGCTGCAGGAGGAGTCAAAGGTAGTGACCGTCTTCTCGGCTCCCCTGATAGAGTACAACGGCAGGGTCAGCTCCATGACCGACGTGGCGATACAGGTGGGCCGCAGCTACGCCGCTTCAACGCCGGTCGAGATAGAAGTGCTTAGAGAAATCTACGAGAGGATAGCGGGTAAGCACGTGAAGGAGGGCAAGCAGGAATTCCTCGACAGCCTTGACAAGTTCTACCGGCAGGTGATAATTTCGTTAAAGCAGGCGGCTGAGAACAAGCGCTTTGTCGACGTGATACGATCGCGCACGCTTGCTTACAGCGGCGAAGTGGCGATGTCGTACCTGATGGACTATGTCATGCAGGGCGCGGGGATAAAGTCGTCGCACGTGTCGATAGAAAAGTGGCCGATAATCACCGACGACAACTTTGAAGCGGCAAACTTTATGCTGCAAGAGTCAAAGGAACGCGTCGACCACCTGATAGATCTTGTGGAGCACAGCGAGGTCGTGTCGATGGGCGGATTCATCGGTAGGACCGTCGACGGGCTTGAAACCACGTACGAGCGCGGCGGTTCAGATAGGACAGCAGCGGACCTAGCGATATTGCTCAACGATAGCTACGACGTCAAGATAGACTTTGAAAAGGACAGCGCGGTGCTGAGCGCGGACCCGAGGATAGTGAAGGACGACTTGGAGTTCATACAATATTTGTCGTACAACGAGGCAAAACTAGCCGGCATGTTTGGCATGAAGATCCTAGACCCGATTGCGATAAAAGAGATAGACGACAACAACCTCGACATACCGATCGTCATAACGGACATGGAGAAACCCGGCGGAGTCACCATGATCCAGAGAAAGCCGCCTGCCGACAGCGGCAACCCGATCAAGATAGTGACGGGCAAAAAGAACTGCTCGATGGTGAGGATAGAGAGCGCCGCAGCGTCGCACCTGGTTGCGTCGCTTGAGCTGGACCGGCAGTACCACGATTTCGTGAAGCTGTCGCCGTACAGGGTGGACGACACAGAGATGACGCGCCTCCTGTTCCTCGACGCCGACTATGTCAGGCGCCACGAGAGGCACATCCGCGCCTACTACCCAAAGGCCGACATCGTCTACGGCCGCGGAGTTGTAACGCTGATAGGCGACGAGATGTGGAAGGTCCCCAAGATAGCGTCGACTGCCAGCAGCACCGTGAGCGAGCACGACATCAACATTTTGAACCTTGACGCGCAGGAAGAGACGTCAAGAATTTTGATCGTGGTGGAGGACAAGGGCACGAGCGTCGCCGACGCAGTAAAGGCGATACACTCTACGCGGAAAAAGATCCGGGGAATCAAATGACAGAGGGCAAGGTTTGGCTAAACGGCGCGCTCGTAGATTACGATAACGCGAAGATCCACGTGCTGACGCACGCGCTGCACTACGCCACAGGCGTCTTTGAAGGCGTCCGCTGCTACAAGACTATCAACGGCAGCGCGATTTTCCGGCTGGGCGACCACATGCAGCGGCTCATCGACAGCGGCAGGTGCTACTTTATGGATCTCGGATATTCAAGGCAGCAGCTGGAAAAGGCTGCAATCGACACCGTCAAGGCGAACAGGATGGAGGAGTGCTACATCCGGCCGATTGCTTATTACGGGTACGGCAAGATGGGGGTCAACCCAATGCCCAATAAAGTGTCAGTGGCCATCGCGGTGTGGAAGTGGGACGAGTACCTAAAGGCAGACGGGGACAGCAAGGGGCCTCGCCTCATGGTGTCGTCTTGGACCAGGATCGACCCCAAGTCATTGCCTATGGGTGCCAAGGCTACCGCCAACTATGCCAATTCCGCGCTAGCAAGGGTGGAGGCGATCAAGGCCGGCTTTGACGAGGCGGTGATGCTCAACTCCTCAGGCATGGTGGTGGAGGCAAGCGCAGAAAACATCTTTACAGTAAAGGACGGCGTTCTTGCAACGCCGCCGACCACTTCGGGCGCGCTCGCCGGCGTGACCAGGGACAGCATACTTGCGATAGCAAAGGAAAACGAGATCGAGTGCGAGGTTCGCAACATATCCCGCGACGAGCTCTACCTCGCCGACGAAGTGTTCCTGACGGGCACCGCGGCGGAGGTCAAGCCGGTGGGCGAAATAGACAACAGAACGATAGGCGACGGCAAAGTAGGCAAGACCACAAAGCGGTTGAAGGAGCTGTTCGAGGCGGCGGTTCACGGCAAGGACAAAAAGTTCAGCAAGATGTGGCTGACTCCGATCAACTAGGTAAATGCTCAAAACAATCTAAGTTTGTGGCGGCAACAGGTCGCCTATTATCGTAAAATGTATTGCAAGGTGCACCGGCAGCGCGCCTACCAGATACCAGCCGGCAGTCCGCGTATTCAACTTCTTTGCAAAATGCATCGCGACAAGCCCCGAGCCAAAAATCCCGGCATGTATCGTGCCGTTGAGCAATATCGGGTGGTAGTTGTATGCAAAGTAGAGCGCGCTGGCAGCGCCGGCCGCGATTCCAATGAGGAAATAGATCAGCATATCCTGCCGCCCAGCGCCGCGACTTCTTTTTCTATTGTTTTCGCTATCGCGTCGAGCCGCTTCATCACTTCCTTCTTGTCGGCGCCGCGCGATATCAGCTGCACCCTTATCTGCGGCGTCTTTCTCCTGTAATAGCCCCGCGGGTGCGTCTTAAGGTAGATCCCGTCCCTGGGGTACGAGCCGACTATTCTCAGCAGCGCCGGGGCTATCATCGCTTCAGTCACCCCTCTCACGCTGTAGTTGACCTCCCGCGCGACAAACCTGCCAACGCCCTCCTTCACAAGAGGCAGGACGTGCTTCTCAAAAATCGCCTTCATCTCGGACGGTACCCCCTGCAGGCAGAAGATTTTCGTCGCCCCGGCCTGATCCATCACCCCCGGCGCGCTGCCCACCAAATTCTGGATGGGGCTCGAGCCCTCCGGGATCTTTGCCATCTTTAGCCGCTCGTTTGTAAGCTCGTAGTGGAGCCTGCGGAACGTGTAGCTCTTTTTCAGCATCTCCACAGCGCGATCGTCAAGGATAATTTTCTTGCCGAGCGCAAGCGCCACGCCTTCAAGCGTCAGATCATCATAGGTCGCGCCAAGGCCGCCCGTCATCACCAAGATGTCGGGCCTTCTTGCAAGCGACTCTTTTACCGCGCCGGATATTTCTGCAAGGTCGTCGCGGACGACTGTGACGCGGCTCACCGTGCCGCCGGCGCCTGCAACTTGGATTGCGATCCAGTGCGCGTTGGTGTTGAGCGTAATGCCGGAGAGGAGCTCGTTTCCCACGCACAGGATTTCGACTATCATGCCTGAAAGGCCCTGCTCATCATGATAAGCTCGGGGCCAGATGTAAGCGTGCCTACTATAACGTTCTTGCTGTTAGCCACTATGCCGGACGACAGAAACGGCATGCCGCCGTTCACGGTCACCACGTCTGCCGGAACCTGCAGCACTTCAGAAATCGACTTGACTTCTTCCTCGCTCGCTTTCGGGGTCACGCCGGCGCCGGCATTCGTCGCGACTATCATAGAGCCGGCCTGCACAAAACCCCCGACGGTCATCGAGTGCGCCGGCACTCCCAGCACGTCGCGCACCTGCCGGTCTATCTCGTCCCTGAAGAGCGGCGACACTATGGCGCCGTTGTCGTTTGCACACACAAGGTTGCCGATGGCGGTGAACTTGCTGTCGACCCTCTCCACCCTGAGCTGGCTTGCCCGCCTTATCGCCTCCACCTCCTCGTCGGAAGCTATTGAGGGCAGCAGTATGCCGTTGTTGTTCATGACGCACATGGGCCCTAGGAGCCGGGTGCCTGCCACCGAGGCGCGCACCTCTCTCACCTGCAGGTACTCGGCGAGCTTTTCTCCCTTTGTGTCGGCAAAGCCGTGCGGGAGCAGGACAAGGCTGTCGTTTGCCTTGACGAATATGCCAATGTTGGGGCTCTTGTAAAAGGTGTAGCGGTATATCGCCATGAATTGTACACAGTTGCGAAATATCCTATATGGACTTATTGAATGGCCGTGTTGTCACATTCGCTACTAACAGAAAGGTTATTAGAAATGGCATTTGCTGCTAGTCAACCCGGCGGATTATGCAACAAGACGTGCTTGAAAGACCAGCCAAGTCGTACATGCAGAGAGAGTTCGTTTCAGTAGAGGAGAGTGCTACTGTATCAACCGCCGTTGAGCAGATGCAGTCACAGAAGGTGGAATCACTGATAGTGACAAGGAGCGGACTGGCAGTGGGGATCGTGACAAACAGCGATGTGGTAGAAAAGGTGGTGTTAAAGGGCGATGACTCTCGCTATGTTGCGCTCAAATCGATCATGTCCTCCCCGCTTGTGACAATGTCATCGGCTGGAACTGTAAAACAGGCACTACAGCTGATGCGGGTTAACAGGATAAAACGAATCCTAGTGACCGATAATACTGGGATAATAGGCATTGTCACTCAGAGCTCGCTCGCAGACGCCGTCAGCAAGTCTGTCTTGGAAAGGACGCTAGACCTTGCTAAGCGCACGTTCAGGATGCGCTACAAGCCGGTGTTGGGCAACCTCGGCGTATTGCTACAGTTTTCAGCAGTGCTTCTGGTGGTGCCGGCCCTTGTTGGCACGGCGCTAGGAGAGGCCGGCAGCATAACCGGCGTCTACCTCGAGGTGGTAGGGCTCTCGTTCACCGGCTTCTTCCTGATGGCTTACGGCGAGAAGGGCCAGATGAACCTGAAGCAGGCTTCAATCTTTATCGTGGCAAGCTTTATCGTCATGTCGCTCTTTGGATCATTGCCGTACATTTACCTGAACCCGTTTGCGGCTGGGATAGACGCCAGCTCCCTCTTTGTCAATAGTCTGTTTGAAAGCGCTTCCGGCTTTACGACGACCGGCCTGACAATGATAACGCAACCGGAGAATCTGCCCCCGAGCTTCGACTTTTACAGATCTTACACGCAGTGGGTCGGCGGCCTGTCGTTCGTCTATCTGGTGATGATACTGTTCTTCCCGGAGGAGAGGCTGAGCGCATGGAAGAGCGTTCTCGGCGGCGGGATGCTCCGCTTCAAGGAGTTCATCGTGACACTCGTCGTCATATTCTCAGTCTACACGGTAATATTGGTGCTGCTCCTGATACTGACAGGCCAGATAGCCAACATCTACGCCGTGTCCGCGGTCTTTTCCACCATTACAGGAGGCGGGTTTTCACCAACATCGACCTTTATCTCGCCGGGAAATGTATGGTTCTTGGTGATAACTAGCGCCGGCATGATACTCTCGGCGCTCCCGTTCGCGTTCCACTACTACATCTTTAGCAGGCGTGGACTTGTCACAAAAAAAACGCTCGGGCCGGAGGTCACGGCGTACCTGGTCATGATGGCCGCAGCAGTGCCGGTGTTCTACTTGCTGGCAGGCATCGACATGGAGGCGGCTGCATTCCATGTGATAAGCACCTCGACCAACTCGGGCTTCCAGTACATCGATGTCGGGTCCATATCGCCGGCGGCGAAGATATTCATGATAGCCCTGATGCTGGTCGGCGGAACTGCGTTTTCAACTGCGGGCGGCATCAAGGTGGGCCGGTTCGTGATCCTGTACCAAGAGTTTTCGAAGAGGATAGGGATGAGGAGGACTGAAATGCAGGAGTCCAACTTGGTGCACGAAGCCTACAGCTCGATCTCCTCTACTGCCAACCCGCACAGGAGCGAGGACAGCAGCATGCTGGACCGGCTCCGCGACGACTACCGCACCCGCGACTTTCGCGAAATAATGCAAAAGCAAGGCGAGCTCCTGCAGGTAATAAAGGAGGTGATCGGGATCAAGATCGTGCGCGAAATCCTGATCGTGATCGGGCTTTTCATCAGCATTTCGATCCTGACCGGCTCGGTCCTGAGCTACACCACCGGCAGGGACCTTGCAGATGGCATATTCGAATCGGTTTCAGCATTGTCCACCACCGGCCTCTCCACCGGCATAACGTCGCTTGCGCTCGACCCGTTTTCAAAGCTGATGCTGGTTGCGAACATGATAACCGGCAGGTTCGAGATAATAGCGATCCTGTACATATTCTTCAGCGCGCTGCGGAAATAGTCAGGCGTCCGCAACTACAGGAGCTGCCCTTTCCGCCCATTCGATTGCAGGGTGGCACTCGTAGCAGTAGCCGCACGTCAGGCACACGAGGCTCTTGCGCTCGCCGCAGTACTTACACTCCCTGTACAGCGGCCCTGCCGGGCGCAGGAATTCGTGTGGCTGCCTTGCCATGCAGTTGAAAGCGCGCCGGGAGGTATTAAGCTGGGGGAATGCAAGCTAGTGCACTGCACTTATAGGCGCCAGCACGCAATTATGGCATGGAGCAGTTCCTTTACCTTGACATCGGCGGCTGGAAGACCGGCAGGCGCCACAGGATAGAAATCTGGTTCGTAGAGTATGGCGGCAAATACTAAGTAATGTCGGAGGGCGGCGAGCGGGCCCACTGGGTCCGGAATATAATGCACAGCACGCGTGTTTCGTTCAGCGTGGCCGGCAGCAGCTTTTCCGGCTCTGCCAAGGTGATCAAGAAAGGAAATGCAGAAGTGAAAAAGCTGATGGAGAAGTACGGGTGGAACTCGGGGCTCATCGTCGAGCTAGCGCCGGGATGACAGCAGTGTTTATTACGCTCCCTCAAATTATGGAGACCTAGATGCCCAACCCCTTCTACGATCAGGACATTGTCTCGATAAAGGACTTTGCCAAGGATGACTTGGAGTACATCTTCGAGTCGACCGACGTGATAAGCAGGCTAAAGCACGCGGAGAGGGGCGAGCTGGGCAAGGGCAGGACGCTAGGCTACATATTCTACGAGCCGTCGACCCGAACAAGGATGAGCTTTGAAGCCGCGATGGCGTCATTGGGAGGCAGCTCGATCGGCATTGCGGATTTAAAGTCCTCGTCGGTGGAAAAGGGCGAGAGCCTTGCCGACACTATAAGGATAATCGACCTTTATTCGGACGTTATAGTGCTCAGGCACCCGATGGACGGCTCGAGCAGGTTTGCCGCGGAACTGTCGCAGAACCCCATCATAAACGCCGGGAGCGGCAGTGAAGAACATCCGACGCAGGCGCTGCTCGATCTGTACACGATGCTGAAGGAGAAGGGCAGGATCGACGGGCTCTCGATAGCGATCATCGGCGACCTGAAGTACGGTAGGACAGTATACTCGCTATTGTACGGCCTTGCCAACTATGACGTGGACATACACCTCGTGTCGCCGCCCTCCCTGCAGGTGAGGAAGGAGTCGATCTATGAAATGCAGGGCAGGATGAAGATAAAGGAGCACGGCGAGCTCGACGACGTGCTGCCGGAGGCGGATGTCATCTACGTCACCAGGATACAGCGCGAGCGATTCCCCGACGTGCAGGAGTACGAAAAGGTCAAGGGCACGTATACCATCGACGAAAAGACGCTTGCAAAGGCAAAGAAGGACGTAGCTGTGATGCACCCGCTGCCAAGGCTTGACGAGATCTCGCACACCATTGATCACACCAAGAACGCGATATACTTCAAGCAGGCGTCCTACGGCAAGGAGCTGCGGGCCGCGCTGCTGGCACTCATGCTGAACGAAAGTCTGCCGGCATAACCGGTGGCCGCAACAGCGTTATTACTCGAAAACCATGCCTTGAGATATGGCTGTTAGCACGAGCATCATCACTCTAAAGTCAAATGGGGAAAACGACATGATCGACATCACGGGCCAGATCGCCGAGGCCGTCAGGGCCGGCGGCTTCCGGGACGGGATCGCCACAGTCTTTGTCTCCGGGTCGACCGCGGCTGTGACGACCATAGAATACGAGCCGGGGCTGAGGAAGGACTTTCCCGGCATGCTTGAGAGGGTCGCGCCAAAAGGGACGGAGTACGAGCACGACAACACTTGGCACGATGGCAACGGCCACTCGCACGTCCGCGCGTCGCTAGTCGGGCCGAGCCTGACCGTGCCGTTCAAGGACGGCCGCCTTACGCTAGGCACGTGGCAGCAGATAGTGCTGGTGGAGATGGACATCAGGCCGCGGGAGCGCAAGGTCGTCCTGCAGATGATTGGCGAGAGCTAGACGCTGGTCAGCTCTTCGCTTATCTTCCAGAGCCTGACGGCCGACTGCATGTCCTGCGCCTCTGCCGACGGCTCGGCCACCTCCCTCTTGACGAAATACTTGCCGGATATTCCTTCCACATCGGGGGAAGAGGCAAGGTAGATGCCCGTGTCAGCCCCCTTCTCAGGGGTCAGAAAGAACGAGCCGGCGGCGTTCCAGACCAGCCGGTAGTGCCAGGGGTTGCCCTGCAGGAGGTTCGTCCGCACGGCGCCGGGGTGGAAGCAGTTTGCCGCGACGCCGGTCCCCTCCAGCCGCGCCGCCAGCTCTTTTGTGAACAGTATGTTTGCAAGCTTTGACTGCGCGTACGCCTTTATGCCACTGTAGGATCTGTTTTCAAACTGGATGTCGTCAAAGTCTATCCGCGCGCCCCTGTGGGCGACAGAGCTCGTGGTTATGATCCTTGCCGCGCTGCTCGCCCTGATGACGTCCATCAGCAGGTTTGTCAATAGAAAAGGGGCAAGGTGGTTGACCGCAAGTGTGTACTCTATGCCGTCAACAGTCGTTGTGCGCTTGGCAAGGAAGACCCCGGCGTTGTTGACAAGTATGTCCAGCCGCCGGTGCGACTCGGAAAATTCCCTTGCAAGCTGCCGAACCGACGCCTGCGAGGATAGGTCGGCTACGAGGTAGGAAGACCCGCCGATCTCGCGCAGCGCTGATTCGCACTTGGTCTTGCTGCGCCCAACCAGCACCACGGTGGCGCCCATCGCTGCGAGGCCGGCCGCAATCTCTCTGCCGATCCCGGAGGTGGCGCCTGTGACGAGGCAGGTCCTGCCCTCAAGCGTCATCGGATCATCCCCGGATGCTCCTGGTATACAAGCCTGCCTGTCAGACACGGAACAAAGATGCTCTGGTAACGACTATGATCAAGGCAAACAGTCCCGCTATAGTCGCAAATATGCCGGCCGGAAATTCCGGGGTAACCTGAATCGGTATGCTGATATTTTCGCCTTCATGTTCTATCTCTTCAATAGCCAGGACATACGATCCCCTCTTCAAGAAAAACAAAAGTGTAATCATGCGAAAAATCCTCATTCTACAACGCTTCGTTTCCCGTAAGCTCGGCAGGCCTCAGAGACTTGTCGCCCTTGTAGATCTTGATGTCGTACCTAACGTGCAGCAAAGATCTGGGCTCAAGCTGGTTCGCATCAAACACCTCTACGTGGAACTTGTTTGGCTGGCCAAGGTCGACAGGCGTCCATGCTATCCTTGCTTCAAACGAGTTCCGGGGCCCGTCGCTGACAGCCGTCAAAATAGCGGGCGCCTCGCCTGCAGGCTGGCCTTCACTTTCTGCCGGAGGCTGCTGCATTATAACTCCGATCTTGTTGTTGCTGTTGTTCGGGAACCAGACATTCCCTCCATCGTCAGAATAAATGAACCGAATGGCCGTTCTTGGAGTCGGCAGTTCGTACTCGTGCATCGTGCCGGCATTCTGGTCAAACTTGCCCACCTTGAACGCGCCGGTCATGCTGAACCACATGTTGTCGTAAATGTCGACCCGGATCGCATACGGGCGGGAGGACTGGAGATGGTATCGTATTCCCTGAATTCCTCTGTCTCCGGGTCAAAGCTGCCTAACTTGGCCGCTTTGTACTCTATGAACCACAGTTTGCCCTGACTGTCTATCGCGATCCTCCTCGTTCCGCTGTTTTCTGTCGGGGTGGGATAATCTGTTATCCTTCCCGTGCCTGCGTCCACCCTGCCTATCCTGTGGCCGGTAAGCGCTGCGTACTAGGCGTTGCCTTTAGCATCTACAATTATGCCATAGGGCGACGAATTCGGGGTAGCCGTTTTGAGCCCGCGGCCGCAGACCTACCGGATGTTGCACTCAACCTTCGTGCCGAGGATGAAGAACGACACGGCTGCGAGCACCGCGGCGGTCGCGCCAAACGACACGAGCCAGTTGCCGGTGAACGCGGCTATCAGGTAGCCCACAAAGAGCGGCCCGATCACCAGCCCAAGGTCGCCCACCATCCTGTTGATCCCGATGCCCCGGGTCACGTGCGACTGCACGCCGAAGGCCGGGCCTGCGCTAGCCGCCTTCCTCTTCACCTTCTCCTCTATCTGCTCCGCGGCCCACGCGATGGACTGGCCAAAGAATCCGGATGTCACGCCAATGAGCGTCATTATGACAAGCAGAAGCAGCATCGACCCTGCAAGCGGGATAATTGCGACCAGCGCCGCCGACGACAGTATCGCGGCAAAGAGCGGCCTCTGCATTCCGAACATCTGCGTGAGCCGTCCGGAAAAGAAGGAGCTGGCGAGGTTTGCAAGCGCTGCCATAGTCAGGATCAAGCCCACGTCAAACACGGACAGCTCTAGGCCGCCGTAGGCAAAGAGGGGCATTCCGGTGGTGTAGGTGCCGGCCCGGAGGAACGTAAAGCCAAACGTGGCGATTGCAGCGGTGTTGAGGTAGACTGCAAGATTGACATGCCTGCCGCCCTCTTGCCCAGCTGCATGCTGGACTTTGAACTGCCCCCGGTAGTTCAGGACCGCGATGATGGCAAGCGCTGCAAGGGCCATCGCGGCAAACGCAAAGTAGGGCGCGTTGTACCCGAAAAACTCTGCGACTGGAGCGCCGGCAACCGGGCCCACTATGGGACCGGTCATCAGTATCGACTGGTAGCTCCCGATGCTTGCTCCACGCTTTGCCGCGTCGGACGACAGGAGCACGTAGGCTATGGCCGCGCTGACATAGATCGACGAGCCGACGCCCTCGAGAACCCTTGCTGAAAGGAGCACCCAGTAGCTCGGGGCGAGCCCTGCAAGCGTCGAAGCTCCCACCAGTATTCCAAGGCCTAGGATCATGGTTCTCCCCATACCCAGCCTGTCGGCGAGGAATCCGGCCGGAACGTCAAATACAAGCCGGCCGATTGCAAAGCCGGCAATGACGGCGCCCACAAGGAACTCGTCCGCGCCGATCCCCTGCGCGTAGAGTGGGAGCGAAGGCGTGACCATGCTCGAGCCCATCATGACGACGAGGGAGACCAGCGAAGGGGCCACGATGTTTGGCTGGATGCCGGTAAACTGTCTTAGCATAAAGCGGGACGCAATGGCAGCTCTGCAAAACGACTAATTTACGTTTGCAATCAGCGAAATAGCGAAGTAAAGTTGAGGAAGCGCCTGCCTATCTCCTCGTTGACCTCTGCAGTTGTTGTTTCGTTCAGGTTCTGGACGCCGACTCCCTGCAACATGTTCATGCGCGCAAGGATCGAAATGGCAAACATCGACACCAGAATGGCCGCCGCAATCGCAGTCATCACCCGGAGCGCGCTCCTGTCGTCCATGGAGCAGCATCAGCTTCATCGCATTAATCCCAGATGCAGTGGGGCTCTGGAATAATCTTCCCGGCGTCAGATAAATAACATGCTGGGCAATGGTAGGCATGTCGGTGTCGCTCTGGAACGACCGGGCGGAGGTCCTCAGGTTCCACTGCACCGTCTGCCACCACGAGTCCGGAAGGGACTGCATCGAGCAGAGGTGCGACTGCTGCTCGGTAGACCACGCCTTTGCGCTTATGAACGCCGGGTTTGAAAAAGTGCCGTAAATGCAATACTCTCATAAATATGGATGTGCATTATAGTGTGGATGGAAGCATCCCTGGTAGCTAGGATAAACGGCCGGCGCGTGATCATTGACGCGTGCGTGTCAAGGGACCTGGCAAGCAGCCTGAGGAACAGCGGGTTTGTCGTCAGGCACGTGGCCGAGATCGATTCCTCGCTGGGGGACCACGAGATCGCAAAGATGATGCACGCCGATGAAGTGTTGATCACGCGCGACTACCGGTTCTACAGGATGCTGGGCGAGTCGAGGGCGATACTCCTTTCTTCGGAATCAAACAACATCGCAAGGGGCAAGCCCCGGAAGGCCAAGCCCGTGGTACGCAGGAAGAACAAGCTCCCGTCGCACATCCGGATCGCGCTGAGGGAGAAGCTGGCGGAGGAGGCGAGGTCGGGGCTGCTCTACCTGAAGATACTGTGGGGGATTTTGTGGCTGGCGCTGCCTGTGGCGTGATTGTGTAGGCTGCGCTCAGCCATGATGGTGGAGGAGAGCCGAGTTAAAAGACGTAGGTGGTCCCGACGCTGTTTTGCATGAAAGAGCGCGGCATCCTGCGGAATATCTCGCTTACTGCCCTCAGGCCAGAGCAGTGGCACGGCACGACAAAGGCTGGTCTGAGCCTTTCGATCTCGTCTATGGTTCTAGAGATTATCGGCTCAAAAAACCCGCCAGAAAGGTGCATCCCTCCAAGCACGGCATAGATCCTTTCCTCCCCTGACAGCTCCTTTGCATAGTTCAGAGTGTTTACTATTCCAGCATGCCCGCAGCCCGTGATGATAACTAGACCCCTTTCCCCCACGTTTAGGACGACGGCCTGGTCGTCCATGATCAACGGGTCGGCCTCCACCTCTCCATCGACTTTGGAATAGTGGTTTGGGAAGCCCTTTTCAAAGTCATTTGTACGGGGAATCTCTCCAGTGATCAGGACTGTGTCGTGGGCCAGCAGGCTCGCAGAATTCTTTTCGGTGATCTCGTAACCTGCACCTGCTAGAAGGGATCTGTCAGGAGCCGGCAGGTCTATCGTTCTGCCCTCCGGAAATTTTACCAGCCTGTTCCGAAAGGCGTCCCTGTGGAGAATCAGCGGGATCTTTTTGTCGCCCATCTTCTTGCGGATGTTGACTAGGCCACCTGCATGGTCGATGTGCCCGTGGCTTGAAATCAGGGACTCGCACCTAGACAGGTCAAAGCCTAGCACATCTGCGTTATGAGAAGCTGCCATTGGATCCAGCCCAGAGTCGAGCAATATCCTGTGGCTAGACCCGCCGGCATGTACGGTTATTACCGCGCAAAAGCCATGTTCAGCTATCAGCGGCTTTTCGTACCAATTCTCTGCTATGACCGGCCGGCGTGCAACATTGGTGCTTGGCAGGAGCACATCGACATTATTGTCTACCAGGCAGGTGATCTCTACCTTTTCGATTTCTTTTAGGGTCATGTCTGGATGATAGCAGCAAGTACTAGAAAGGCTTTAGTGCAATAGACTCAGGCTCGTTGGTCTAATGATCCATTGAAGAGTTCCTAGATAGAGCATGGACAATCGTTGGCTGGACGGCGCAAATAACACATGTGGGCTTGGGTATTTACCTTCGATGACCCCTATGGGTCGAGATGTAACATTCTTCTAGTACATTACACCGATTTTCATAAATCTTGGCGGCAGAATCTCGGTATGATGGCTCGGGATATGCTACCCAGCGAAGACCATCAGAAATCTTACCTGATGAATGAGCTAGAATCGCTTGGACTTAGTACGATAAGGCTGAACGAATTCAACGATGCCAGAGAACTGAGTAGCCTCGTAAGAACCATCAAGGAATCGTTTCTGAAAGAGTATCGTGATTCATATCGGTAACTCCTGCTTGGATCGCGGCGCTAGTGTGCGGTACCAGCAAATTACAAGTTCTTCAGTTGAGCTGCGTGTCAACTAAAATCCGCCGATAGTTCTATAGCTTACCGTTCACGAAGTCTAGCCGGCCACTAATTGACGCACCAGCACCTACATCAGTGCGTTATCTGCGGTTGCTTGTATGACCATGTAAGCAGACATGACCATCTTTTCTATGATGGAAAATGCGAACGGTGTTCAAATCATAGTCTGAAAGTCGGAGATCCGAAAGACGCATCAGTAGTTCAGCCGATATCCCATAATCCATATTAGGAGTCATATGGGAACGACCCGAGGGCCGCGCTCGACCGGTCACCATCCGGTTCGCCGTAAAGCTGGTATATTATCGAATGGGTCCATTCATCATTTGGCAAGTCAAAGCTACACCAAGCCCTACAAGGAAAGCCGGCATATGGATCGACCTCAGTTGTGGATGTCGCAAATGCTGTAAAAGTATGCGCGAGAGGGTAGACTGTAAGTAAAGACATGAAAATCATGACATTCGCAGCGGTCGTAAGAAATCTGTTACGGTGGCTAATATTGTGCCAGCTTTGTCGCCTCAGATATTGTCGGAAACACATACACTGTATCTACCCATTAGGCAACGGTTCACATATGGTTAGGATCATACTTGTCTGATGCCTAGAATAGATAGATAGAAAGATAGGAATATTTTGAGTTCAAATCCTATTCAATCTTACAATGGCCCAGGAACCGTCGGCAGTAGAAAACCGACAACTGTTGCGGCTATCCACACAATTATCGCTACTCCAAGTGCCCTTAGCCATCCTATTTCGTAAAGTGCCCTGAGCGCTAGCAGCCAGACGAAACCGCCAATTATCGCTGCAATCCAGCCCGTTCCAAGCAAGAAATAAGCTATTGAATAGACGATCGCGCCAATTATCGCGCTTACAAAAGCTCTTCCTATTCCTTCCTTCTGACCAAATAGCTTGGTGACGACATAGATTATGATCGTTGAGATTATCACGCTTACGACAAGGAATATGATTGATGTGATCGGGTCTGCCATATCATCTAACCAAGAAGGTTTGTCTATGCGGCATCCGAATCAAAAGTTTATCCTTCGCTTCGATACTGTGACCACTATTACTGATCCAATGGTTGCAGCCATTATCAATAGAGCCATGGGAAACTCTGGTATAACATTGGTTCCAGCCACTTCTACTCGGTGTATGCTATGTTTATAATTGATCTCAAAGGTGGATTCAACTTCTGTATTGGATTTCAGTATTACAGAGCCTTCGGTAGCAAGGTTTTGATCTATAAGCACAGTCATTTCACCGCTGAGTAGCGCCTTTGGAATGGTAATCTCTGTGATACCAGCGGTTCCGTCGTTGCCTTCTGCGAAGAATGTCACCTTCTTGTCTTGCTGGTTAAACGTAAAACCATTAATCCCAGAGCTGCTCGCTATAATAACAGCAAAATCTTGGTTCTCTGCTATTACTTTGTGCTCGGCCGGCTCTGCCACAGCAAATTCGATCGAGGATTGTAGTGCCGCCGATGTAATCGCGTTCACTATACCTAGAGCATCGGCCTCAAGTTCAATTCTTGCTTCTACAGTGTACGTACCTTCTTGGGCACTATCCAATAAAGCGAATGACGTACCGTATTTTCCATCGCTTTCCACTGCGGCATCTTCCCTTGCCACAACATTCCCTTGTCCGTCTTTTGCTTCAATCTTTATGATATTCAGGGCATCGACCTTTTCAACTAGCTCTGACCAGACCGAACCTCTTACCTTTACATCCTCACCCGGATTGTACAAGTGATATTCAAGCTGCAGAGTCAATGGCTTGGTTACATCTGGTGATGCGAGCTCGTATGATGTGGGGTATTCCTCCTGCGCACTACCTTCAACATTAACTTTGCCGTCGTCATCAGACTGTGCTAGGACTGGTGTCAGCACAGACGCTTGTGCTAAGGCCAGCGACAAGACTAAAGAAATGGAAGTAAAATTCCTCAAAGTCGAATATCCTGAGATCATATTGAATATTCACGCGAAGGTTGGATTAAAGAAGTTTCTGACATGACATTCCAGTAGCATCTTCTATTAGTTTTGTATATCTCAATGGAAGCTAATCCATTCTGAATTCTATCGCATCGTAAACCCCTGACAATTTGGTAGACTACCGCGCTGCCTCTATTGCTTTATCTGCCTGCTCGGCAGCTTTCTCGGCCTGCTTTGAAGCCTTGCGCTCGCATT
>DASPGV010000068.1:0-5243 GCA_035620415.1 Nitrososphaera sp.
CACGCCTTTCAGCCCCCCTTGCATCTCAACCTTGGGGTCGTAGCCCAGTACGGCCCTTATCTTGTCCATGGACGCGAGCCCGAACTTTGTGTCGCCCGGCCTTGGCGGGGTGAACTGGTGCTCGATGCCTTTGGCGCCCACGAGCTCCTTTACGATCCTGACCAGCTCGAGTATGCTGGTGGCCCTGCCCGACGCCACGTTGAACATTTCGCCCACTGCATTTGCAGACTCCATTGCGAGCATGTTTGCCTGCACGATGTCGTCGACGTGCACAAAGTCGCGCACCTGCAGCCCGTCGCCGAATATGACGGGCCTGCCTCCTTCGAGCAGCTTGTTGATGAAGATGGTAATGACGCCGCTGTAGTCGCTGTAGCGCTGGCGAGGGCCGTAGACGTTGAAGTACCTCAGCATCACGGTTTCAAGTCCGTAGGTCCGCCTGTACGCGTGCAAATAGTCTTCAACTGCCAGCTTGCCCGCGCCGTAGGGCGAGTTCGGCCGGCACGCCATGTCTTCCGTTGCCCTGCCTTCCAGTACGCCATAGACTGCCGCGGAGGACGCAAAGACAAAGCGCTTCACCCCGGCCTTGACGCAGTAGTTGAGCAGCTGTAGCGTCATGTTCACGTTGACATCGTGCACGAGCAGAGGATGGCTTACCGACTTGGGCACGCTGGCTATTGCCGCTTCGTGGAATACGACATCGATGCTGGTGTCGTGCAAGAGCTCTTCCACTTCCCGGGCGTCGCCGGCCATAAAGTGGAGCAGGCCGCTGGCTTTATGCTGCGCAAGGTTGTCAAGAGTGCCGGTGCTCAGGTTGTCGATGACGTAGGTCTCGACGCCCTTGGAGACGAGCTCGTCCACGATGTGGCTTCCTATAAAGCCGGCCCCGCCCGTGACGAGCGCTCTTGTGATTCTCACTGGGCCGCTACCTCCTTGACGACCGGCGCGCGGTTCTGCCGAGCTAGCAGGCTTTCGTACTGCTCCCGGTACCGGCCAAGCGACTGCTCTACCGTAAAGTCCTCCTGCACCCGCTTGAGCGCGGCTGCGCCAAACTTTGATCGCAATTTTTCGTCCTGCAAGAGCTGGACTATTGCGTTTGCAAGCTCTTGCGGGTGGCTGCTCCGGACCAGTAGGCCGCAGCCTTCAAGGGCCTCCCTGATGCCGCCCACGTCTGTCGCGACTATGCCCTTGCCGCACGCCATCGCCTCAATTATGGCAAACGGGAAGCCCTCAGTGATGCTGCTGATGACGATCACGTCTGCGGCGTTGTAGGCAGTTTCCGGGTCTTTCACCATGCCAACGAAGCGGATGTTGTCCTGCAGGCCGAGTTTCGACACCATGTTGATGCACCTGAGCGAATATTCCAGATCGATCGACGACCCGTAGATCAGGCACTGGATGTCCGGCACAGTCTCCTTGACGTACCTTATCGACTGGATGAGATTCACGATGTCTTTGAAGACGTCGACTCTGGTGATGCACGCCACAGTCGGCCTAGAGTCCTGCCTTTCCACTTCTATCGGCCGGAACTTGGCCGTGTCGACTCCGTTGTATATGACCTTGATCTTGGACGGATCGACCCCAAAGCTCTCCTCCCACCTTGCGTTTGCATAGCATACCGGGGCGATCACGTCAGCCATCGAATACACCGTCTTGACGACATTTGCCGAGAATAATTTCCAGAAAATGTTGGATGGCTCGTCGCGCAGGTACGCGTTGTAGTAGAGCAAGAGCTCGCGGAAGGCCACCCCGTGCTCTGTGATTATTATCGGGCAGCCGTGCTCGATCTTGGCCAGGATCGCCAGCATTGCCGGGAACCATGCAAGCGAGCAGTGCACCAGGTCGACTTTTGGAATCTCGAGCGACAGGATCTGTATGTTGCGCTGTATGATCTGGAATGCAGTCAGCGCCTCCTTCATCGTCATTTCGCGGTAGAGCGGATCCCGCCCGAGCTGGTCCAAGAACGCCTCCCAGGCAAGAGTGTGCTCCAAGCACTTTTTAGAATCGTAAACTAGGAGGAACTTGTGGAGCCGGTATAGGGTCTGCGACAGCTGCGCCGGATCGCAGTCGTTTGAAAACATGCCGGCAAGAAACTGCTTGTACAGCGGCATGAACTCTTCCACTATGACGCGGTCTTTTGTGTGGGTTATCTTGTCGAGCAGCGGCTTGCCCTGCTCCGTGTGAAATTCCTCATACCTGTTTGAACCAAAGAGCGGGATGTTTACCACCTGCCTGACGTGCGGCGGAACCGCAAACTTGCCGTTGGCATTCGGGTTTGAGAGCAGGTTAATGACCGTGAACTCGTAGTCCGACATGCTCTCGACGAGGGTCTTTTCCCACGAATATACCCCGCCTGACATTACATTGGGGTAGCTGTCCCAGTTAACTAGCAATACCTTTTTCATCCAGCCTGCTTCCCCCGTTCACATTTATCGATCTAATGACGTAGTTTGGGTCAAAAGAGTCCGTTCTTGCCGCGCCGGAATTCCTTGCCTTCGCAAAGTTTTCGATTTCGATGGCCAGCTCGTCTGGAATGCTTGCTTCCTTCTTTTTTGGATCGGGCTTGATCGCTTCTGCCCTGCGCGACTCCAGCTCCTTTGCGGTTTGCCCTGCCTTGGAAAATGGGCTCGTCCTCGCAGCAAGCGTGACGTACCTTTCCCGCACGGACTCTGCTGCGCTGTCGCCGGCAAGCGCATAATTTTCAAAGGCCTCCTGCAGCGACCACAGCGCTTCCCTTATCGACTCGGATATTGCGACTTCTGAATTTTCAACGTAAATGGCAGCCGCCTCCGAATACAAGGACCGCGCCGGCGATATCGCGCCCATCCTTGCAAGACAGCTGGCCGCGCAGGAGCAGCTCAGCGCCGCCCTGACAAGCGAACGCTGCCTTGTGCATTCCAGCGCGTCCTTCACGTAATACGAAACAGCGGTCTCGAGGTTCCCCTCGTCCTCCGATTTGACTGCGTTGAACCACAGATTAGACTCATCTGTAAGTTTCTGTAACCAAGTTTTTACCTGCATTCCACTCAAGCCTTCTACGCCCAATTTTTAACCCAAGAGCAATTTTCTATAATTAGAATCGTTCAAGCTACGCTTCTAGAAACAAACTGAATTGACTAGAAGAAGGTTAGTTCAGCGATAAATAAACACAATAGAGAGTTGCACTCGTGAACATTCTAGCGATAGGCGCGCATCCAGACGACATAGAATTGGGGTGCGGAGGACTCTTGATAAAAGCAGCAAGGCAGGGGCACGACGTATTCATGTATACGCTGACAAGGGGCGCGGCTTCAGGCGACCCGGAGCAGAGGACGAGGGAGCTGATGCAGTCTTCTAGGTTCATCGGGGCAAAGGCGCTCTGGATAGACAACTTTGAGGACACAAGGCTCAACGCCAGCGGCACCGACCTCATAAACCACATCGAGTTCTTTATCAACAGGGCCGACCCCGACCTGATAATCACCCACTCGCTCGGGGACGTGCACCACGATCACAGGGCGGTCGCGTCGTCCACAATAGAGGCCGGCAGGTTCATCCCGAACATCATGTCGTACGAGATCCCGCTCACCAAAGACTTCAAGCCGCAGGTGTACTACGACATTTCAGACGTCGTCGACGAAAAGGTCGAGCTGATCAAGATATTCTGGTCGCAGCAGAGCAAGCTGTACCTGAAGGCAAACGCGATCAAGGGACTTGCAGAGTACCGTGCGCTCCAGAGCAGGCTCAACGCCTCGATTAACTATGTCGAGGCGTTTGAGGTGCTGAAGCTGTGCTTTGGCAAGGAATTCAAGCTCTGGAAGGTTCCAAACGACAGGATACCCAAGATCGCCGGGGCGACCAAGCCAAAGGAGATAATCGAGCTGGTCTAGTGCAATGTCGGGGCCGCTAGCAGTAGTCGACCGGGCACCGCAGGTAAGGGCGCTGTTTGCCAGATTTAACCAGGTGAACGACCCGCTCGTCTCAGAGTTTACAGAGTCGATACCGGAAAAGTTTGCCGACGCGGTGGACCGCGTGGCATCGCAAAAGGCTTTGGCAAGTGACTTTGTCCTGCGCAACCGCGCAAAGCTAAAGCCGTTTATCACGAAATTCCATTCAGAGGCCGGCACGCTCACCGACAGGGTGAGGTCCACCATCGAGCTCCTAGATGACCCGGCGGCAAAGATAGTCGTCTCGACCCACCAGCCAAACCTCTTTGCTTACGGCGGCGTCTTTAAGAAAATAGTCCTTCTCGAAGCGCTGAAAAATTCTGTCGGAGGGCTCAAGGATGCCAAGGTAGTCAACCTCTTCCTCGTTGTGGACCACGACTTTGTCGACGAGTCATGGGTCAGGCTGGCCCAGCTTCCAAGCGTCCAGCATTCCTCCGGCATAATGGAGCTCCGGCTGCCTGTTAGCGAGTCAAGGCGCTGGCAGATGGTCTGCAACACGCCGGTGCCGAGCCAGACAATAGTGCACAACTGGAAGCGGCAGGTCAGGTCGTGGATAAGGAAAAACGGAGCAAGTGTTGACAAGAACATGCTCGTCGACAACCTGGAGCAGTTCTGGCAGCACGCCGAGGCATCGCACGTAAGGGCAAGGTCGTACGCGGACCTGAACTCGTTTCTCATGTCAAGGGTCGTTAACGAAACCTGGAACTACAGCACGCTCTTTGTCAGGCTGTCAGAAATATCCGAAGTGTTTGAAAACGGCTTTACTTTTCTGGTTTCGAATTCCGGCATCTACTCTGACGCGCTGAAAAGCGCAGAGAGCATGTTCATGAACCGCGGGATCGACACTGGCGTCAGCTCCTCCTCGCACCTGCACGCCCCGGTCTGGGTGCATTGCAGCTGCGGCAGCAAGGCTGCGGCCAAGATATTTAGGAAGGGCGGAGAACTTGTGCTTGCCGGCCCCTGCATGTCGTGTAAGAAAGAGCTGGAGCTGAACCTAGGCGACCCGGACAACCTGGATCTTGGCAGGGTTGCACGCGACATGTCGCCCCGCGCGATCCCGATCCCGCTCCTGCTTGCTAGGGACCTTGGAGTTTCCTGCTATGCTTCCGGGACTGGAGGGATAGGTTACCTGGTCGACGGGAGCATCGTCAGCAAAAAGCTCGGGCTGGGCCTTCCGCTGGTGCTCGTGTGGCCTTCTAGGGACACCTACCAAGGCATCGGCCAGGCAGAAGCCGCTGCTTCGATGCCGGCGCAGGATGTCGACCTCTACCTCCAGTCGCTTGAGAAGCAGAATGCATGGTATGAAGAGAGGATAAGGCC
>DASPGV010000069.1:0-5151 GCA_035620415.1 Nitrososphaera sp.
GAAAAGATAGGCGACATCACCACGCTTGAAGACGAGGCTGCCATCGATGAAGTCAGGCAGGCTTATGAAGACCTGAAAAAGGCGCTCAGCTCCTAGAACTTCCAGGTGGCCATGTACCGCGGCGTTATCTCGATAATGCTCGAGTCCGTGCCCATATCTAGCACCATCTTTGCGGCCCTGCTCCTGAGCGTTCCCATGTACCTCTTTACGTTTATCCTCGTGAGCCTTGCCGCGTACGCCGGGTCGTCGACCACCCTCGCGGTCCCCCTGCCCCTGACGCCGCAGGTCGGCCCGCCCCTTGGGCTCTCGTCAACCAGAAAGTAGACCTGCGGGTTCTTGCGGAGCGCCCTTGCCTTTGCTCCTCCCGTGTCGGATGCGACAAGAAATTTGCCCTTGCTGTAATAGTACCAGACGGGGTGGACCACCGGCCCGCCCCTTCCGTCAAGGTAGGCCATCCTCAGTATGTTTGGCCGGGCAAGAAGCCGCGCGACTTGTATCTTGGAAAGGGGTCTTGCGTGCGGGTCGGCGAGGATGAACTTCAACGCCATGCGGTAGCCTCGACACTGTAATAAAGCTAGGCAGAAACGATGGTCATCTTTGATCCCACCGAAATGTCGTGCTCGTCTATAAAGCCCGAAGTGGCTGCCATCACGTAGAGCGCCCGCTTTGTCGTCTTGTACGTGCAGCTGACGGTTTCAACGACATTTTCGCACGGCGGCGCGTCTTTTATCATGTAGACCATGTCGCCGTTTTCGTCGAACCAGATCAGGTCAAGGTTGTATTCTATGTTGAGCATCCACACTTCATGCAGGTCGGGCTGGTCGTGCTTGATCAGCATCGCAGTGTCGAGCGGCAGGCGGTCCTGCCTGAACGTCATCCACCTTTGCTTCTCGGCGGCGGTCTCGGCTATCTCTACAGTTATCACGTCGTCGTCTATCCTTACGGTGCCTTTCGAAAAGCCGGTGTCTCTGTCCCTGACCTCCGGTGGGATAAACGCGACGCCGAGCGCGCCCACGACAACGGCGGCTGCTATGACCGGTATCAGGACTGCCGACTTGCGCGCCAACGTGCAGCATGGATGCCAAAAATAATTTGAACCTTACTGGCTAAAAGGTGGAGGGGGTGGGATTCGAACCCACGAACCCCTGAGGGACGGGATCACTCATCTCGCAGTTCTGAATGGGCGAGAAGAAATGGTGCCGCGCGCATCCGATCTTGAGTCCTGCGCGTTTGACCGGGCTTCGCTACCCCTCCGACCCGCCGGTGATGCGGCCGGAACCTTATTTCATAGTTGCGCTGCCAGTTTTAAAGGTTAAATTTGCTTGGTACCAGTACAAGTGATAGCATGCCCAAGCCAGAGACCCTGTCAAGGCTGTGCACAAAGTGCCATTCAAAGACCCTGCACGAAGTGCGTGAAAAGACAGCGGCCGGCATAAAGCTGGTCTGCACCGACTGCGGGAATGTGCAGACAGTAACCGGCATGTAACATTTATTACGAGATGCAGATCTAGCAAAATTCATGAAGATAAGCGAGCTGAAGGCTGGAATGCGCAACGTGAGCGTCACGGGCAAGATAGACAGCGTGGGCGAACCCCGCACGGTCAACCTGAGGGCGGGCGGAACTAACACAGTGGCCGACGCCATAATCTCTGACGAATCGGGCACCATCAAGCTTTCGCTGTGGGGTGACGACATCAGCAAGATACAGCCGGGCGACAGGATCTCGGTAGAGAACGGCTACATCAACACGTTTAAGGGCGAAAACAGCATCAGCGTAGGCAAGTTCGGCAAGCTGACAAAGGTCTAGCTGATATAGCCTGTATCGCGCGGCTTTTGCGGCTGCTGGCCTTCAAGCGGCTTACCGCTTCTGCCGGCAAGCATCTGCTGCTCTATCGTCTGGATCAGCATTTCGGTGTCTTTTGCGCGCTTTTCCAAGTTCGTCATGTCAACCTTTATGCCAATTATCCCAAGCAGGGTCTCGAGCACCGCCTTTGAAGCCTTGGCGTCGACCACGTAGCCCGACGTCTCGCCAAGCAAGCAGATCCCCTTCATGTTGCGGAGCTTTGCTATGCCGATAACAAGACCGTTCATGCCGGTGATGCTCCCGCTATCCATCATCGAAATGTTGTGCGACGCAAAGCCCTTGACGGTTTCAGAGTCGGTCGCGGTGCCAAAGACCTTGGGCTTGTCGACGAATACGCCGGTGATGTAAGCGGCAAGCGTGAACACCTGCTGTGTGCCAAGCTGCTCGGCAATGCCAAGCACTTCCTCTGCAAGCGAATATTCAGAGTCGGGGTTTGCAGGCTGCGAGTCGCCCGTCAAGAGCAGTAGGTCGGCGGCTCCTCCCTGCCACCAGAAAATGCTGTTTTTCATCAGGTCGGCAGTGCCGTCGGTCTTGATCATGACCTGCGGCGGAAATGAGCTCGAGTAAATGTCGACAAGGTGCTTTGCAGGCAGCTCCTGTATCAGGTGGTCAACTGCCAGCTTGCCGACATAGCCGCTGCCGGGAAAGCCGCAGACAAGGTAGGGCGACTTGAGCTTGGGCCGGTCGGGCGTGGAATAGATGAACCTGATATCCCGGGTCGACACAGAGCATGAGAGCTCACTGATGCGCTTTAAAGCTTTTCCACGCCGTTGCAAACCAGATGGTGAAGAGCATTTTTGCACTCGTCAGGCTGTCGAGTATCCAAATCAGGCGAATAATGTTATAGTCGGCATGAATAGAACAAATTTCTCTGCGGCCAAGCCGCCTCACGACGCTCGCCGCATGAGAGAATTAATAAGAAAGTGAAAGGAAGCTGGAAGCTGCTTTTGCTAGAACAGAAAGAGCGCCTCGGGAAGGACAAGATCGCTGTTCTTGCATTGTGGCTCGCGGTCCTGATCGGCGTGCGGGTCCTGCTCGGGTTTGTGCTCCAGAACGCGTGGGTCGGTACGCTGGGCGCCGTAACAATCACCTTTGCGATATTCTACGTCACACTCAGGTACACCACGCTGCAAAAGTACCGCCAGCTGATAAACTCGTCGCTCAACTACTGGTACCGCAAAAAGTTCTTTTACATAAGCGGAATCTCCAGCCTTGTCATCCTAGGTGGCATTCTGGGCTTCATCGAGTACGGCCACGCCAACTATGCCGACAGGCTGATATCCGTCGACTTTAACCAGCAGGAGATAGAGGAGTCGTTTGGGGCGCTGACTGCAAGCCAGCAGATGCAGGCAAGGCTGGTCGAGAACATCCAGAAGTACTCGCCGGTAGAGATAATCGCGATAACCCTAGCAAGCGCTGACAAGACCCTGGGCGGCTACTATTCGCTTGCGGTCAGCTACATGTTTGCGGAGGACATTGAGATCATGATCTTTATGCTGCTGTTCAGGGCCAGAAGGGAGATATTCGCGGCAAAGGCTCCCAGCACAGCCTAAGCGCGGAAAAAAGCCTCGGGCGGGATTCGAACCCGCGACCTCTACCTTACCAAGGTAACGCTCTACCAGGCTGAGCTACCGAGGCGTTGCTTCTAATGCAGTCTGAAAACCCTATAATAATTATTGGAATGTCGCTTGCTGCTATACAAGAACTGGTTCAACTGGAACTGGTGGAAACGCGCGTGTATGCACGCACGCGTACAAGATTTAATTACGCTTGCACGTTAACGCAACCTGACCGGGCGGGGGTTGTAGAGCCTGGCCAAATAGGCTAGAAAAATTGGAGACGCGGGACTTAAGATCTCAGGAATGGGTTATCCCGTCCCTCAGGGGTCCGTGGGTTCAAATCCCACCCCCCGCACCTTTACTAAACCGTGAATATCCTCTTGTAGAGCTCCTTCCTTTCAAAGAACGCGTCGCAGGACACACAGCTCCACCCTTCGATATCTCCTAGCCTTGTGATCACGATTCTTTTTGCAAGTTCATTCCCGCAGTCAGGACATCTTAATGCCATGCCTGAAACAGGGGCACGGCCAGTGATAAGCAGCAGGAACACACTAGCATCTTGTGCAGTGCACTGCATGTTTCTGCAAAAACTATCTGCCAGTCTATCTAGGCAGCTCTGCACAGGTTCTTTTCCTTGTGATCCTGAAAATGCATCTGGCAAAAGTCGTTGTCGCAGTCGTAGCAGTGCCAGCCCGAAAGCGTGTAGCAGACGACGCACTTGCCTATCGGCTTGTTGTAGTCGTAGTCTTTCCTTGGTTTTGCAGAGGACTGTTTTTGCTGCCTTGGCTGTGCCTTCATATGTTGTGCCTCAGGAAAGTGCAGAATTCTTGTGGCATTGCATTAACTAGGGTACCTCAAAAATTACAGATGTTGAAGCGGTAACTTCCAACGCTCTCAATTAACTACTCTATTATTTAAGCATTGACGTCCATCCATCCATCATCCATCGTTCATCTGAAGATTTATTTATCTTCCAACAGCCCTATCAATCCGCGATGGCCGCAGCCAGAGACAAGACTATAATCGAGGTCACGGTAGTTGGCCCGGACAGAAAAGGTGTTGTTGCCGACATCACCAACTTCATCTTCAAGAACAGCGGCAACATCGAAAAGATAAACCAGAACGTCGTTCGCGGCCTCTTTGGAATGCAGCTCGAAGCGTCGTTTGGGAAAATCGATAGAAAGCAGCTCGACGACGGATTGAAGCAGCTGGCGAAAAAACTGTCGATGGAGATCAAGGTCCACTACCAGGAGCCAAACAGGCTGCAGAACGTTGCGATATTTGTCAGCAAGGAGCCGCACTGCATAGAAAGGATACTTGATGCCAAGAAAAGGAGCGAGATAAAGGCCAACATCCCCGTAATAATTGGAAGCGATACAACACTAAAGCAGATGGCTGACGCCGCAGGCATTCCGTTCCACGCCGTAGCCCACGTCGATCAGGCCGAGGCGGAGAACAAGATCCTGCAGCTGATCGACCAGTACAACATCGACCTGATAGTCCTTGCAAGGTACATGCGCATTCTGACGCCTAACTTTGTCTGGCGCTACCCCAACAGGATAATCAACATCCACCCGTCGCTTCTGCCGGCGTTTCCCGGCGCGTACGCGTACGTGCAGGCGTACGAGCGGGGCGCGAAAATAGTGGGATGCACCGCTCACTTTGTAACCGAAGATCTTGACCAGGGGCCGATCATCAGCCAAGAGTCGTTCAAGGTTTCAAAGGGCG
>DASPGV010000070.1:0-17639 GCA_035620415.1 Nitrososphaera sp.
GCTTGCCTTCAATTTATTGCCGCAGCTGATGCAGAACTTTGCTTCCGGCTCAAGCGTCTCCTTGTCAAGCAGAGTCATCTGGGGCGGGGTCATGGCATCAGTGGGCGCAGACCCGATCCCGCCGTACATCTCAGTAACTGCGCCTGTCGGCTTGAACGAGTCGTCGATGTCCGGGGCAAGTTCAGATTCTTTCCTGCCTCCCTTCTCCTCAAGGTAGAGAAAGAGCCGCGGTCCCCGCTCACCGCCGGGCAGGTTCACTGTCTCGCCGAGCCACAGCGCATACTTTCTGAGTGTCATCTCGGGAGTGGAAAACGTGAGCGAGTGAGTCGACATGTACTCCTCGGTGGCGGCCCTACCGTTGAACACCTTTGCCATAATGGAAGAATGCTTGAATGCGGCTATTAATTATTGCGACCTTCCACACTTGCTGCAGAACTTGGCCTGCATCGGAATCGAAGCGCCGCACACTATACAGCTCTTGGTGCCTGCCTTTGGCTTTGGAAGCTCGATGTCGACAGGCTTGAAGGTCGGCTCCTGCGGAGAAGGAAGCGTGTATCCGCCTGCCGCCGGCCCAACGGTACCACCGGTGCCGACAAAGCCGCCAACGCCAAAACCTGCCTGCGGGGCTGACGGAAACGAGCTGCCGCCGCCCGGGCTCTTGACCGAAGTGCCCTTTTCCAGCGCGCCCTTCATCTCTATTATCACGCGGACAGCAAGGAAGTTCAGCGCGGACGTCGCCACAAGGTACTCGCCTATCTTGGCAAAGAACTCCTTGTCGCCCATCTTGCCCTGCTTGTATAGCTGGTTTGCGTCGAGGAACGACTCGTAAAGGTTCTGGGTGTCGTTGACCAGCTGCTTCAGCTTTTCAGCTAGCCCTCCAAGAGTGTCGACGCCAAAAGCCATTGAAAAATGAAAAGCGTGCGGGCTTTAAAAATGGTGTGCCCGCTTAATAGCTGCTGTATCCGCGGTTGCCGCCGTAGCGTCGCCCGCCGCCGCGGTAGCCGCTTCCGCCGCCACCATAGCCCCTGTGACCTCCGCCGCGATCGCCTCCGCGCCTATAGCCGCCGTATCCTCCGCTGCCGCTGCCATAACGCCTTCCGCCGCTGCCGCCGCGGTACCCGCGATCGCCGCCATAGCCGCCGCGCCTTCTGTACCCGCCGCCATACTGCTGCGGCTGGCGCTGCGCGACTACTGGCGCGATGACTCCCATTTCGTCGTTCAGCTTGCGGATGGGCAGCTGGGTCTGCGCAAGGATGCGGTCAAAGTCAGCAACCCTGTCGTTTGAGACGAGCGATATGGCCTTGCCCTCGCCGCCGGCCCTCGCAGTCCTTCCGATCCTGTGGAAGTAGATGTTGGGGTCGTCGGGGATGTCGTAGTTGATTACGTGGCCGACTGCCGGCACGTCGATTCCCCTTGCCGCAATATCTGTAGCGACGAGTATGTCTTCTGCGCCCTTCCTGAACTTGCCCATCGCGTGGTCGCGCTGCTTTTGCGATAGGTCGCCGTGGATGGTGACCGCGCTAAAGCCCTCGCGCCTGAGGTTGTACGCGACCCTGTCAGCGCGCTGCTTTGTAGCGGCAAACACTATGGTCTGCGCCTTGTTGTCCTTGTTCTGCTTGATAAAGTTGCACAGGTGCTTGAATTTTTCGCGCTCTTCCACCACCAGATACGACTGGTCGATGGTTTCAAGCGTGATCTCCTCTTCGTTGAGCCTCACGTTCTCGATGCTGTCGCGCCTCATGTATTCCTCCGCGAGCCTCATGATTTCCGGGGGCATCGTGGCGGAGAACAGGCACGTCTGCCGATCCTCGTTCACGTAGAACAGGATGAACTTGATGTCGTCGATAAATCCCATGTCGAGCATCCTGTCAGCTTCGTCGAGCACGACGAACTTGACATCGTCTAGGATTACAGAGCCCTGCTTTATGTGGTCTATTAGCCTGCCGGGCGTGGCGACCACTATCTGGACGCCGCGCTGCAGCTTGTCGAGCTGCACGTTGATGCTCTGGCCGCCGTATATCGCGACCGTCTTTACTCCAGTGTACTTTGCGAGCCGGTTGATCTCTGTCGTGATCTGCACCGCAAGTTCCCTTGTCGGTGCAAGTATCAGGACCTGCATAGGCCCGTCTGCTTTTATCTTTTGCAATATCGGAAGGCCAAAGGCTGCCGTCTTGCCGGTTCCCGTGTGCGCCTGTCCCACGACATCTTTACCTTCCAAAACAAGCGGTATAGCTGCCTCTTGTATAGGGAACGGCGCTTCAAATCCAATCTCGGAGAGTGCTTTTGTTAGTTGTGCACTCAATCCCAATTCTTCAAATGTTTTTGTCATTTGCTTTTTTTCACTTACTTTTTGTTGTTTTTCTGTAGTTTCTAACTACTA
Source organism: Nitrososphaera sp. (assembly GCA_035620415.1). Lineage (GTDB taxonomy): Archaea > Thermoproteota > Nitrososphaeria > Nitrososphaerales > Nitrososphaeraceae > Nitrososphaera. Next base: position 2,381 of record DASPGV010000070.1, read on the forward strand.
CAAAAGCCACGGAAGATATGAAAAGTTTTTACGTGCAGTCTTTCATGCACACTTGACAAATCCGCCGTAATTCCTTTGTCTGCCATGTGATAGGTCTGACGGAGATATAAGGTATGCGGTATAAATTCAAGTTTAAATTTCTAGGTATTCTAACGAGGATGGTAATACATGCCTGACCCGAACGCCAAGCGCCTGCTCTGGTACCTCTTTGCCGGCTCCCGGGGCGGCGAGAACAGGATCAGGATAATCGATCTCCTCAAGGAGCGCCCACACAACATGAACCAGCTTGCAGAGGCCCTCGGAGTTGACTACAAGGCGGTCCAGCACCACATCGGCGTTCTTGAGAAGAACAACATGGTCACTAGGACGGGGGAAAAGTACGGCGTGCTTTACTTCATCTCGAACTACCTTGAGGTCAACATCGAAGCGTTCAACGAGGTCAGAGCGGCGATAGATAAAAAGAATCTGAATAGATCTGGAAAAAAGTAAATAAGCCAATTTTGGTCGCTTGAAACCTATGGCTCTTTTGATGGACGTCAGTTCCATTGTAAGCATGGCAAACATGGCCGTACTGGTTGTCCTGCTTGCAGTGTACGGCAACATCTACAGCAAGACAAGGGCGACGTTCACCATTGGCCTCATGGTATTTGCAGGCATGCTGATGTTCCACAACGTTATTGCGGTTTACGCGTACTTTGCGATGGCGCCGCTCTACTCCAACGATCTCCTGCCGTACTTTGTCGGTATACACATCGCCGAGCTCGCCGGTCTGCTTGCATTGCTAAAGGTCACTGTGTGGCCGGAGGGGGTCAAGACCACTCCAAACGCAGCATAATTTGGTGCAAATCTGGAAAAAAGTATTAATGCAAAAATAGGGAGCTGCCTTTTGAATTGGTGGAGACTAGCGTTCTGGTATCAGCGCTTGCAGGGGCCGGATCATTCTTCTCGCCCTGCATACTGCCGATAATCCCTGCATTTGTCTCATACCTCTCGGGCACGACCCTGAGCGAGATCCAGGGGCAGAACCAGAGCGCCGGGGGCACCTCGGTCGCCGTGAAAAAATCCACGCGCCTCAATATTTTCCTAAACACCGTCTACTTTGTTCTGGGCTTTTCGCTCGTGTTTGCAGTGCTGGGCGTGATACTGAACAGCTTCCTTGCCAACGTGGGCACCGGCTTCCAGGCCACGTTCCAGACCATCGGGGGCGGGGTGATAATCGCGTTCGGCGCGTACCTTATTCTGTCGACGAAACTGCGCGTGCTCAACTTTGAAAAGAGGATGACAAACCTCCCGCGCTTCAAGACGACGTACCTGACGTCGTTTGTCTTTGGGGCCGCGTTTGCCTCCGGCTGGACGCCGTGCGTCGGCCCGATACTTGGCACCACGCTCACGCTCGCTGCGACTTCGCCGGGCGCAGCCTACAACTCGCTCCTTGCATATTCGCTCGGGCTTGGAGTGCCGTTCCTGATAACAGGCGCGTTCTTCTCGCAGTCGACAAGGATAATCAAAAGGATGGTCAAGCACCTGAAATACTTCAACCCGATAATGGGCGCGGTCCTGATAATACTGGGCATACTTGTGCTCACCAACCAGCTCAGCATAATCGGCAACTTCCCGCTTGCAAACGAGATAATCAACCTTGAGAGGGGATTAACGTGAACACCGACAACCTGAGCGCGCTCGCGGTGGGAATAGGCGTGGTGGCCCTCATCACAGGCTTTGGAGTCTACTTCAACAACCCCGAGCTGAACAAGGCCGCGTCGGGCCAGCAGGAAGGCTTTGTGCAGGCGACCATAATTGAAAACGGCACAGTCACAAACGTGCAGATAGACAAGTCGCAGTTCAAGCTGGCGCCGGAGCTGACGAAAATTTCCGGCTACATCAACACAGAGCAGGTAACGCTTGCGGACCTGCGGGGAAAAGTGGTGCTGGTGGACTTTTGGACTTACAGCTGCATCAACTGCATCAGGACGATTCCCTACCTTAACGCGTGGCACGAAAAATATGCCGACGACGGGCTGGTGATAGTGGGCGTGCACACTCCAGAGTTCGAGTTTGAAAAAGACTACAATAACGTCAAGGCGGCCGTCGAAAAATTCGAGATCGAGTACCCTGTCGTGCAGGACAACGACAGAGGGACGTGGAAGGCGTACGAAAACCGGTACTGGCCGCGCAAATACTTGGTCGACAACGAGGGCTACATCCGGTACGATCACATCGGGGAGGGCAGGTATGCCGAGACCGAAAAAGTGATCCAGTCGCTCCTGTCAGAGCGCGCCGCGTACATGGGCGGAAACGTTACTTTTGATGAATCGGTAAGCAGGCCGGAAAACGCGCAGAGCGTCAACTTTGGCCAGATAGACACGCCGGAGCTTTATTTCGGGTACCAGTTCGCGCGGGCGCCGCTTGGAAACCCGGAAGGGTTCAAGCCGGATCAGGTGGTGACGTACACGATCCCGGATGGCGTGACGATCACGCCCAACAGGATATACCTTGACGGGGAGTGGAAGAACAACGCGGACCACATGGAGCTCCAGAGCGAAACCGGCAGAATAGTCCTGTCGTACTCTGCAAAGGCGGTCAACATCGTTGCAGGGGGCACGGGCGAGCTCCATATTTCCGAGGACGGCTCTGAACTGACAAATTCGCGTGGCTCCGTCGTTTCGGAAGACGGTTCAGTGACAATAGACGGGCAAAAGCTCTACAACCTTGCGATGCACGATGAGTACGGCAAGCACCAGATAGTGATCGACGTTTCCGGCACGGGATTTGAGATTTACACCTTCACTTTCGGGTAAAGCTTATCGATCTCCAGTCGTTTTTGCAAGAATTTTGCAAAACTTTCAGTTTTCCGCACAATGGCATCCATAACCCGCAATAACCATTTCCTGGCAATAAATGTCAAAAGCGAACGCGTTCCTTAATTCGACAGCTCATGAGAGAATAAGCAAAAGGGGGGAGCAATGGAAAGCTTTCCCGAGCATCCCGTTCTCCCTTGACGGCACCGTTCTAGTATTGCCGGTGCCGCCACTCTCCCCTTTGATCAATTAATCCGATTCTGGCAAATGCAGCTGACCAACTGCTAAATTATTCTAGTACAAAAGAGATATTCCCTTTATCATCCTGCGCGCATCTGATTGCAGCGGTAACGCCAGACCGGGAACCGTCCGCCGGCCGTTGCAGATCATATCCCTCGAGCCAACCATTCTGCAACGGCTACTCTTTCTTCTGGAATCCGAAATAGCACGAGTGGCAGTACTCCTTGCCATAGATCACTCCCTGCGCGCCGCACTTTATGCAGACCTTTTCGTGATCGATGGTGGAATCGAGCGACTTGGCCTTTTGCAGGCACTTGCCGCAGATCGGGGCTTCAAGGGGATAGCTGGACAGAAAGCCGGCGCCGCATTGGGTGCACTTCAGGCTGTACATCTTGCCCTTTGGCTTCCAGCGCCTAAACAGTCCCACGACTCACTATTGACAAAACGGAATAATCAATGTATCGACGATATGCTGATATACTTAGCAGCGCCGCATCAGTGCAATGTCCGATACGAGCCAGCTTATCGTGCGCAGGATAAAGGACGGCACGGTTATAGATCACATCGAAGCGGGCAAGGCGCTTTTCGTTCTGCGCGCTCTGAGCATCACCGGCAAGGAGGGTGCAGTAATCACGGTCGCGTTGAACGTGCCCAGCAGCAAGCACGGCAAGAAGGACATCATCAAGGTGGAGAACAGGTTCCTGGAGACGAGCGAAACAAACAAGCTCGCGCTCATTGCGCCACGGGCAACCATCAACATAATCCGTGACTACAAGCTGGTGGAAAAGCGCAAGATCCAGCTGCCGGATTCAATCGTAGGGATCTTTAAGTGTCCGAACCTGAAGTGCATCACGAACAGCGGCGAAGAGATCAGGTCAACCATCGATGTCATCGACAAGGAAAAGGTGGTGTTGAGGTGCCGCTACTGCGCAAGGACGCTCTCAATCGACGAGCTTGTATTTTGACGGCCGGATCCTGATCAGGCGGCCCTCTCCCCAGTCACCCCTGTCCTTTGACAACCTGTCGATGGCAAAATGGAACCCGATCAGGGGTGCGAACGCTCCGACAGTTATCGCGGCAAGGTAATAGTTCTGCAGGTACAGCATGTAGAGCGTGATACCGGCGCCCGTCATTATTTCGACCCACGTGCAGGTGCACAGCTGCAGCGCGACGTGCTTTAGGTTCACAAAAATATTTGTCCTCTGTACTATTTCACGTTTTTTCCAGATCGTCGCCGTCCTGCACCTTGGTGGTCAGTTTCTTGGACAGCTTGTAGCTGGCACCCATAGTCAAAAACAGGGTCACGATGCCGGCGATAGCCGTTATCATCACGTCTGCCTTTATGACATAGTGCGTCACCAGTATCACGACTATCATCGGGACGGAGATGACCAGTGCAAGAATCGTGCTGGCCGCAAAGACCCTGGTTGTGGTGACCTTTTTCGGCTTGTCGCCCATCGATCTCTCACAATGACTTTAATTTATTAAGCGTTGCTTTGCACGTAGTGAAATTACTTCCAGCCCATCTGGCTCTTGTAGTAGTTTGCAAGCTTCATGTGCCTTATCCTCTCGCCCATCGTCTTGGAGTTTTCCACCTTTGTCATCTGGGATTTGTACTGGCTGAGATCGCACATGCACACCCCGGCAATCGGCTTGTATTTCGTCCTAGAGATCTCGTGCTTTTTGTGATCTACGTAAAAGAGCGGGACCTTGGCCAGACCCACGCTCGCCAGTATGCCGCCCACGATCCAGTACAGCGCCAATTCCGAAATCACCGAAAAGCTGGACAGCAGCAGGGGCACGAATATGGAAATCACAACTCCGGCCGGGGTGACAAACATTGACAGGCCCGATAGCTTGTCGTACGATGCAACCTCACGTTCGAACTGGTTCAGCAGGTTCTCCAGTTTGGCGTCCATCTTCTTTTCGGTCAGCGATTCCATTACCAAATATGGGCGCAAGCTGGTTAATTAAGATTATCTGCTACTCATCTTTTTCCTATAATTCTTGTAACAATCGCTTCTAAAGCTGTTATTATTGTAAACATAGAGCATTTTTGCTAGAGTAAATTTATCACATAGTATTGCACTAGTCTCCAATTTATTAATAATTTTTTGATAAAAGCTAGCAAAAGTGAATATTTTTGTTGCAATTCTATTTTGACATAATTTCCTGCATTTGTGATAATAGTTGTGTTCATTATTTATTGTGTCAATATTAATATTGAGTGCAAATGAATTTCACGATGAAAGGGATTGACCTACACCCGGCAAAAACTCACATACGTCAACAATCCTTTGAATAATTTAACGCCGGATTTCATGATCAAGTCAGCGTGGGTCAGCACCGCAATTGCCCTGATTCTTACAGTTCCTCCGCTCGGGCTGTTTCTGGCAATATTCCAAACAGCCGATAACCTGTTGCTCGGAGTGACAGTCGGGTTCGGCCTTCACTTCCTGCTGCTTGCCCTGTCGGCCAAGATATCGTCCGCCCTGTCTATGCTGTTTGAAGACTGATTTTTGAAAATATTAAAATTGATGCTGCATCTACCACAAGGTGCCTATATATGAGTAAAGTCAGCATGCCCGGCAAGATTTTTGGAACCGTGCTCTCCCACGGCATGAAGGGGAGGATGCTTACAAAGAACGAGCTGCAAACACTTGCGGAAGCGAGGGATATTGAAGAGCTCGTTACCAGGATGAAAAACACCGTCTATCTTGACGCCCTTTCAAAACTTACCAAGCCCTATACCGCCGAAAAAATTGAAGGGGCGCTGAGGGAGAACCTCGTAAACAACCACGTCAAGATGGTCAGCATCGCCGGGGGCTCTGGAGTGCTGAACGCGTATTTTGTAAAATATATCACGTGGAACCTGAAGCTGATACTGAAAGGCAAGGCTCTTGGGAAATCGTACGAAGAGCTGCTTCCAAAGATTAACCTACGGGCAGAAGAGCTTGTAGGCAGGCGTGACACGGTGGTCAAGGCCTTGGTGGCAAAGAACCTGGACGAGGCCGTAGCCGCGTTGGCTGGAAGTGAGTTTGGAGAGGACGCGGCAAAGGCCGCAGCGGCGTACAAGGACAAGGGCGACCTCCGGCTCTTTGACATCTACATCGATCACGTGTTCTACCACGACCTTGGGAGGGCTCTGACCATAGAATCGCAGTCGCCGGAGGTGAAGAATATCGTCGCAGTCGACATCGATTCCTACAACATACTTGCAGTGCTCAGGGGCAAGTACTGGAACCTGTCGCAGAACGACATTGACGACCTGATAGTTGCCACCACCTCCAAGGTTCCAAAGGACACTCTGCAAAAGATGATCAACATAGAGAAGGTGACCGAAGCGATGGGCGAGCTTGGCAGCACTGTCTACAAGGACATCGTCCCGCAGTCCGCGCCCGACGACATCAACGCGATAATGCAGCTTGAGGCAGCCTTCGAGTCCCTGTCGCTAAAGAGGGTTATCAGCTCGTTCCGGACCATGTTCAGCGTAGGAATCATGGTCGCGGCATTGAAGCTCATGATGCTCGAGGTCAGGAACCTGGCGGCGATTGCCTCCGGGGTAGAGCAAAAGGTCCCAACAGAGTCTATAATGAGCAACCTTGTCAAGGCTGCGTAACTCTAGTGCCCGGCTTCCCTGTAGACGCCCGAGTCCTTTAGGATTTTTATCACAATGGGAATCTCCAGATCGAGCTGCATCGCGATAAATTCTTCAGGTATGCCTGATTGGTAAAGGTTAGTAACAATCTGCATCTTTTCTTCGGAGATCCTGTCCTGCATCATGACAATGGCGAATCTGCCTTTGCATAATTTAAGAATTTGGTTGCTATGCCTTCTGCTTTAATGCGACGCGCGGGTCTCTCCAGATAAGGTTGGAATACAGCATCTTGGGGACAAGCTTGCGGAATTCCGTACCCTCGCCGGCGTACCACTTCGGGAACCACTCATACAGGTGCAACCTGATAGTCTGGATGTAGACGATCAGACCCTCGATCAGCATGATGCCGATGTTTCCTCCGATCAGCACCGCAAGCCCTCCGCCGTGCTCAAACGACTGGTTCACGGTTACAAGCAGGGCTGCGTGCACCAGGAGCATGATCCCGATTCGTGTGTAGCTGATGACGTTGGAAAGGACTTCTATGATCCTTACTAGGATGACCTCGATCACAATGCCCATCAGGCCGCCACCCTCGTCGTGCCCGTGCTCTGCGGCTATTTTCTGTTCCTTCATGCCTCCCAGGATCATGATCCCGACGGTCGCAAAGAGCACCGGCGGCGCGGCCTTTGCCACCACGTCAACCGTCACCCAGTCGCCAAAGACGTAGGTTAGCCACGGGACAGGCTCGGTGTGGATCTCGCCGCTAACGCCGAACATGCCGATAATGTCGTAGCCAGATCCAATAGCAGCAAGGATCAGCGCGACGACTGACAGGAACTGTACGATGGCCGGGATGTCGTGAGTGTATACAAAGAGCTTGTTTCCTTCCTTGATGTTCTTGTACAGCCTGAGGCCCATTGCCATCAAGAGATGCACGATCCCAATCGCCACCGAAACCTTCAATATCTTTATCACCTGGTCAAAGCTAAGCTCCGATACCTCCAGCACTCCTAGGATGGGGTCAAGCGGCGCAAGAAGCGGGCCCAGTACGGCTACTTCCTGTATGTGGAATCCAAAGAACTCTCCGGTTCCAAGCCCGGCTACGGCGGCGGCAATACCACTCGCCATTATCAGTGTTCCCCATGTTCTTAACGAGCCGGTTCCCCTGTGCCTGAGCAGGAAACCAAGCCCGGCCAGCAAAAGGCCGTGCCCAAAATCGCCAAACATCAAACCGTAGAAAACAGGCCAGACAAACGCAATAATCGGGGTCGGGTCGATTTCGTTGTACCCCGGCAGCCCCTGCGTCTCGGTTATGACCTCAAAAGTTCGAGTATAAGACTTGTTGGTTAGAAGCGTGGGAAGGCGCTCTCCCTCTGCATGCTGATCGAACTGCGCGTCTTCAATTACCGAAACATAGTTGCTGGTAAGCTTCTTGAACTTCTCCTCCATTTTGTCAGGGATGTAGCCTTGGATAAGGGCAAAGTTCTCGGTGCCTCCCGGCTTCCTTGTTATCTCCAGAACGTCCTTGGCCACCCTTGCAGACTCGTGCAGCGACAGGATCTTTGCCAGAAGCGCAACCTTCATCTTCTCCACGCCCTTGGCGAGCTCGGCAGACTTGGCTGAAAGTTCCTTGACTTTTGCCTGCGCTTGGGAATAGGCCGCGCTCGGGTTCTGTGGCATGTTAGCCGGAATTTGAAGGGGATGGACGCCAAAGCTCCTCATGACCTTGACGATCTTTTCCGAGTCTTCCTCGGAGCCGATTGCGACGATGGATGTCTTGTCCTCGCTCATCTTGCTGGAATAAAGCGGCAAGTTGCCAAGGCTCTTCCTGATCTCTGCCTCGTCTTTGGAATCTATGATAAATATGTCTGCGAAAAACATCTTGAGCCGCACAAATGAAGTCAGGTCAAGGTTGAGGTTAGCAGCCATCTTGAGCGCCGCTTCTACATTGCTGTATTCTTCAAGCTGCTTGGAGATCTTGTTCTGCTCGGCCAGAAGCTTCTTGGGCTCGTCAAGCAGCGCCTTGCTCTTTTCTTCCAAGTTGGCTATGAAGCCCTGGATATCTTCAATGACATAGTCAGTCCTTTCCTTGGGCGCTCCCTTGAACATGGTGACCATGACCCCTGTCTCAAGTGGTATGCCAAGGGCCCTGATGATCTCGTCAATGTCCTGATACAATTTCTGGGCCTTTAGCAAAAGATCGTCGTAACGGGGGTTCAGGTGCTCGGATGTTGTCTGGATGGGATGGAACCATTCGAGCTCTGCCAGCTTGCTCACAGCTTCCTGCGTTTCCATCCGTGGCAGGATTAACGCTGCTTTCTTGAGCCTGGCTAGTCCCATCTTTCAGTTTACGGGTAAATCGAATCTCTTTAAAACGTTTCTCTTCATGAGTCATTAGTCCGGCGGGCTTCCGCGATAATTGAAAAATAATCCCTGCGATGGATGTCAATAAAAGAGTAAAAACGGCGGAGGATTGTGGTTTGTTTACTGGCCCAGGATGATGAACATCATGACTATGCCGTAGATAGCGATCGACTCGACCATACCTACGAAGATGAACACCCTCGATTGCATCTTCGGGTTGTCGCTGATTGCTGCAAGACCAGCGGCTCCTACAAAGCCAAGGCCAATGCCTGCGCCTGCAGCTGCCAGACCGAAAGCCAGACCCGCGCCCAGCAGCTTCGAGCCACCGGCGTCTGCACCAGCTTCCTGAGCGAACGCCTGTTCAACGCCCATCAAACCGGTAAAAGCTATTGCGGTAGTGAGAGCAGCCAAAACTGAAATCGTGATACGCCCGTTCAGCTTATTCATACATGGCTCGAGAATGAAAAGCCCTATTTAATTATAACTACTCGAAAAAGGTGAAAAATAAGGCTCAGACTTTAGACAGAGCCTTGCGCTTGCTTGTCGCGACCTCTTCTTTGATCTTTTGCGCCATAGACTCGTGTTCTGACTTTAATTGCGCTTTTGCCTTTTCGAAATAGCCTGAAATGTCGTCCGTCATGCTGTCCTGCTTGCCTCCGCTTCTGCCACCTTCTTCTTGTCAAGTACTACTTTAACCTTCTTGAGCCTGACGAATTCTTCCCGTTCGCGCTCTTCAAGCGTTGCCTTGATGAAATATATCGCGTCCTGGTACTGCGGGATAATGACGTATTCCAGCGCGTTGATCAGCTTTTGTGTGCGCTCGAGCTCCTTTGCGAGGCTGAATATAGCGTTCTCGTATTCCGCCGCCTTGCAGACGCCGGATAGCATGTTCTTGATGAGCTTGGCCGCCTTGTCGACGGTGGCGTTCGTCTCTGTAAAGCCGTATGAAAGGTGGCTGCCTCCCTTTGTCTTTACCTGCAGGGTCGGTATCTTGACGTCAACTATCCTTCTGACGTTGACGTCCACCTCCATCACACTCGGAGTCGAGTCAGCAACAGCTTCCAGTGTAGCGGTCCCTAGCGACATGTACGAGTTGTAGACGGCGGTGTATATCTCGCCAAGTGGAGTCCAGATGTCTTCCCTCGCCTTGTTGGCCTCTTCTATCATCTCGTCTATCTTTTTCAGCAAGACTTCACGCTTGTCGTCGAGGATCTTGTGCACCATCTTGGCAACCTGCATCGAGCGCCTTATCTTGATTAGCTCGATCTTTGTTGCGCTGACCCTTCTTCCAAACGACATTTCTACTTGCCCTTGTAGTACTGCTTTACATGCTTTTCCTTGATCTTTGTCAGCTCTCCCTCTGGCAGGCTGGACAGGACTTCCCACGCCCTGCCGAGAGTTTCGTCAAGCGCCCTGTTCTCGTCAGGCGCCTGCTTCAGGAAATGCTGCTCGAACATGTCGCCGGCGTCAAGGTACTTCAGGTCGACGCCCGTCAGCCCGGCCCTTCCAACGATCTCTGCAAGAGCCCTGACTTCCTGCGCCCTTGAATAAGCGTCATACAACTGGTTGCCGACTTCCATGTGATCGGATCGCGTCTTGCCCTCTCCCACTCCGTCCTTCATGAGTCTTGAAAGCGACATCAGCACGTTGACCGGCGGGTAGATGCCCTTTCTGAACAGGTCGCGCCCAAGCACTATCTGGCCCTCGGTGATGTAGCCAGTCAGGTCCGGAATTGGGTGTGTGATGTCGTCTGCAGGCATCGACAGGATCGGCACCTGCGTGACGCTGCCGTTCTTGCCCTTCACCCTGCCAGCGCGCTCGTAGTTGTTCGCAAGGTCTGTGTAGAGGTAACCGGGGTATCCCTTTCTGCCGGGCACCTCTTCTCTGGCTGCGCTGATCTCCCTGAGCGCCTCTGCATAGTTGGTCATGTCGGTCAGTATCGCAAGCACGTGCATCCCCAAGTCAAACGCAAGATATTCTGCAACAGTCAGCGCCACTCTGGGCGTGATGATCCTCTCAATTGCCGGGTCGTCTGCCAAGTTGAGGAACAGCACCGAGCGCCTGAGCGCGCCTGACTCTTCGAGGCTGCGCTTAAAGTACTGCGCTTCAGAGTACTGCACGCCGATTGCCGCAAAGACCACCGCAAAGTCCTCCTTTGTGCCTACAACAGTCGCCTGGCGCGCAATCTGCGCTGCAAGGATGTTGTGCGGCATGCCAGAGCCGGAAAATATCGGGAGCTTTTGGCCCCTTACTAGCGTCAACATGCCGTCGATTACTGAAACACCTGTCTGTATAAACGACGTAGGATACTCGCGCCTTTCAGGGTTCATGGGCTCGCCGTTGACGTCGAGGAACTTGTCGGCTATCGGGTCCGGCAGGCCGTCGTTTGGCCTTCCAAGGCCGTCAAACACCCTGCCCAGCAGCTCCTGCGAAACCGGCATCTCCATCGTCTTGCCGAGGAACTTGGCCTTTGTCCCGGTGACTGCAAGACCTGTAGTGCCTTCAAACACCTGGACGATTGCCTTGCCAAAGCCTACCTCGAGCACCTTGCCAAGCCTGCGCTCGCCCTCAGCAGTCTCGATCTCTACCAGCTCGTCAAACGATGCTTTTGTGATTCCGTCTATAACCATGAGTGGGCCCTTGATCTCGGCCACCTTTGTGTATTCTACTCCTGCCGTTTCAGGCAACTACCTTCGCCTCCTCTGTCACTGACGCTCCGCCAGCAGCTTTGCGGAAGGTCTCGTCTATCTGTTTATCCAAGTCGTCCAGCTTTGCTATCTGCTCTTCGGGCACCTCGAACTTGGCCTTGAGCAAGGCAGGAATTATCGGCATCGCCCTAATGTCTGCAAGCGTCGTGCCGGCCTTGAGCGCCTTCTGCGCTTCCTTGTAGAACTTGACCATCAATTTCACCAGCTTCACCTGCTTTTGCGGGCTGCAGTAGGTGTCAACCTTGTCAAACGAGTTCTGCTGCAAGATGCCGATCTTGACCATGCGCGCTACTTCGAGCACCAGCTTCTCCTCGTCCGGGAGCGCCTCGGGGCCCAACAGCCTGACGATCTCTTTCAGCGTGTCCTCCTTTTGCAGCACCTGGTACGACTCTGCCCTGAGGTCGTACCATTCGCCCGTGACGTTTTCCTTCCACCACTTGCTCACGTCTTCAAGGTATCCCGAATACGACTGCATCCAGTTGATCGACGGGTAGTGCCTAGAATACGCAAGCCTGGTGTCAAGCGCCCAGAAGGTCTTGATGAACCTGATAGTGTGCGTCGTGACCGGCTCGGTAAAGTCTGCGCCTGATGGCGACACCGCGCCCACCAGCGTGACAGAGCCGGCTCTGTTTGGTGATCCTAGAGCCCTTACTCTGCCTGCGCGCTCATAGAATTCTGCAAGCCTTGACGCGAGATAAGATGGATATCCCTCTTCTGCAGGCATCTCTTCAAGCCGGCCCGACATTTCGCGGAGTGCCTCGGCCCACCGACTCGTCGAGTCTGCCACGAGCACAACGTCATAGCCCATGTCGCGATAGTACTCTGCCATTGTGACGCCAGTGTAGATCGACGCTTCCCTTGCTGCCACGGGCATGTTGCTCGTATTGGCGACAAGTACGGTCCTTTCCATCAGCGGCCTGTTTGAGCGGGGGTCGATTAGGTGCGGGAACTCGACAAGCACTTCTGTCATCTCGTTTCCGCGCTCGCCGCAGCCGATGTAAACGACTACTTTGGAGTCGGCCCACTTTGCAATCTGGTGTAATGTCACGGTCTTGCCAGTGCCAAAGCCACCGGGTATAGCGCCAGTACCTCCCTTTGCAATCGGAAAATAAGTGTCGATTACGCGCTGACCAGTCACGAGCGGGACAGTCGGGTCGTAGCGCTCGGCGTAGGGCCTCGGCTTGCGCACCGGCCACTTGTGATACATCTTGAGCGGCACTTTGTCGCCACCCTTCTCGGCCGTCGCAATTACATGCTCGATGTCATAGTCGCCCTCGCCTGCAATCTCGACCAGCTTGCCGCCCGGAGAAGTTGGCGGGACAAGGATGCTGTGAGTCAAAAGCGGGGTTTCTTCGACCGTGCCCAGAATAGAGCCGGGCCCGACCTGCTCACCCTTTTTCGCGCTGGGCTTAAACTTGTATTTTTTCTTCATGTCGACGGGCGTTGTGACCACGCCCCTGCCGATGAACGCGCCAGACTTCGCTGCTATTTCGTCCAGCGGGCGCTGGATGCCGTCGTAGATCCTGCCGATTATGCCGGGGCCCAAAAGAACTGAAAGCGGCTGGCCTGTGCCAACCACGGGCTCGCCCGGCTTTAGACCGGACGTTGATTCATAGACCTGGATGAACGCAATGTCGCCTGTCAGCCTGATGACTTCGCCGATGAGCTTTGAATCGCCCACCTCGACAGTTTCGTACATCTTTGCTGAAGACATGCCGTCTGCCTTGACTGCCGGGCCGCTAACCCAGACGATTCTCCCTTTTGCTACCATTATGCCTCTCCTCTCAGCATCTGGGCTATATTTTTCCTTATTAAAGGTTTGAGTCTTTCAATGCGGGAGTCAAGGGTGTTGTCAAATGTCATCGTGCCATCCGCGGACTTTACTCTGATTCCGCCCAGCACGTCAATGCTGTGGTCAGACACCTTTGCGTTATTGTTGCCCAGGTCTGCAAGTATCTTTCTAACAAGCTCGGCGTCGTTCTTGTTGCATTCGATGACCACTTCGCCAGAGCCGACGGAAGAAACGCTTTCCTCGATGATGCCAGTCATGAGCGCCATGTAGCTGTCCTTATTGCCCGAGGCCGCGAGCTTTTTCCGGGCCTCTTCGAACGCGTTGTTGACCGCGTTTTCAATCATCAAAAGTTCCTGGTTGCGGGCTGCAAGCCTGCCAGAGCCGACGATCTGGCGCTTCAGGTTCTCGGCCTGCTTTTTAGCAGACTCGATTATCCTTGTGCGCTCGGCCTCAAGCTTGCCCCGGGAAGCTTCAAGGTTGTTCAGCGACTCTTGGTAAGCAGAATCTATCTTGGAAATCAGTTCTGCTTCTTTCTGTGATAAAACCTTGCTTATCATACGCTCTAAAGCAGAATTCGAGCTCATTTGACTGTTTTCGGCTGTAACACGTGATTTTAACCTTTTGTTAAGTCGCAGACGCCCTGCCGAGCCTGCCGTCGATGTTCCTTGCAAGCGCCCTTATGCGCCTTAGGTGGCCGCCTTCCCAGTACACCTTGCCGCAAGCGGCGCACTGGTAAAACTCGCTGTGCATTTCAGCGACCTTGTCCGGCACGCCGTCTTTCACCTGCTCCGGCTTTCTCTCCTCAAGGAGCCCGTTGCAGACAGAACACCGGGAGCCTATGCCGTCCAGATCCACCGATGCGACGCCGTTCTTTGACAGGATGTGCACCAGATCATCCAGATCGTTTCCGCCGCTGACGAGCACACCCCGGGCGCCGGCCTTCGCCACTCGCTTGAAAAGCTCCTTGTCTGCAGTCAGGATCACCCTGCCCTGCTCGACGCCTGTCTTCAGGATTTCGTCGTCGCGTGCGTGCGCAACGTAGAGGGTGTCGAATCCAAAAATTCGGAGCTTGCGCGCGACGCTTCCAAGCATCGCGTCAGCGATAAAGCTAGGCCCCTTCGGCACCAGACGACTCGCCCCTGCACACTTCGCAGATGAACGTGCCCTCGTCGTACTGCAAGAGGTCGGACCACTCACTGCACTCGTCGCAGTAGCCGGAAACGTTGCCGGCAGGCCGGGTGATGCCGAGCTCGCCCCTGATTATGTTGGCCTTCTCTGACACGACGTCGACAAGGTCGGGGGTGACTGCAATAACGTCTGACGAAGAAATTATGCCGACGAGCTTGTTCTTGTAGACTACGCCCAGCCGCTTGATGTTGTGCTTCCTGAGCTGGCGCGCCGCCTCTGTGATACTCTCCTCTCCCTCTATCGTGTGGATCTCCTGCATCACGTCCTTTGCTCTTATCTGGCTCGGCTTGGCGTCCTTTATCACGCCGTTTGAAACAATGTCCCAGTCAGTAACGATTCCGACAGGCTTGTCCTTTTCCATGATGACGATGCTGCCTATCTTTTCCTCCTTCATCTTTTTAGCAATGTCCCGGACATTGTCAGCCGGGGAAGCGGAAACCACCGGGCTGTTCATGATGTCCCTGACGAGCACGCGTGTGGTCATGTTTGCGTCGGCGTGCTCCCTGACTGGCTTTTTTACCACGAACAAGTAATCGGATCTATCGCTTTAATTACTTATCCCCTTGCGGTA
>DASPGV010000071.1:0-2003 GCA_035620415.1 Nitrososphaera sp.
ACATGGGCCACGACGGCAAGCGCGCGATTGAAAAGATGTTTGAAATGGCAAAAGAGCGCAAGATACTTGATTCTGACGTTGCTGTAAAGGTAATCTAGTCGAACCTGCGCAAAATGTTAAAGAAGGTGTCGCGCTCTGCCGGCACTCGCTTGATTTCCCTGATCAAACTTGCAAGCTCTTGCGTCGACGTGCCAGTCTCCTTGCCTGCTGCCTTGAATATCTCCTCTGAAAATGCTGTCCCCACCATGTCGTTGCCACCGTACGACAGCGCCACCTGCGCGATCTTTTTGCCAAGCGCCACCCAATAGACAGAGATATTGTTCAGCGCGTTAGCTAGCAACAGTCGCGAAACTGCAATAACGCGGAGGTCGTAGGTCGCCGGGCTTTCAGCAGTGACAAGACCCTTCTGCTCCAGCTCAGTGTTCTCAAGGCTGAACTTGAGAGGGATGAATGTCGTGAACCCTTTCGTCTTTTTGTTGAGCTCTCTTATCTTGATCACGTGGTCGACAATATGCTCGGGCTTTTCCACGTGGCCAAAGAGCATCGTGCAATTGCTCTTCAATCCAAGCTCGTGTGCCTGCCGCGCCGTGTCGAGCCACTCTTCGCCGGAGCACTTGCCTATCACTATCTGCTTCCGGGTATCTGGGTGGAAGATCTCTGCCCCGCCGCCTGGAAGGGAATCAAGGCCAGCATCCTTTAGGCGCGACAGCACTTCCTTTACAGAGTTCCTTGTCAGCCGCGCAATGAAGAATATCTCTGCCGGCGTGAACGCCTTTATCATGACCTTTGGAAATTCTGCCTTGATGGCTTGCATCATCTTTTCGTAATAGTCAAGGTCCAGCTTTGGGTGAAAGCCCCCGACGATGTGGAGCTCGGTCGCCCCCATCTGCTCGACTGCTATCTTTGAGCGGGCGACGATCCGATCCGTCGATAGCGTATACGCGTCGTTTTCGCTGCCCTTTCTGTAGAATGCGCAGAGCGGGCAGCTGGCCGCGCACACGTTGGTGTAGTTGAGGTAGTATGACGCAACAAATGTCACAATATCGCCGCAAAGTTTGCTCCTGACCTTGTCAGCGGCCGCCCCGAGAAGGAAGAGATTCTCCTCCTTCATCAGCTGCACACCATCATTGTAAGACAGCTCCTCTTCAGCCAGAGCCTTTTCCAGTGCTGGAGTCCCGCCTGCAACAGAATCGGTCTTTTGCAAACGACTTGTCTGCACGGGAGTCGGTTATAAATTATGTCAGTTCGATCGCAACAACGCTCGTCTGCTCCTTGGAGTAGACGAACATGCCAACCAGCCTTGCCTGCAGGCCGTACTTTTTCTTGCGCAGCTGTATTGCGCGCTCGGCTTCGGCACCTTCTACAAACCGGGCTTTTCCTTCCATCCAGTCTCCTTTTGGATCTCCTCCGTAGCCGCTTGGCACGATGCGGACGGATTGGTTGTTGTGCAGCCGCTTGACCTTGCCGGTGCTCGAGCGTGTCACGACGTAGACAAGGTTGTTGTCGATCATGAACCACACGGGAGTGCTAACGGGCTGGCCGCTCTTCCTGTACGTCTCTAACGCGATGTATTTATGCCTAGTAAGCTCGGCTAGCCGGTCTGCCACAAATACATGATGGCACGCTTGTATCTTAAGGTTGTCGCATATAACGAATAAATACCATTGAAGGCTCACAGGTCACAATTGCAAAACAGACTGTTCTCTGATTTTCTGAAAAAATCAGACATCAGCGACGTCCTTGACAGCGCCCTTGTCGGCCGCCGGCTCGGCCTGAACGACTGCATCAGGCTGATGAAGTCAGACGACGTCTACTCGATGGGCCTTGTCGCAAACGCGCTGAGGCAGAGGCTCTACGGCGATACGATCACGTTCATCAACAACATAATCCTGAACTACACCAACGTCTGCATCACCTACTGCAAGTTCTGCGCGTTCTACCGGCCGCCCGGCCACGAAGAATCGTACACAGTCCCAATAGAAGACATCGTAAAACGCGTGGCA
>DASPGV010000072.1:0-8570 GCA_035620415.1 Nitrososphaera sp.
TTCGATCAGATAAGTTTTCGCCATGTTTCTATCATTCCTCAAAGAACATAGTTCCTATCATTGTTGGCTGTAATAATCTTATAGTACAATCTAATTCTTTAACGCTTTAAGCAAAAATAGAATTGGAACAAATCTGGAAAAATTGTTAACTATCGCGATAAACAGCCTCACCATTAGCATGATGATTCAAGAAGAAAGAAAACAGCAAAAACTAACAACCACGAAACTACTCGCATTTGTCGCGGCTAGCGCCATCCTCGCTGTTCCAGTCGGAACTTCGTTCGCTGCCCGCCCCGGTTTTGGCAACCTGTACTACAATGACACAATAGTGCGAACTGTGGTCACACCCTCGAGCTTCCCTAATGAAGGCTTGGACAATTTTTACGCAGTGACAAACGGAGCAGAAGGCCAGCTCGGAATAGCCGCTGTAGCCCCGGGTGATACAAGTTATCATGGCGGTCATTGGAAATTCAATGCAATCACCTTCAATGAAGGCGTAACTCCACACCTTCTGACTTCAGAGGAAGCGGTACTGACCGCAGAGGATGCCGGTGACGTCACGATCACTAGGGTGCCGGCAAATGATTTCCTGTGCCCAATTCAGCCGTGAGAGCAGGCACCACGGCTCTCCCAATTTTTTAATACAGAAAATGAATATTCGGTTCTTTTTTCTTAATATTGTCCTTATCCAAATCTAGAATATAGGTGGGCCTGAATAGCCCCGTGCCTGTATCGATTCTGTAAAAAGACTCAAGCGTGTTTCATGCCACATACTTTATGGATTCAATAACAGCGAAGCTTTAAATCCGCTCCAAAAAGTACGCTTGTTATTGCAAAAACTTGTCCTGATAAAGCTGGGCGGCTCTGTAGTCACGTTCAAGGACAGGCCGCTGTCAGCCAATGCCGGCGCCATAGACGGCATTTCGCGCGTGCTTGCCCAAGTGGACGTGCCGGCGATAATCGTGCACGGCGGCGGCTCGTTCGGCCACTACTGGTCGGTGAAATACGACATGCACACCAAGCCGGCAGCCTACGACGCACACGGGGTTTCCGTGGTGCACGAGTCAATGATGGCGCTCAACCAGATAATCGTCAACTCCATGATACGGCCGGGGCTCAACCCCTACGGCTTGCCGCCATCATCGTTTACCGCGGGCCACAAGCCTATAGCTGCAAAGATAAAACGGCTGTACGAAATGGCCCGATCAAAGATAATGCCAGTGACGTTTGGCGACGTGGTGCACATGCAGGGCACAAAATACTCGATTCTGTCCGGCGACACCATAATGACAATCATCGCAAAGGTGCTCCGGCCGTCAAGGGTTATCTTTGCTACCAACGTCGACGGGATATACAAGGACATGGCGGGCAGGGAACTGGTAAATGAAATACGGGCGGCGGGCAAGAAATCGATCGAGTTCTCCATGGTGGGCGCGGACGTGACCGGGGGGATGCAGAGAAAGATCACAGAAGCATTTAAGATTGCATCATACGGAATGGACGTATTGATGGTAAACGGGCTGGTGCCGGAGCGCATAGCAGAAGCAATTGAGGGCAGGCTGCAGGTGGGCACAGTGGTAAAGGGGGGCAGGAGATAGTTGCCAGACACCTCTGAAGTTCCCTCTGACATTGAGATCATAAAGCAGCGCAAAAAGGACGGCATAGACATCCCTCTCAAGAAGGACGTTCAGGCCAAGGCCACCACGACTTATCTTGAATACGTGAAGCTGGTGCACAACGCACTGCCCGAGCTCGACTACGACGACATCGACACTTCGACAAAGTTCTTGGGCACCAAGTTCTCCGCGCCTATAATTATAGACTCTATGACCGGCGGCACCGACGAGGCTACGGTCATTAACGGCAGGCTGGGTGAGCTGGCCGAAAAGTACGGCTTTGGAATGGGGCTTGGGAGCCAGAGGGCCGGCCTGAAGAGCGAGGAGCTCGCCGCCACCTATTCAATATCTAGGAAGAACGCGCCAAACGCGTTCCTGATAGCAAACATCGGCGGCGCGCAGCTTGCCAAGGGGCTCACGGTAGACGAAGCGAGAAAGATTGTAAAGATGATAAAAGCAAACGCGCTGGTGGTGCACCTGAACCCGTTGCAGGAGCTCGTACAGCCGGAGGGCGAGCCGCGCTACAAGGGAGTGCTTGGCAAGATTTCAGATCTTGCAAAGTCGATAGAAGTGCCGGTCATTGTCAAGGAAGTAGGTGCCGGCATTTCAAAGGAAGTCGCGATAAAGCTGGAGATAGCCGGGGTCGCTGCAATCAACGTGGCGGGAGCCGGCGGCACTAGTTGGGCTGGCGTTGAGAAGCTGCGGGCGGAGGCCATGAAGGACGATCTCAAGCGGCATCTGGGCGAGATGTTCTGGGACTGGGGCATCCCCACTGCTGCAAGCCTGATAGAGGCTAGGCGCGCGGTAAAACTGCCGCTCATTGCTTCAGGCGGCCTCCGAAACGGGCTCGAAGTTGCCAAGTGCGTCGCGCTCGGGGCAAGCATGGCCGCCATGGCCTACCCGTTCCTTAGAGCGGCGGCAGAGTCGCGTGAAAGCCTGTTTGCATTTGCTGACACGATACTATCAGAGCTCAAGAGCACGATGTTCCTTGTAGGCGCCAGAAACATCGGCGCGCTCGCCAGCTCAAGATATATATTGACAGGAGCGCTAGCACAGGAGGTCGGCCGCGCATGAAGGCAAGTAGCATAAAAAGCGAGCTCGAGTCTTACGCTTCTACCGTAAATGACTTCATCCTTCGCTCGCTTGATGGCAAACCAAAAGAGCTGTACCAGGCATCGTCGCACCTTATTCGCACGGGGGGCAAGCGTCTCCGGCCGTTCATGGTCATCAAGAGCTGCGAAATGCTGGGAGGCACGATAAAACGCGCGCTTCCCGCGGCAGCCGCAGTCGAGCTGGTGCATAATTTCACTTTAGTGCACGACGACATCATGGACAACGACGAGATGCGGCACGGCACCGCTACGGTCCACCGCTACTACGGCATGCCGCTTGCGATACTTGCCGGCGACATCTTGTTTTCAAAGTCGTTCCAGCTCATCACGTTCAACGGGAGGAAGGCCGGGATACCCGACAGCGACATCAGCAGCATGGTCGCGCAGCTTTCAAGGGCGTGCACCGAAATATGCGAAGGGCAGGCCACCGACATCGGGTACGCGTCAAGCAGCAAGCTCCCGAGCGTCCAGCAGTACGTCGATATGATAGGCAAAAAGACGGCCGCGCTCTTTGAAGTGTCGTGCGCGCTTGGCGCCCTGTCAGCGCCGAACCATACGAACCGCGACATGCAGAACCTCTCGTCATTTGGCCGCAACATCGGAATAGCGTTCCAGCTGGTGGACGACCTGATAGGCGTGGTGGGCGACCCAAAGCTGACGGGCAAGGCCGCCGGCAACGATGTGCGGGAGGGGAAAAAGACGTACCCGATACTGCTTGCGCTAAAGAACGCCAAGGGAGATGACAAGGACAAGATCCTCCGCGTCTTTGGCTCGAAGAGCGCCTCTAGCGCGGACATCCGGGAGGCCGTCAGGGTCATCTCTGACATCGGAATAGATCAGGACGTGAGGAACGCGGCAAGGAAGCACATGTATGACGCGCTCAAGTCGATAGAAAGTTACGGCGAGTCTGACGCCAGAAGGTCGCTCCAGTTTTCGGCAGAATTCGTGGTTGGCAGGAGTCTGTAAAACACTTGCCCATTGACGCGGACACCGAGAAGATCATCAAAGTAATCGCGCTCAAGAACTCCATAGAGCACGACGGCAAGGCCCAGGCCGACGCGGTGATCGCCAAGTTCGTCGGTTCAAAGCCGGAGCTCCGCGGCCAGGTAAAGTCGCTGATACCGGAGATAGGAACAGTCGTCCAGAAAATAAACGCGATGCCGCTTGCCGACCAGAAGACGCTTCTTGAGGAGCTGGCGCCGGGCCAGGCGGCAGCAAAAAAGCCGGCAGGGGAGCAGCAGCCGCAGCTGCCGCCGCTTGAAGGCGCGGTGCAGGGCAAGGTAGTCACCCGGTTTCCGCCGGAGCCAAACGGCTACCCGCACATCGGCCACGCAAAGGCGGCAATAATCGACGAGGAGTACGCCCGCATGTATGGGGGCAAGCTGATCCTCCGGTTCGACGACACGAACCCGCTCAAGGAGAAGCTGGAGTACTATGATGCCATAGCGGAAGGTCTGGAGTGGCTCGGGGTGAGGCCGGACGTCGTGAAGAACACCTCTGACGACATCGAGCTCTTGCAAAGCTACGGGAAGAAATTGATCGAGCTGGGCGGCGCGTACGTGTGCACCTGCAGCCAGGACAGGATACACGACCTGCGAGGCAAAGGGCTACCCTGCGAGTGCAGGAGCGATCACTCGGTCGCGCTCGAGAGGCTGGACAAGATGTTCGGCAGCTTGTACGGCCAGAACGAGGCAATCGTGCGCTACAAGGGCGACATGGCCGACCAGAACACCGCGATGCGCGACCCGGCACTATTCAGGATAATAGAGGGCGACCACCCAAAGCTGGGAAGCAAGGTGCGCGTCTGGCCCACATACGACTTTGCAGCGCCCATAGAGGACAGCATCGACGGCGTGACGCACGCCATGAGGACCAAAGAGTACGAGCTACGCAACGCGCTCTATTACGCGATACTTGACCGGCTAAGCCTGCGCAAGCCCACAATGATCGAGTTTTCAAGGCTCGAGTTCGAAGGGATCCCGGTATCAAAGAGAAAGATAAAGCCACTGATAGACAGCGGCGCGATAAAGAGCTGGGACGACCCGCGGCTCCCAACGCTCGTGGCGTTCAAGAGGCGAGGTTTTCTGCCGGAGGCAATCCGCAAGTTCGTACTATCGCTTGGTTTTACGCTAGCAGAGACCAAGCCGCCGTTTGAGACGCTCGAGGCGTTCAACAGGAAGATGATCGACCCCATATCTCCGAGGCTGTTTTTCGTGAAAAACCCGGTCAAAGTGCAGATCAACGGTGCCCGGGAGATGGATGTGGTCTTGAAGAACCACCCGACAGACGCGAGCCTCGGGACAAGGAAGGTGAGAGTCGGGGACAGCGTGTACATCGCCGGCGACGACGCAGCAAACCTCAAGGCCGGCGACGAGGTCAGGCTCATCGAACTTAACAACATCAGGGTAACGGGCGCCGACCCAAAGGGCATAACGGCCGAGGTCGGGGGCGATGAGATACGCCAGTCGATGCCCAAGATACAGTGGATCGCAAAGAATGATATAGTTGAGTACAGGGTAATGATTCCCAAGGCACTCTACGTAGGCGAAGAGTACAACACGAACAGCCTCGAAATTGCGCGGGGTTTTGCAGAATCTTTCGTGTCCGGCCTGAAGCCGGATGCACGGGTCCAGTTCGTGAGATTCGGGTTCTGCAGGATTGACGACGGTCAAACCGCAATAATGACGCACAGGTAAATGGCAATGAAGGTAGCAAGAATCAGGGACAGCAAGGTAAAGGAGACCTACGGAATCATTTCCGACGACGGCAGGTCCATCATCACAAAAGCGGAAATACAGCAGCAGACAGGGATACCTGTGCCGCCAAACATAAAGGACTTCATGTTCCGCGGGTGGCTCGACGAAGTCGGGAAGCACAAGAGCAAACTGAAATACGGCCACAAGGTCGCAGACGTCGAGCTGCTGGTGCCCATACCAAACCCGCCAAAAATAATCTGCCTTGCGTTCAACTATTACGACCACGCCCGCGACGCCGGGCTCACCCCGTCGGACGAGCCGGTGATATTCATGAAGCCGCGCACCGCGCTCAACGAGCCGTACAAGGACGTGATATGCCCGTCGTTTGTGACGCGCCTCGACTACGAGGCCGAGCTTGCAGTAGTCATCGGCAAGGAGACGAAAAAGGTTGAAGAAGACAAGGCACTCGACTCTGTCTTTGGCTACATGATACTGCACGACGTCTCTGCCCGGGACATCCAGTTCAAGGACAAGCAGTTCACGCGAAGCAAGGGCATCGACACTTTTGCGCCCTGCGGCCCTTGGATAACCACCAGGGACGAAGTGGCGGACCCTCAGAACCTCCAGATAACGACGAAGGTGAACAGCGAGGTGCGGCAGAACTCGTCCAGCTCGAACATGGTCATCCCTATAAGGAGGATAATCTCGGTCCTGAGCCGGACCATGACGCTCGAGCCGGGCGACATCATATCCACGGGCACGCCGGCAGGGGTCGCGATGTCCATGAAGGAGCCGAGATACCTGAAGGACGGCGACACCGTGGAGATAACGATAGAAAAGCTGGGCACCATAAGGAACCGCATAGTTTTCCAGTAACTTTTATACGAAGTCTGTCTGTTCACAGAGTTGCTTTGACAAGGATGGTTGCGGCAAAGACGTTCTTTGCTCGCATGAACGAAAGCAGGAGGGGCTGGCTGACGGAGGCGCAGCTGATCAAGGGGTGCAGGGAATTCTTCAAGTCAAACGGCTACGACCAGCTGGAAGAGAACAAGATCTTCAACCAGGGGGAGCGGACCTTCAACTCGCTACTGGTGGGCTCCAAGGCCGGCGAAGAAGCAATCGCCACGTACTTCAAGTCCAAAATCGACAGGTACGACATCGGCCTTTTCGGATCGCTCGAGTCGATGCTCTACGACCTACTGGACAACTATGAAAACACGAACCTGATGCTTGTCACCGACTCGATGTCGTACGTGCCGATGACAAAGACCGAAGAGTTGAGCGTTGCACTTGAAAACCTGATGGACGAGGGGATGTTCCTGCTTTTCCTGAACGAGAGGTCGGGCTATGCGCTGTTTGACGAGTTCAAGAGGCTGACGATGCCAGTGCCAGTGCCCGACTAGTGGCTTTTCCTCATCCTTGTTATTTCGCGCTCGAGCATCCTTGCGTAGAATTCGTACGACTCGGCAAGCTTGCCCCTGACGTTTGCCAGCTGCATCGACAGGTTCAGGGCGTCAAGACAGGTTTCAAGCGACCGCTCTGTCGCAAAGGCGCTCATGGCCTTGTTAAACTGGGACATGACCTTTCTCTGCTCGTCGCTCTGCTCGTTTATTGTCTTGGTAAGCTGGTCTATGTCGTCTCCAGAGCCAAGACCCGCGTTTTTGAACCAGTCCACCATGTGCAGAAATTGAGCCAGAATCCCATTAAAACCTGCCTATTCGATGAATATTGATACGCATCAAGAATTAAGAAAAGAAGGCTGGCGGGAGACAAGCAGTACGAGCAGACTATCTACACGGAATTACGGGAAAGGCTAGAGGAAAAAGTCGTAAGGTAGCCCCTCTTTTCTTTCTTTTTTCTGCCATAGGTAGGCTTTCATGTGATCCAAGTTATGATAGCAGAGATAGCTAGACTTTATCAGCATCATCCACGATAATAGACCCAGATTGACCCCAACGGGACTTAAAAAATCAATGGCTAGGAATAGGAAAAAGTGGGATAAGCTCACATCAATAATTCGGTGTCCTGTATGCAATAGTGGGCAGCTAAATTGGTTGGCTCTAGCCAGGCACATGCTAAAAGTCCCACCTCCATCGAAGTATCATCAAGACACTCTTGAGCGGATAACGGGTAAAAGATATCATCAGCTTTTGGGCAGGGGCGGCACTACCCAGGTGGCGAGAGCGTTAGGGCGTGAATATAGTAAGGCCAGTCAGTGAGCTCGGTGTATAGCTGAGTTGTTTCTTAGGATTCGTCCTATCTTTAGCCGCAACTTGTGGTCGCAGAAAACCGTATATAGTCAGTCTGCGAAACGTTATGCACTTAGTAAGCCAAAAGGACTCGGTGGAAATGCATTGTGCATACTTCCACCCGCCTAGGGCTTAACCCACAATTGATTTATTCTACCATAAATCAACACCATAAAGGACATACCATTGATTCTTGAATATATTGAAACACATAGATTGCACTTACTGCCTGCCGGCCCGGAAGTGGTTTGCTCATGCGTTGTCTTTTTGCCCAACTTCCGGGCGTTGTGATAGATAAAAAAGGAGAGAAGGCTCGTACTAGCGTGTACCTATCTCATAGTTGGCTTTAGGCAAACAAGTGTCACAGAATCTCTGAATTATTACCGCGTCATGTAGTTGGAACAAAGCTTCAGTAGTCGCTATCTTTCCACATAGAATGCAGAATCCTGGGTTCTTCTTTGTGCTTAATATTACTGGTCTTGTTTCGAATGGTTTCACGACTCTGCATAGACTAATACTTGCTATATAGGTTCGGAGTGCTTTTCTAGTGCCCGCTGCTTTTGTACCTTAGTGCACTACCACAGCAAAAACAGTGCGTAGAACCTTTATTATGAAAGAATACGTTGCACTTGCTACAGAAATTCATCCCCAGTTTGTATAGGCTGCCGTTGGTACCCCTAACACCAACTCGCTTGGATATATTCCAGCATAGGGCACAAGCTCGGAAGCTCGTTTTGGCATAGCCAACACCAATATGAGAGGGAGGGGTTAATCCTTCAGATTACTTCTTTGACCTTATCTATGTAAGAATGCTGATGCCATGCAAGTCGTTCTTCCTCTTTCGAAATCCCAGACAGCAGATCTTCCAATTCTCGAAGCCTGATCATGGCTTCTCGG
>DASPGV010000073.1:0-15204 GCA_035620415.1 Nitrososphaera sp.
ACCATTATCACAAAGTCAGTCATTGCCGGCGAGTACACAGCGCCGCCGGCGCAGGGTCCTATGCTTGCGGTGATCTGTGGGATGACGCCAGAAGCCATGGTGTTGCGGAAAAAGATCTCGCCATAGCCGTCGAGGCTCATGACGCCTTCCTGAATACGAGCGCCGCCCGAGTCGAGTATCCCTATTATCGGGCAGCCGACATTCATGGCGTGCTCCATCGCCTTAGCGATTTTCTTGCCGGTCATCTCGCCAAGCGACCCTCCAAGGACAGTGAAATCATAAGAGAACACAAAGACCTGCCTGCCGGCGATCGTTCCAAAGCCGGTGATGGCGCCGTCCCCGTAGAACTTGGGGAGCGTGGGATCGTCGCTTCGGTGGGTAACGTACTTGTCAAGCTCTACAAAGGTGCCTTCGTCAAGCAAAAGGGCTATCCTCTCTCGCGCGGTAAGCTTGCCTTTAGAGTGCTGGGCCTCGATCCTCTCGTTGCCGCCGCCATTCTCGGCAGACTTTTTCATCGAAGCCAGCCGCTTGATCTTCTCTTCATGCATAGAGATGTAGATAAAGCGAGCAAGTCGCTATATAAATTCATTATTTCCGTTACAGGTAGTAATGTAAGCCTTAAACCATAGAATTAGGACACTTGTGTAATGCTCCCCTCAGGATAAAAGCCTTCTTCCAATCGACCATCAAGAAGCCGACTCTGTTGCTTTCCTAATTTATCGGCCCATAAGCTTTACTTGCTGACATAGGGGCTTTAAGGCTCTTTGAAAGAGCGGATGAAAGAATCTTTATTGGATGATTGAGTAAGTGATTGGTACGATCTTGACAATGGACAGCACGACTCCAAATTCTAGGAATAAACCACGATGTTACAGGTGTAATGATTGGAGCTGGGGAGGCGAGGAAAAGCATGAAGTCAATGAACATCAAGTGTATTGTGACAAGTGCTGGGAAAAGGTCAGGGCTTATCTAGCCGACATCCGGTGACAAGCCTGCAACGAAAATCCACCTAGTCTAGATAATTTGCTTAAATAGAACCATTACTTCATCAGGCTTGATATGCCAACGTATATGATCCAAGGTGCATATGGAACGGAAGGATTGGCAGCTATCGTAAAGAATCCTCAAAACAGGATACAAGCAGTCAAGCCCGCAATAGAAAACTTGGGCGGCAAATTGAAAGATGCGTACTTTAGCTTTGGTGAATATGATTTTGTCATCATTGCAGAAATGCCGGATAACGTGAGCGCCGTTGCAATATCGCTAGCCTTTGGTGCGGGAGGTGCACTCAAATCTACAAAAACAACACCCCTCCTGAGTGCCACCGAAACCATGGAAGCAATGAAGAAAGCATCTACAGCCGGTTACAGACCTCCAATGGGATAATAGCTAAATACCAATACTAGGAGAATTTGAAGCTAGATGGCACTGTTCATATTAACTCTCTGCATCCACTAGCTTTCTATCGATATTGAAATTGCTCTTGAGATATGTGCTATTTCTCTTAAGCTGTGGCTTGACTGCCCTTGATCTTTTGCATTACAACGTCAAAGTTGCTAAGCGGCACTATTTTCACAGTGTTAAATGCTGAGATGCCGGCTTCTATACACATCGCTTCAATCTCGTGTGGGCTGTCTGCTTCTACAATGATCACCCATTCATGCTCCAGCACAGACAGGTAGAATCCATGAATCTGTCTAACGTGGAATTTTTCAGTGATCGACTTGATCTTGTTGTCGATCATTATCATTGTATCCTTGCTCTGCATGTTGTTAAGCGGGCACGATTCAGGGCTGTGTGTAGCAAATACTCCAAACAGGGCCATGACTTGAAAAAATACAGTAGAATATTAAAACGTAATTATCTAACGACTTGATCAAGCCGACTCTCTGGGTTCTTCCATCGATGCAATCTATTGCAGTTCCAAATCCGAAATTCATCATTTCTGAACGCCATCAGAGCCTCTGAGGAATAGTCAATATCTTGCCAAATAGTTGCGAATCTGCCATCTTGACATGACCTTCAACCATGTTGCTGAACGGAAGGATAGTATCAATCACAGGCTTTATCTTGCCCATGCTGACCCATCGTATCACTTCCTCTAACCCTGCTTTGGTTCCCTGCGTTGCACCAACCAGATTGGCTCCTCTGAAAAAGAGGTACCTCAGGTCTATTGTCGAGTCGTATCCGGTAGTTGCGCCCGTAGATACAAGAGTCCCACCCATCTTCAATAGGCCGAGTTCCTGTGGAAAGACAGTCTTGCCGATATGCTCATAAACTATCTCGACCCCCTGCTTGTTTGTTATTTCACGCACCTTCTTGTACCAGTCAGATTCACGGTGGTTGACCACATGATCAGCGCCAAGCTGCAGGCACTTGTCCATCTTGTCTTTGTTGCCAGCAGTGGCGATAACATCGCAATTGAACAACTTTGCAATCTGTATGCCGGCTATCCCCATGCCACTTCCCCCGCCCATTATCAGGACCGTCTGACCGGGTCTTATCTTGGCTCTGGTAACAAGCATGTGCCACGCGGTCATGCCCACCATCGAAATCGCCGCTGCATCAGTGAACGATGTGTTGTCAGGAAGCTTGACTACATTTACTTCTGGCAAATGCGTATATTGTGCGAATGCGCCCCAGAGCGGGCCGGTTTGAAAACCCCATACCTGCCGGCTGTTGCAGTCATATTCCCTTCCAGATGTGCATTGGTAGCATACCCTGCAGGTCAGATTTGGATGTGCGACCACTCTGTCTCCAACCTTAATGTTTGTCGTGACATTCTCACCGACCTCAACAACGGTTCCTGCAGCATCACTGCCAGATATGTGGGGCATCGGAATCTTGATTGGTTCGCCCCAGATGCCCCATAGGTCATTGTAGTTGTATGACGCTGCCTCAACTTTAATCAGGACCTCACTGGCTTTAGGCTTTGGTATATCAATATCTTCGATTTTGACTACCTGTCTTGGGTCCTTGCTATGTTCTCTGTATACAGCCGCTTTCAAGTGGATTCGTCACCATCCTTAACCGGAGTAGCCATATATTCATAATTATAAATTCATTATTAGCTCTGATATCAGCAATTCATTAAAGGTCTTGCAGGATACTGCAGGAGCTTTATTCCCTTAGGCCGGCCCGGCCGCCCTGCGCCCTGCGGAAGACATTCATGCCAAGGTTATAGTTTTCAAAGAGCGACTGGAGCGTTTCGAGTTCTGTTGAAAGCATCGCAATCTCGCCCTTGTGGAGTTCGGGCTCCTTCAAAAGCTCTTCTAGCCTAGCCCTCTTCTCGGCAAGAAGCTTGCCAACGTTGTGCTCGTATTCACTTGACACATTGATCGCTCCCAATCATTCAAATTTTAACTTTTGCCACCTTGCGCGCCTTTTCGAAGAACGCCTGCTGGTAGTTTGCATAGGCCTCCCTGTCCTCCAGGCACTGGTTGCAGATGCATGCCTGCGAAACGGCCTGCCTGTCGCAGTCCGCCTCAAAGCCACATTCCGCGCACCCGGCAGGTTTCCCACAGACAAAGCAGTCGAGCACTGGCACTTCGAGTGTTTTCTCCTCTTTTTCAGTAGTTTCGCACTTTACATGCTTGATTGCCTTGCTGCTTCTTGACCAGAGGGCTCGCTCGCCCTGCGGTATCTCCTTGCCGCACTCGGCGCACTTGCCCTTGAATTTCACAGCAAGCGGTATCCAGTCGCTCATTTCCTCTTCACCTTCTCGATCTCCTTTGCTATCGACTCGCCCACCGACTCGTCTGAAAAGTTGTCCACCGCAAACTCGACCGGGTCTATCTTTTCGTCGATCATGAGCCTGATGAAATATGGCATCGCGAACGAGCCGGCGGAGCTCCTTGAAGTGTGGAGCGCCTGGGCAAGCTCGCCCAGAATTTTCCTTGTCGACTGCGAACGGGCAAATATCGGCCCCATCACCGGCCACGGCATCCCGTACTGGCTGTACTTGATCCCTTTGTCACGCGACTTTTCATACAGCCCGGATGCGATGATGCTGCTCACGTATTTCAGCAGGCGCCACTCCCTCCTTGCGTTTGCCCGGCCCACCATCATGTCTGCCTTTGACAATACATCGAGCAGGTGGGCCAGATCTTCATGCCCGACGTGGGAAGAGACTATGCTTGAGAAGAGGGCGGCAAGCATGTCCTTGCGTCTTTCCTCTGTCGACGCGCCGTACCTTGGATCCGGGTACGATGCGTCCGCCTTGGCGATGAACTGCGTCGCCTTCTCCAGGCCGCCGGCGTTAAAGTAGCCGTTTATCGCGTCGGCGATGTCGATCTCCACCATGTCCCTGTTTGAAACCGTGGCATAGCCGGCGGCGCGGGACTGGGCGCTGTTGAGCATCGAGCGTATGTCGCCCCTGCTGTTATTGACAATCGATGTCCTGTCGCCCGACCCCAGTTTCACTCCTTCGCTCTGGAGCACTTGGTCAAGGAACATCATCAGCAACCTAGGCGGCACCGGGCTGAACTCCACAGTCTTGCAGCCCTTGGCAAGGTCCTTTATCTTGGTGGACTTCGCGTTTGCGGCCATTATCACCGGCACCGTAGGCTCTTTCATCAGGTCTACAAGGGTGTCGAGGCCGCCCGTGTCCTCCCTGCCCGAGATGCCGTCCACCTCGTCTAGAAACATCATTATCTTACGGCCGAGCAGGTTAGCGGTGTTCTGGAAGACAGGGGTTATCCTCGCCTGCAGGACGTCCTTGTTGCGGGTGTCGCTTGCGTTCATCTCCACCAAATCATAATCGAACTGCCTTGCAAGCGCGTGAACCAGCGTTGTCTTGCCAGAGCCCGACGGCCCGACAAGCAGTAGCGGCTTGCTGCCGCTCACCCAGCCGGAGAGCCACTTTAGCGCGGCCAGCCGGGCGTCTTCGTTACCGACCATTTCCTGCACCAGCTTTGGCCTGTGCTTTTCAGACCACATCATTTGGCAACAGCTTCTATCTTTTTCTGGAACTCTGCAAAAGGCGCGCGCTTGACAAGCTCGTTGTACCAGTACTGGTTGTAGTGCCTGACGGTCATGAACAGGAATTCCAGAAACGGCTTTAGCTGGAAGCTTTCGGGCAGCATGTCGAGGGCGATCTTGGCCTCATCCAGATACAGCTCGCTCTTTGCCATCGTGAGCTCGAAGGCTCGCCTTACGTCGCCGGTGTTGAGGGCGTAGTAGAGCGGCCACGAAGGCACCTTGACGGCGTTGTTCTTTATCGCATCCTCGATCTCGTTGCCGCAGCCAACGCACTCGCCGGCCTTGGCCATACCAAGGTGGAAGATATCTGACAGCGGCCGGCGGTTGAGCGCCATGTTCCTGCCGGCAGTGCCCATCACGGCGCGGTATTTCTTGTAGCATTCTGTCATGCTCTCGTCGCTTATCGACGCCGGGTTCATCTTTAGCCTGACATCTATGTACTGGCCCATCCGTGCGTCCCTGAATCCCTCTTCAAAAGCCTTGAGCACAGAATCGCCGCCCTGCGCGATTTTGTAGCGCGCTATGCCAAGGATGTAGGGGTTCATGAACCTATAGTCGTCGAGGTACTCTAGGTCCTCGTCCCTGTCGACTATCCTGTCCATCGGCTCCGAAAGGTCGATTGCAATGATGTGGCCGTCGATCACGGCGTTCCTCTTTTCCTCGGAGGCGACGTCGCCAAAATACTCAGAAGCGCCGTCGTATAGCGCGTTAAAGACCGGGAAAGTCATCTTGACAAAATTGGAATTCAGTATGCGCTTGACCCTGTCGGCTAGGACATCGGGGTTTGACAGCCGGGTCTTGACATCTGCCACGCTGCCATCAGGCAGGGCAAGCTCCTGAGAGCCGACGTTGTCTGCAAACTTTTTTATCGTGCCGGTGGGGTTGCTGTCGGCGGTTATCGCCTTGTGCAGCGACATGACAAAGCGCTCGGCAAAGCCGGAAAATTCCTTCTCTGTATTTTCCTTGTACTGGTTGAACTGCTTGTAGCCCTTGCTCCTGAGCAGGCCCTGCTTCATGATGTCCTTGCCGGCCTGGGTGCTCATCAGGGCTTCTTTTGAGAAGATCGACTCGTCCTTGCCGCTCATTTCTTTGCTATGTTGTCCAACCAGCCATTGATAAGCGTAATGGGAGGCTAGGGGAGCTTTTCCCTCCGCGCCCCTGCGTCACCCGCTCAGCCTAGCCCCTGCTCTGCAAAAGGCTTGCAGCAATTGCTTTTATTTTTTGTGAAAATAAAATACAGAGATGGCCTACCTTGACGCCATCGCGATTCTTTCTTGCTCGTTCTTTTTCTTTACCGCGTGGCTCGCCATGTCGTTGTTAGAAGCCAGGATTATCTCCTTGGCAAGCGCCTCTTCAATCGCCTGCGGGTTGCTGTAGGTCGATTCCCTGACGCCTTCCGCGATGAATCGCAGCGCAAGGTCAACCCTGCGCAGCGGTGCGACATCAACCGAGACGTGATAGACGACGCCACCGTACACGATGCGGGTCGTGTCCTCGTTTGGCGATGAGTTCTCGATAGCCCTCACCAGCAGCTCCACCGGATTCTTGCCGGTTTCAAGGTGTATGATTTCAAACGCGGTCTTCACTATGTTGAGCATCCTTGCCTTCTTGCCGCCCATCCTGCCGGTGTTCTTGGCGTATTTCTTGCCAAAGTGCATCAGCTTGTTTGCAAGGCGCTCGACGATGTTGACTTCAGCCTTTTTCAGCCGCTGGTGCTCGTGCCTTCCAAACGTCACCGGGATCACCGCCGGCTTCAAGCTTATGACGTTCTTTAATCCCGGATCGTTTATCGCAATGTCACTTGCGTCCCACTTGTGGAACAGCTGTATGTGAACCTGCTCTTTGCCGCTCATCTTCTCGGCTTCTCCTTTCTTCCGTGAACAAGCTCGTTCAGTGAAACGCCGTTTACCTTGAACACCTGCCACCGAACACCGGGAATGTCGCCCATTGCGCCGCCCATCGAGCCCCCGATTCCACCGATGATGACTTCGTCGTGCTCGTCAACGAAGTTCAGAGCGCCGTCCCTTGGCAGGAAAGCGGTCACGGACTTGCCGTTCTTTATCAGCTGAACCCTGACGCACTTGCGCACGGCAGAGTTGGGCTGCTTTGACTCGATGCCAACCTTTTCCAGCACTATGCCCCTTGCCTGCGGCGCCCCCTCGAGCGGGTTCGCCTTCTTGTCAAGCATGAGCATCCTTCTCTTGTAATACTTGTCCGCCCACCTGGCGCGGCTCTTCTTCGATTTGAGAACCCTGCCTGCGAACAGACCTAGCGGAGATTTACCCATCCATATTCACCCTATGACTATTACCCTGTTCAGGGCTTACTATCTGCAAATTGGTTATTTGGAAGTATCGCTTCGCAAGGAGCCTCGCCTTCTCGGCGTTCCTGCCCTCCCTGCCGACCACGGCGCCCTTTTTCCTCTGGTCGACAGTCACGACGGCCTGCATCGTCCCATCGCCCCTTTCAGATATCCTGACATCGTTTACCATGTCGGCGTTGAGCATGTTGCGGACAAATTCCGCAGGGTCGTCTGAATATTCAACTAGCTCGATCTTTCTTGCAACCACGTTCTGTAATTGTTTTATCGTTGAGCCGCCCTTGCCGATTGCAAGCCCCATCTGGCCCTTGTTGACCACGAAAATGACGCGGTCCATCTTTTCGTCGACTATGCAGTCCCTTGCAGTAGCGCTCGTAATGCTCTGGAATAGGGACATGAGCCGCAGCTCGTCAGAGGTCAGCTTGATCTCCATTTTTACAGCGTCCCTGCGACGTGCGGTGCAAACGACGACAACAAATCATGCTCACAACTCATGCTCAATTTAAGTCTACTTGGCCGTTGCCTCTTTTTCAGACATTATCGCTTCGAGCTCTTTCGCAGTCCCGGCCTTGAGCGCTATCGCGGTGATCCTGAAGGGCTTGTTGCAGAGCTTGCCCAGCTGGACAGAGGTGCCGGGATATTCATAGACTGCGACGTCCGCGGTCTTGGCCTGCTCTTCAACCTCGGCCCTGTCGTCCGAATTGATGGACTTGCTCACGATTATCAGCTTTGAGCCCTTGACCGACTGCAGCACTTCCTTGACGCCGCTCTTGTACTTGTCGGCGGCTACCGCGTCCTTAATCACTTTTTCCAGCGCTTTCATTGTCCTTCACCTTCATGTAGAGGTCTACCATTCCGGTGCCGACAGGTACAGTGGCACCTACTATAACGTTTTCTGTCACTCCCTTCAGTGTTTCAATCTGGCCCTCAAGCGACGCCCTTGCAATAGTCGGCACTGTAATTTCAAAGGCGGCCCTTGCGAGCACCGAGGTTTTTGTTCCGGCGATTCCGTGCCTGCCTATCTGCTGCAGGTAGCCCTTGGAGGTCATAAGGTCGGCGACCAGCATGATGTGGCGCGTGTCCACTTCGAGGCCCTGCTCTTCAAGCGTGTTGGTGATCTCTTTTATCAGGGCGGTCCTTGCTGCCTCGATGCCGAGAGTCTGCCATATCTCGTAGACGTTGTTTGTAGTTATTCTGGTAAGGTCGACTCCGTCGACTGCCACCACCTTTGCAAGGTTCGAGCCGGCTGTTTGTATTACCCACTCTTCGTCCTGCTTGACTATTGTGACGCGTTCGATGTCAGGCACCCCCTTTACTCTGGTGTTGAGCAGCTTGCTCTTGAGCGTCAAGAGCGTCTGGGCGTCCGGCTCGTCTGGGACCGTCACCTTGATCAGGAGCTTGTTCTCGTTCGGCTTGATGGTGTATTTCTTCTTGGCGCCTTCGAGGACTTCCTGCATGTCGGCAAAGCTGCATCCCCTCTCTGCCAGCTTCGCCTCTGACAGGTAGAAAGTCAGCACGCCGCTGTAGTCAGTCTCTGACCTGTCGATAAGGTCGCCTATCTGGGTGAACAGTATCTCCCTTGCGACTTCAAGCGCCTTTTCCCTGGACACCCTGTGATCCTCGTCTAGGTAGATGTCCATGGTTGGAGTGACCGGCTTTTTGCGCGCGTCCACGAGCTCGATGAGCCTAGGGAGGCCGAGCGTCACGTTTCTCTCCTTGACGCCTGCAAAGTGGAACGTCCTGAGGGTCATCTGGGTTCCCGGCTCGCCTATCGACTGCGCGGTCACGACGCCGACGGCCTCTCCCGGCTCTGCAAGAGCCCTGTCGATAAGGTCAAGCACCTTCTTCATCACTTTTTCGACGCCCTCCTTACTCAGCCTGTTTTCGAGCAACGCCTTTTCCAGTCCGGCCTTCATCCTCGGGTTCAGGTTCTCGGCGTATTTCGCGATGATGCCCTTGATGACGTCTTCGGTGGCCTTCCTGCCCTCGTCGACAATTGATTCAGCTTCAATCAGCCTTGAAATGTTGACGGCTTCGCCGTGGTCGCTCTTGGCAGGATCGATCCCGTCCTCGCCGTAGAGATACTGCACGATGTTGCCGTGCGGGTCGCGCACCGTCTGGTCGTACTCGATCTTCAAGTGCTCCAGCGCGTTGATCAATCTTCTCTGCATGTAGCCGGACTGCTGCGTCCTGACCGCAGTGTCCACAAGGCCTTCCCTTCCGCCCATCGCGTGGAAAAAGAACTCTAGCGGCGACAGGCCGTCGCGGTAGTTCGATTTTACAAAGCCCTTTGCGTCGGGGTTTGCATCCTTGGGCTTGAAGTGCGACAGTGCCCTGTTGTGGTAGCCCTTCTGGATCCTCTTGCCCCTTATCGACTGCTGCCCTAAGGCAGCTGTCATCTGGCCGATGTTGAGGGTGGAGCCCCTTGCGCCGGTCGATGCCATTATAACGCCCGAGTTTTCGTCAGGGAAAGCCCTGTCGGCTGTCCTGCCTGCGCGGTCGCGAGCGCGCGACAGTTCGTTGACGACATACAGTTCAAGCGCCTCCTCCGCGGCAAGTCCCCTTGTAAGCGGCAGCGTCCCGTCGTTGTACTGCTGTATGAGCTCGTAGACCTTTTCGTAGGTCTTTTGTATGATGTCGCTTATCTCCTGCCTTGTTTCCGGCGAAAGCCACAGGTCAGAATAGCCATACGTGAATCCGCGGTGGGTGATGTAGGTCTTGAGCATGGTGAGGATCGAGTCGAGGAACTTTCTTGCCGCGTCGGTGCCATAGTCCTTGGCGATCCTGTGGAGCACGCTGTCCGGCTCCTCTGCGCCTATGGACGCCTTGTCGATGACTCCGCTCTGGAGCTCGCCATTCCTTATGACTACGTCCTTGCCCTCTCCCTTTGCCGCCTTGTTCCACTTTGACGTGATGATAAAGTTAAAGTCTTTTGGCAGGAACAGCGAGAATAGTTGCCTTCCAGCATAGAGCTTTTGGCCGTCCTTTGTCAGCGCCGGCTCTGGCAGCGGCCCGTCGTAGCCGCCTATCATTGCAAGGTTCGCAAACTCGTCCTTTGTCAGCGTAGAACCGTCGCGGGTCAGCATGAACGCGCCGGTGATAAAGTCTCTGATGCCGCCGATGATGGGCCCCCCGTACCTTGGCGAGATCAGCTGGTCCTGCACCCTCATGAGAAGGGTAGCCTCGGCCCTCGCCTCTTCGCTCTGCGGTACGTGGAGGTTCATTTCGTCCCCGTCAAAGTCGGCGTTGTATGGCGGACACACCGCGGGGTGAAGCCGGAAAGTCCTGTAGGGAAGCACCCTGACGCTGTGCGCCATTATGGACATCCTGTGCAATGATGGCTGCCTGTTGAAAATTACAATGTCCCCGTCGGCAAGGTGGCGCTCGACGATGTAGGCTGACGCAAGCGAATCGGCTATTGCCTTCCTGTCGGTGACGTAATCGAGCCTTATCTTGACTCCGTCCGGCCTGATGATATAGTTTGCGCCCGGGTATGTGTTGGGACCGTTCATCACGAGCTCCTTGAGCCTTTCAAGGTTCCACTGCGAAACGGTCTCTGGTATCGTGAGCTTCTTTGCAACGTCGGTCGGCACGCCCACGTCTGCGATCGTTAGGTTGGGGTCAGGCGAGATCACTGTCCTGCTTGAAAAGTCGACGCGCTTGCCCGAAAGCGAGCCCCTGAACCTGCCCTCCTTGCCCTTGAGCCTCTGGGTCAGGGTCTTGAGCGGCCTGCCCGACCTGTGGTGGGCCTGCGGGATGCCGGACACTTCGTTGTCAAAGTAAGTGGTGACATGGTACTGCAAGAGATCGACAAGGTCCTGCACGATCAGCGGCGGGGTGCCTGCCTCCTTGCTCTCCTTGAGGCGCTGGTTCACCCTGATGATGTCGACCAGCTTGTGCGTCAGGTCGTCCTCCGACCTTATGCCTGTTTCAAGTATGATTGACGGTCTTACTGTTACGGGTGGTACCGGCAGCACCTGCAGCACGAACCATTCCGGCCTTGCGGCCTTGGGGTCGTAGCCGAGCAGCGTCAGGTCGTCGTCCGGGATGTGGCTCAGCCTTTCGCGTATCGTTATCGGAAGCAGCCTGTTTTCGCCGGCGTCCGTCTTTTCAACAAAGATCGTCGGCTTTGTGAATATTAGGTCGTACTGATCCTTGCCGCAGTGCGGGCAGACCTTGACCTTCTTGGACCGCTCGATTATCTCGTCCTTGATGTTTTCAAGCGTAATGACCGCATATGCGGCCTTGCTGTCGCGGATCTGCTTGTACTTTGCCAGCTCTTCCGGCTCGAGCTTGATCCTGTTGCACGACCTGCACGAGATCAGGAGCAGCTTGTGTATATCGTCGACGAACGCTATGTGGAGCACCGGCTCTGCAAGCTCGATGTGTCCAAAGTGGCCGGGGCATTTTGCAGATGTGTTTCCGCAGGTGGCGCATTTCTGGCCCGGCTCGAGCGTGCCCAGCCTGTTGTCCATAAGCCCGCCCTGCACAGGCATGCCGTCCTCGTCGTACGTCTCTGGCGCGGTGATCTCGGCCACAGAGAACTTGCGCACCTCTGTAGGCGACCACACGCTGAACTTTATTCCACCAAGAATTTTTGCAGATTCTTCCATCATCTCAATCTACCTCCCTAGACCTTCTCCTTTACAAGCAGCCTGGGAGCGACATTGAGGCTCATCATCTCTTGTAGGAGCAGCTTGAACGCGTAAGCGATCACTACCGACGATATCTTGGCCTTTTCTCCGCAGACGCGGCAGACGTAGCGGCGCTGCTTGACATCATAGTAAGCGAGCAGCCCGCAGCGCTCGCATATGTTGACCTCCGCCTTGTCCGACTCTTCAAGTAGCCTGTCCTTT
The DNA here is from genome assembly GCA_035620415.1 of Nitrososphaera sp. GTDB lineage: Archaea > Thermoproteota > Nitrososphaeria > Nitrososphaerales > Nitrososphaeraceae > Nitrososphaera. The sequence goes on from DASPGV010000073.1 coordinate 12,157, forward strand.
AGCATCATTGACGCGCCGTATGCGATAAGGCAGTCGCGCTCCATCTCTCCGAACCTGAGGCCTCCGCCGCGAGCCCTGCCCTCGGTAGGCTGCTTTGTCAGCATCTGGACTTGGCCCCTAGCGCGGCTGTGGATCTTGTCTGCAACCATGTGGTGCAGCTTTTGGTAATAGACGACTCCGATGTAGACATCCGCCGGGAACTTGCGTCCGGTCCTCCCGTCGTACATCGCCTCCTTGCCCGTGTACTTGAAGCCGTACTGCTCCATCGCGCTCTTGATGTCGTCGCCCTTCTCCCCAAGGAAAGCCGAGCCGTCGACGATCCTGCCCCGGAGCGAAGCAGCCTTACCGCCAAGCGACTCCATGAACTGGCCGACGGTCATCCTCGACGGGAACGCGTGTGGGTTGATCATAATGTCCGGCACGACTCCGTCCTCGGTGTACGGCAGGTCTTCCTGGTTTACCAGCATGCCGACGACCCCCTTCTGTCCGTGCCTTGAGGCAAACTTGTCGCCTATCTCCGGGATCCTCATGTCGCGGACTCGGATCTTGTACATCTTGCCACCTTCGACTGATTGCGTAACTATGACTGTATCGACTACGCCGTTTTCCGACGGCCTTACTCCTACAGAGGTGTCGCGCCGATAAGGCCCCTTGACCTCGAACTCTTTGTACTCTTCCATGAACCTTGGCGGCGAGGTCCTTCCGATCAGTATGTCGCCCCCGTTGACCACGGCTTCGTGCATTATCGCGCCGTCCTGCTCGAGCAGGCGGTACGCCTTTTCGCCTCTGTAGCCGCGTATATTGGCGTCTGCGACCGGAAGCTCAAAGTTGTCCTTCATGCCTCCTGGATACTGCTTGGCCTCGGCCTCGTAGATCCTGTAAAAGAACGTCCTGCCGAGCCCCCTGTCAACTGAAGACTTGTTGAACACTACTGCGTCTTCGATGTTATAGCCTTCAAACGGGATCACCGCAACGACAGCGTTCTGGCCGGTCGGGCGCTCTTCCAGACCTAGCAGGTTTATCGCCTTTGTGCTCACCACCGGCGTCTGAGGGTAGAGCATGAAGTGCTGCCTGACGTACGTGCTTGCGTTCATCAGCGGGGTTGAGAATCCAAGGCTCTGCTTTGCCATCGCGCTTTCATAAGTGTTCCTCGGCGACTGGTTGTGCTCTGGGTACGGGATAATTGAAGCGCCGACGCCCAGTATGGCTGATGGGAATATCTCCAAGTGGGTGTGCTTTGGTTCAAGCTTCCGTGGGTCGATCGCGACGTAGCAGTTCTCCTCCTCATTTGCGTCCGTAAGCTCGATGACGCCCATGTAGAGGAGGTCGTTCCACGAAAGGAACTTTTTGGAGACCTTTTCAATCACTTCGTAGGTCACAAGCGGCTTGTTGTCCCTGATCACCACGAGTGGGCGCAGGACCCTGCCGGCGTTGCAGCTGATGTAGAGGCGCTTTGTGGCGTTTTCGTTCTGCGAGCTGTAGAGGTAGATCCCGACATGGGGGTGGATCTTGCCTGACCTCCTCATCGACCTCAGTGTGTCGGCAAGGTGGTCTCCCTTTTCGACGTAGCCTATCAACCTACCATCGACAAATACCCTGGTGCCGGATTCCCGGAGGTCCTCGTCGGCCTCCTCCACGTTCTGCACTCCAAGCTCGTACAGCTTCTCCGTGACTTCGGCGCTCTGGACGTTGACTGAAATAATGGCAGATAGCGCCAAGTTCTTGACGAGTCCGCAGTTCGAGCCTTCAGGCGTCTCCGCGGGACATATCCTGCCAAAGTGCGTCGCGTGCAGGTCCCTTGCCTCAAAGTTGGGCTGGCTCCTGCTGAGCGGCGACTGGATCCTGCGCAAGTGCGAAATAGTGGACATGTAGTTTGTCCTGTCCAGTAATTGTGTGACTCCGACCCTGCCCCTGCCCCAGTTGCCCGTTGCAATGGCGTTGTTCAGCTTATCGGAGACGATGCCCGGCCTGACTGCAGCGGCGACTGCGTTGATGCCGCGCTTTTGGCCCGAGCGTTCCAGCTGGTACTTCATGTCGCGTATCAGGTTGCGGAAGGCGGTCCTGAACAGGTCTGCAAGCATCTGGCCGGCGAACTTGATCACCTTGTTGCCGTAGTGATCCTTGTCGTCAGAGTCGATCCAGCCCATCTTGAGCTCGATGAGCTTGCTTGCCGCTTCGCCTAGGAACAGCGCCTTTTCGTGTCTGTTGTCGGGGTTCTTGCCAATGTGTGGCAAGAGTCCCCAGTCGAGCAGCGTCTCGGCGCGCTTTATCTGGAATTCCTCCAGCATGCCGGGCGCGATTCTTTTCGAAATGTAGACAATGGCGTCCCTGCTGGTGTTGACGTCGCCGGCCTTTTCAAACGAAGGTTCGAGCTCGTCCTGGATGATTTCGTTGAGCGAAACCGAGTCGGCGATGTCCTTGTCGGACTCGAGGCCAAGCGCCCGGATAAGCGTGATAAGCGGGATGTCGACAGGCGAGCCCGGGATCTTGGTTACTATCGATCCGTCAGGCCGCATGACCAGCTCGAGCTTTGCTCTGTAGCCCACTATAGAAGAATATACCTTGGCCTTGTAGAGCAGCGTGCCGGTGGCCTCTTCTGCGTCGACAATTATCTTGTTGTAGGAAAGATCCTCAAGCCCTACGATTACGCGCTCTGAGCCGTTGATGATAAAATATCCTCCTGGGTCGCGGGGGTCTTCGCCAAATTCAACAAGCTTGCTCTCCGGCAGGTTGTGCAGGATGCACGTGTTGGACTTGACCATTACCGGCATGTCACCGATGTGGATAAAGCGCGATTCCAGAATCTTGCCGTCCTCGACCACGCTGCACTCCAGCATGACCGGCGATGCGTAGGTAAGGTTGCGCAATCTGGCTTCCATCGGCGCGACGTGCGTGATAGAACCGTCTAGCTCCATTATCCTTGGCTGCTGCAGCTTTATCTTGCCCAGCTTGATCTTGTACGGGTACTCGGCGGTTTCGATTTCAATCTCGCCCACCTCGTCGATGATGCTTTGGAGCCCACGCTCCATGAATTCGTTGTAAGAGTTC